>CALXMR010000013.1 GCA_944389525.1 uncultured Alphaproteobacteria bacterium | reverse complement strand
TTTATTACATCTTCATATGTTTCTGTTCGAAGTCTGTCTATAATTGCGAGCCAAGATAGACAACCCTTTGTTTCAAGTATTTGAGCAAAGGGCTTTTTTATTGTTATTACTACATTTTTTTCATCAACTAAACAGTTCGAGGTCAACAGTTTTATTATTTGCCGTTTTTGAGAAAACCAAAGCGAATAACGAATACATCATTCGCCTTGGTTGTTTTTTTAACAGTTGCTTATCTAACTGGATCCTGTACAGGGGCATTAGGCTCAATGTCAAGCATCTTTAGAATATATAACCACAATGTCTGTTGGTTTATTAGATTGTAATCAGTATCAACTACGGCATTTCCAACAGCCGTTTCAATAATGTTTAATAATCCATTATTAATTGTAATTATTTTATTATCCCAATTACTTGCTCCTTTATTACCAATATAGTTGGAATAATTGGTGTTCAGAAAATTATATAATTTCTTAACTTCTTGTTTGGCCAATTCGTTATTGTAATATTGAAGCTTTGCTAATTTTGTGTAAATACGAACAAAAGACATTTCCACTTCGGCACCATCAGTCCATATATAATCTCGCAGAATAGCAATTAATTCTGGCGACAAATTTAGGCTGTTTTTTGATGTGTCTAACCGCTGTGCTAATAATTCTTTTGGTATTGTTATACCTCTGCTATATTTTAACAAGCCGTCAAACAACTCTGTCATAGTTGTTGTTTTTATATCAAGATATAAATCAGCTATATGTTCTGCTGTATGAGTATTTTGCAGATTTTCTGGCAAGGGTGACAGGGATTGAATATCATCATATATGTATGTCAAGTTGCATATATTTTCTTCATATTTGGCATCAGAAAACCGGATGGAAGTTAAACACCGTTCGTTGCTTTCCAACTTAGAGTTAATTTTTCCATTATGTGCCGCCAGATAAAATATAGCATCATTTTTTACCGTACTTTCACCGCGATACAACATATCCGCAGATATTCTTAGATTGGAATTCTTATTAATAGTTTTCAAGAACTCGGCATCAGTATCTCTAAAAGAGTATTCATCTTTATAAAAGAAATGATTTTTGAATACATTTATATCTGCTATTCTGTCGTGTGCTAAACCAGCATTGGAAGTTTTAAATCCATTTGCTTGCATATAAGACTCTTCCCCAAACATTCTATAAGTTTTTCCATTTCTGCCGGTTGCTTGATCAGTGTTGAAATAGCACATAATCATACTTTTAACAGGGTCGCCATCAATGTATTTACCCATTTCAATAAATCTGTTGGCTATTTTAGGTACATCTTCTATGTATCTTAAAACCTGACAATAGATATATAGCGATTTAGCAAATTTCAATTTATCATTTTGCCTATCAGATTTGAATTTCTCCCGTGCAGCAAGATTGGCATATTCGGTTAAGGCACCTTTAGCTTCTAATACACGATTGTTTATTTCATCCCAAAACTGCTTATCTATGTTTTTTAAATCCTTGTAGTAATCTTCTGAATAATTAGGGAAATCAGTTATGTCGTTTATTTCTCTAGAGAAGTATTCCTCTCGTAGATTTATTCCTTCGATTACAACTGTACCTTGAAGGCAGGGTGCGAGATTTCGATAAGACACGATTCTGTTTTGATAGTCCTTAAATTTCGCCACTGTATATAAATCCGTTTCCTCTCTTAACAGATAGATGTATTCTATACCGTTTGATTTCGTGTGAGAAGAGTTTTTAATTCTATAATGTTTTTTATCTATGGGATCGCTAGCTTTTGCTTCGGTCATCACATAGACCGTTCCGAAAATATATTTTTCAAAAAACATATTTAATATATACGATTTATATGAATTGTCCTTGCGATCAGGAATACCATTTATACGGTTTATGTCGTGTTTTCCAACCGCGATGATTACTTCATACAGTTTTTCTAAAAATTCACCGCGATTAATGGGTTCGCATATGGCTAAATAATATTTTTTTGCCATTTTTTTCTCCTTGTTTATTTAATAGTTATTTGTGTTGGGAGAAAAAACCGCAGAATTCTGGGGGTTGTATGGCATAAATAAAATATGTCTTTACAAGATAAAAAAACAATTATATAGTACCCTATGGTGATGGGGGGCTATATAAAGTTTTTATATACCTCCAAAATTCTGGGCGGTTCTCTGCCCAGTTTTTTTTTACAATTCTATTTAACAGGAATTGCGGACTAAAGCATGAAGTGGGTTTACTCAGATTGCAAGAAAAAAATTTAGAAAAAATTTGACAAAGTTCGCAAAGGTGCAGAAAACTGGGAAAAATTTTTTCGGCACTTTTTGGGCGGCATTCTTCGCACACTATTTTCGCTTAATTTTCATCGCGAAAATGGACCGAATCGATCCGAATCGGTTATGGGCGGCCCCGCCCGCGGCCACTTTTGCGGGCGATGCGATCCTGATATTTTTCGTTGATTTTTAAAAAAATAGATCGCATGTTACCGCTGTAACAGCGAGAGAATAAATGCAGGCGGTTGTTTTAGCCAGAGTTTCAACAAAAGAGCAAGAAGAAGGGCATAGTTTATCCGCCCAGCTGAACCGGTTATACGATTATTGTAATCGCCGCGGATTAGATATAATTCAGGAATTTACCATCGTGGAAAGTTCCACCCGCGGTGAAAGGCCAGAATTTCAAAAACTGATTGCATTCATTAAAAAGCAACCCCACAAAGTTGCTTTGGTTTGTGATAAAGTTGATAGATTACAGCGGTCTTTCCGCGAAGTTCCTATATTGGAAAATTTACGAAAGTCAGATAAATTGGTATTGCACTTCATCAGCGAGAATCAAATTCTGGATTCCAATGCCAACAATTCCCAGATTATGGCATATCAAATATTCGTAATGATGGCTGAAAATTATACCAATTGCATATCAGATAATGTAAAGCGGTCATTTGAAAAGAAACTGAAAGATGGGACAATATTGGCGGCGGCACCTGTTGGGTATTTGAATGCAACCATAGGTGGTGTAAAAACAGTCATCATAGATCCTGAACGGGGTTATAAAGTTCGCCAGCTGTTCCAACAATATGCATCAGATGTAATATCCATTCGCGATATGGTTGAATATGCCAAGTCAATTGGATTAAAATACAAAAATGGAAATTATTTATCCCGCAGTCAAATACACAACATTTTACACAATCCATTTTATTATGGATATATGCGGGTCAAAGGAAAACTGTATCCACACATATACGAACCATTAATAACCAAAGATTTATTTAATCGCTGTAATAAAATCAGCATAAAACGGCACGGCCAAACCCAGGCCAAGGCCAAAAAGAAATTCTTGTTATCTGGCATAGTTCGTTGTGCTCATTGTGGCAATTTGTTCAGCCCATATTTATCCAAGGGCAAATACCCGTTTTTACAGCCACCAACCAATAAACCCTGTGTTCATCATAATATCTCTGTCCGATTGGTGATGGATATTTTATATGACATATTCAAATCTTTACACTTGGGTGATGAACTGCCGGATGTAATCAGATTAATTAACGATAAAAAACGGATGGAATTATTAAATCGGGATAAAATATTGCTGGAATTAAATGAAATGGAATTAAAAATAACGGACAAGAAAAACAGATTATTGGATCTGTATCTGTCCCGCGGAATAGAAGAAGATGAATACAAACGGATAACGGCTGAATTGGACAATGAACTGACCACCATCAGCAGCCGGCGGTTGAATTTGGACAACAGCATCAGCACATTTTATGATAATTTGGCTCGGATAGTAAAAATCGCAGATTCCTGCTATTTTTTAATAAAAAGTTCGAGGTTTTCTCAAAAACGGCAAATAATAAAACTGTTGACCTCGAACTGTTTAGTTGATGAAAAAAATGTAGTAATAACAATAAAAAAGCCCTTTGCTCAAATACTTGAAACAAAGGGTTGTCTATCTTGGCTCGGGCAACTGGACTCGAACCAGTGACATACGGATTAACAGGGAATTGTACCGTTGTTCCAAAAATGGCTGAATCCCGCAGAAAACTTGGAGTTTTTATTTGTGATAACATCGGCTGTGTACTATTTCTATGTGTTTCTGTGTGTTTTTGTTCAAAGTTTTTAAAGCAATCAAAAGCAACTCAAATCCAAAGAAACAAGTTTTTTAGTATATATACTACGTATATATACAGGAATTTTAAAATTATGAATTAAGAAATCTTGTTTGATAAAATTGGATAAAACTAGATATTTCTGAATAGCCAAAAAGATGTCTTAAAGGTATGTTTTGAACGTATAGCCAAAAGGACATTTTATGGTAGAGGAAAAATTATTAACAACAAAAGAGCTTTCCGAATTATTAGGAATTGCAAAATATACACTCATAAAATATCGGCTTCAAGGTAAGGGGCCGCACTTTATAAAATTGGGTAGAGTTGTCAGATACCGATTGCAAGATATTAAAGATTGGATTGAAGAGAACAAGGTATAGGGCTATGTGTTCTTTTCTCTGGATATTATATTTTTTACCGGCATTGTTTGTTTTGAAGAGGTGGCAAAATGGCAGAAAAATGGATATGTAAAAAAAGGGTGTTTAAAGATACCTGGATAAAAAAATTGCATGGCGATAAGTTTATGCAGATAACAGATGGTACAATTCCTGGTCTGTATTTAAGATATTCTAAACTAACAGATAATGTGAGCTTTTACCTTGGCTGTGTTTTAAAACCGTCAATGAAACGTAGAAATATATTCTTAGGAAGAATGTGCGACTATGAAACCGTTGAAGATGTAAAGAGAAAAGCGAATGCGATAAAAAGACAAATAATAGATGGCTGTGTGTCTGATACGATAAATGCTGATAGCGTTAAGCAACAGGTGCTGGAGCAAGAGAAAAGATATTTATTCTTAGATGCATTTAACCTTTATATGGAAAAATATTCTAAATTGTATAAGAAGCCTCGCACACAAAAAAGTAATTGGGATCAATTAAGATTGTACTTAAAACCGGTATTCGGTCAAATGTATATGGATGAAATAGAAGAGGGGCATATTCTTGATGCGTATGCATTGTGGGCGAAAAAAACATCGTTTTCTACAGCAAATAAAGCATTGTCTTTGATGTCCAGTTTCTGGGATTGGTGTGAGGCATATAAGTATGTGCCTAGGAAATCAAATCCGTGTGTATATGTTCGTAAAGGTTCAAACGAAAAGTTTAAACCACAAATATTAGATGCAGCAGGATATAAAGCGTTCTTTAAAGCATTAGAAGAAGGTCCAACAAAAGGGAAATCGCATCCACGAATATTTAGAGCTATAAAAGTATTGGCTTTAACTGGTTGCAGATGTAGAGAAATAACAGACTTGTTGATAGATGATGTTGCGCTGGATGAAAAAATAATACACCTGCACGATAGCAAAACTGGTGCAAGGGATGTAAAGCTTTGTGATGCGGTGATTCCAGTATTGGAAATGTCCATAAAAGAGGCAAAGGTTTTGAATAGTAAGTACGTTTTCCCAAGTATTTTAAATCCAAATCAATCATTACAGGATATTAGAAAGGCGTTTAATTGGGTATTAAAAGAGGCAAATTTGCCTCATATGAGAATACACGATTTGCGGCACTCATTTATAACTATGGGGGCTAATACTGGTCAAAACATGATAGCAATGCGAGATGCTGCAGGACACAGTAGAATCACTACGACTGAGGGATATACACATTTATCGGATAAAGCGACTTTTATAGCTGTGAACAATGTTGCAAGTGCAATATGCGGATAGTTGCATGGATGTGGTTCTTATTCTCTGGACTTAAGAGTTTGTTCGAGTATGTTGTTGCATAAAAGAAGAGGAAAACATGAGTAAAAATATAGAGATAAACAAAAAGTTCGGTTTCTGGGGAACGATTAAAATATATGCAGAAACAGAAAAAATAACACGGAATATATGGATGTTAGCACTTAAGCGAATTAAAGGGCTGTATCCAGAAAAGACAGAAGAAGAAATAGTAGATTTCTTGAACTCAAGATATGGAAGACATTTTGCTGACTCGTTAGTAGATGTGGCCGGAGATTTCAATTTGGGACTGTTAATGATGCGTATAGCAATGTTAAATAAGATCAAGCTTAGTGATTGGTGGTCATGGTATTATGGGGTGGCAAGACCAAAACTACCAATAGATTCTGCGTATCTGTATAGAACAGCAATCAAAGCTGTATTAGTTAGAGAAGATGTTCAAAAAGAAATAAAGCAATTACTAAATTGTGAAAAAGACCCTGTCTGGAAAGATCCAGAAACCTGGTTGTATTCAGAATTTACAACGGCAAACGACCTTGAAAAAATGTGGGCGTATTTACAACAAAAATGTGAATTTAATAAAGGTGATCATTATGTATTCGACAAGCCAGCAGATGCAATATAATGCAAAGTATCCGACAGGAATAGTTATAAATTTATCTGGACCAGAGGGAAATATTTTCTACCTTATGGGTTTATGTAACAGGCTTATGCAAAGACTCCAATTAGATGCGTATGAACGCAAACAATTCAATGCAGAATTAGACGGAAAAAATTATAAAGAGCGTTTAAAAGTAATGACCGATTGGTTTGGTATATTGTTTAAAGAATAAGGAAAAATCAGTTTTATTCGGCGATTATGCTTTATTCGCTGGACTTATGTGTTTCTTTCAGTAGTTTGTGCGTTGTAAAGAAACAAATAAAAAGGAATAGAACATGAAACAAGCAAAAAATGTGTATGAATCAGCGTTACTGCGTGAGTTAACAACAGATAGAGGAATACAAGCAATATGTAAGGCAATAGGCGAAAAATATGTAACAGAAAGTACAGCGTGGTGTTGGTATGAACAGGGGCGTACAGAAAAAGAAATCATAAAGTTATTACGTAAAATTGGCTACGAAATACCCAAGGAAATAATTGGTTCAGATCGTGTTTTCGGGGCATAAGGGGTAGATATGGCAGAAATGATAAATAACAAAAACTGGGTTGAGGTTTATGAGGGAATGTGTCGTGTTATAAATATTTGCTACCCAATGATTAAACGCTGGCGAGAAGAACCGTTGGGCGAAGACCCCGAGAGTTATAAAAAAGCAGTCAAAGATTGTTGCAGAGCCAACGGATTCCAATATGTCAGAATAGGTGAAGATATAAAAAAAATAAACATAAAAATAATGTTGAATTCTAAAATATATAGGATAGTAATTTATATCACAGATCAAGGTGCCGAATATAAGATAATCAATTGTAAAAATTAGGTTTTCTTTCCTGTTGATATTGATATAAACTATTATATAATGAAAGAGAAAGGGAAGAAAGGAGCTCGCTATGCGGCTCCTTTCTTCTTTAGGGATAAAGAGAGGAATAATGGCGCAGTTAAAATTTCCTCTGGAATTCTTGGATGTTTTAACATTACAAGACAGATGGCAATGTAGTTTGAATATTATACAAGCTTTAGCGGAGTTGAAAGAAATTCGCTTTTTTGTTCGCCCCGTAGTTCTTGAGATCGCTTTAGAAAGAATTTTTTCCGATAGAAAACGATATAAAAATATATTAGAAAATTTAAGCCACAGACAAATAGATCATCGAGATGTCTATTTGTTATTTAAAAGTAGGGATGTCGGTGTTAAGGTAAGAAATTTTGATGAGTATAACATAGAGATATCTGTGGAATTTTGTGATTTGGTAATCCCCATTACAGATGTTGAGGCATTTGAAAATAGATGCTTAAACACAGTTAGAAATACATTTAAATTGTTATCAAAGGACTTCACTTGTGTATTGTTTAATGGACAAGAATACACTTTTGGCGTAATGCAAGCAAAGGTATTAGAAAGACTTTGGAAAGCATATCAAGATGGCGTGCCTTGGGTATATGGCAAACATATACTTTCTGATATTGGTTCTGGTAGTGAACGTATCCAAAGTATATTTAGTCATAATAAATACTGGCGAAGATTAGTATTATCTGATGGTAATGGAAAATATAGACTGAATTTAGCTAATAGACCCAATAAAAATTTAATTGCGTAGAATATCAGAAAGAGTACGAGGGACTTTTCTATGTTTGCCAATTTTTTCAACAACGGCATGAACGGTTCTTGTATTTGTGTCATACGAAATAATATACTCATGTGTTGGGCACTCTGTATTTAAAGTTACACAAACATATCGGCTGGCTGGATTTTCAGCTATTGCCGCATCAATTTTTTCCCTGATATACTCTTTTGTGTATTTCATATTTTTAGAATAGCCAAAAAAACAGCATGTTTTCAATATTTTTATACGTATAGACCTTTCTTCTTCCGTACATTCCCCATACATTTGACACACATGATGAGTTTTCCTGCGAATAAAAAATAGAAACTAGTAAAAATCACGTCTCAATTTCCGTGCATAGCCCCTACCGACACACAACGAATATCTCAATACAGTTCAAGCATAGTTAAATCACTCAAAAATGGAGTTTTTCTATGCGAATAAATACTTTAAAAAGCATTGAAAAGATGTCGGAAATAGAACTGGCTAATTATTGGGGTATTAAAACAACAACTTTGCAGAAGTGGCGTTCAATTGGTGTTGGACCAACATACGTAAAGATTGGAGGAAAGGTTTTATATCCAATTAAAGCGATCAAAGAGTATGAAAACGGTCGTATGTTTCAAGGCACCGGTAAAAAAATAGATTCAGATAAGTGAGGTGCCTATGAAAAATAATATATTCATTTGCCCCACTTGTGGACATAAATCTGTTGAATATAAACACAGCATAAATAAAACACTTATTTCCTGTTTGTATAGGTTAAATGCGCTGGGAGGGCGAGCAAGGTTAGATGGAATGGGATTAAATAACACACAGTTTGCTAACTTCCAAAAATTAAGATATTTCGGATTAGCAATTCCTACCTCAAACAACAATGAATGGCAAATAACAGATCATGGTATTTGGTTTTTACAAGGACGCATACAGGTCCCCCAATTCGTAGTTACGAAGAATGCTAATGTAATAAGGCAATGCTCAGAATTAGTGTTTATAGGTCAGATAAAAGATTGTGTGCAATATCGTATAGATTGGCAGGAACAAAGCAAACAACCAAGCTTGTTTGACTAAAGGAAATAGAAATGAAAATACTAATAGATCCGAAGCTGTCTGTTTTTATTCAAGATTTAACGGATGCTCAGTGTGCAGAACTGTTACGTTGTATTTTCTGTTATCCGGACCGTGATTGTGATTTAGGCATATGGAAATATATGAAACAGCAAATAGCAGAAGACGCAAAAAAATATAAAGAAAAATGTGACCGAATTGCAGAAATACGGAATAAAAGAGAAAACACTTTTGGTCTTTCTCTGAAATCAGGTATGAAATCAGGTATGAAATCAGAAATGAAATCAGAGATGATTTCAGGAGTAATAGAAGATGTAGAAGAAATAAAAAACAAAAAAGAAAAAGAAATAAAAAGAAGTGAAAGAGGTATTTCGTCTGAACCTGTTGAAAACTATGTTGAAAAGCCGTTTGAAATTCAAATAGACGATAATTTCTCTTTTGAAAGGATTTCAGAAATGCGTCCAGCATTTAAGACTTTTTTAGAAATGTTTCCTCTTTCAGTTGTAATTAAAGCAGAAGAAAGTTTGAAGAAGAAAAGAAATGGTCAGTGGGTTCAAATGATAAATATTGTGCAATGGATTGAAAAAGAGAATTCTTTTTATACAAAAAATCAGGGGGTATGACATGCAAGCAAAACAGATACAATGGACAGAGGAAATTGTCCTTGAGTGGTTAGATATCGCTGTAAAAGTTGATAAAAGCTTGCCTCCTGTATATCGTAGGGGGATTTCTGGGCAACATTGGGATATAAAAAGAGAGTGGTATGAGTTGTTGTGGGATATAGAAGAAGTAAGGCAAGCAGAAGAAATATTCCGACCAACGAATAGGCAAATATCAATATGGGAGGAGGTTGTATTGCGCTGGTTCCCACTAATTGAAGATAGCAAAAACAAACGTATTTTGTGGTTGCGATCTTGTGGGGTTTCATGGGTAAAAATAGGAAAAAAAACACATTTAACAAGACAAACTGTGGCGCATAGGTATCAACATACGGTGGAAGAGCTTGTACATAAATTGCGGTTTTTAGATACAAAAATATCCTGAAAAATTATGTTAAATATATTCTAAACAATCAAAAACAACCAAGATACAAAAAACGAAAAAAAATGGGACTTTACACTTTTTGAAATAAATGGCACGATAATTCATATAATTGAATCTTCCTGTATAACCGCCTTCGGGCGGTATTTTTATGGCTATGGCGGTAATAAAACTGACTTTTAACGATGGCAAAATCAGCCACCTATTAGCCATTGGTGAAAAGAACGTTAAATTTGTTGCCGCCAAAAGCCTTACCCAAACATCACAGATTATTCAATCAAGAGTAAAAGAGCATTTACATGAGCAGTTTGTTCTGCGTAAGCCAAATTTTGAAAAGTCTATCAAGATACGGCCGGCAACTATAAAAAGGTTGCAGACAGAAACATATACTATGGCAGGTTTTGCTACTTTACAACAGACGGGAGGGCGTCGTGTTGCTAAATCGGGTAGGCTTGCGGTTCCACAATATACAGATTTACGTCAATTAAAGGCGAATAGAAAGACAGATGTTCCTGGATCATTTGTATTGCGGTTAAGGTCTGGGGAGCGTGTAATTGCTCATAGAAATAGCAAAGGCTTGGAAATTCTATTCCATCTTAAAGACTTTGCACGTGTGCCGAAGAGGTTGCATATGTTAGAAATTGGCACAGAGATAGCAACCACACAATTTCAACGAATATTTGACGAGAATTTAAAGAATATCACCCCATAAAAATAGGTTCTGTCGGGATTTTTTTCTAACGAGGGTAACGGCGAGCGCAGCACTTCGCTAGACACTGGGTTAAAAAAATGGTACGCACGGTACGCATTTTTATATGGTTATAAAGTAAAATCAAGGGGCTGTGTGCGTACCTGCTGGTACGCATTTTTATCAAAGGATAAAACATGAAAATAGATTTCAAAGAATTGGTTCTTGGCATTGAATATGTAGATATTGATAAGATTAAACCATTTGAACGAAATCCTCGTACTCATAGCAAGGAACAGATACAGCAGATTGCTACGTCTATGATGAAGTTCGGATGGGTAAATCCTATCCTTGTCGATGAAAATTTTGAAATTATCGCAGGTCACGGGCGTTTGCTAGCCGGTAAAGAATTGGGCTATGAAAAGGTTCCGGTGGCACAGTTAAAGCACTTATCAGAACATGAGAAACTGGCTCTGTTGATTGCGGATAACAAGATATCTGATAATGCAGGTTGGGACGAGGACATGTTGCAACAAGCTTTGGAGCAACTGCATGATGGCAACTTTGACTTAACAACACTTGGTTTTTCAAATAAAGAAATAGAAAAATATAAAGCAGAGTTTGAATCAGAAAAGATTTTGGCCGAGCAAGAGGATTTGGTCCCGGTCGTAGAAGAACAGCATTTGGTAAACCGCCAGGGCGACTTATGGGAGTTAGGGGAACATAGATTGCTGTGTGGCGATGCATGTGACCCACATAGTTATGAAATCTTGATGGACGGTGAAAAGGCAAATATGACCTTTACAGATCCTCCATATAATGTGGATTATGACGGTAGTTTCAGACAGAAAAACGATAAAGAAAAGCATGCGCCAATTCAGAATGATAACCTTGGAAGTGAATTCCAAGGTTTTTTAACGACAGCTATGAGGAACATCTTGAGCAACACCGATGGATCGGTTTATGTGTGTATGGGTGGTAGTGAATTGCATACCCTATATCATGCATTTACAGATGCAGGTGGCAAGTGGGAAGCATACATTGTATGGGTTAAAAATTCGTTTGCATTGTCTCGTGCAAGATATCAACACCAACATGAATGGTTGGTATTCGGTAACACTGAATCTGTTTATAAGGCGCAACATGAACAAATACTGTTAGGAAAGAAAAACGGTATAACTACGCCTTGGTATGGTGGTAGAAATCAGTCAGATGTATGGAACTTTGATAAGACAACGAATAATGATTTACATCCAACAATGAAACCTGTTGCTCTGATTGAACGTGCAATAAACAATTCCAGTAAGACCATGGACATAATTTTAGATGCTTTTGGTGGCTCTGGATCAACATTGATAGCCGCCGAGAAAACAAATCGCCGTTGCAGAATGATAGAACTGGATGAAAAATATGTGGACACAATAATTAGACGTTGGGAATCCTTTACAGGTAAAAAAGCGGTACATGTATCAACTGGGAAAACATTTGCAGAGATAGCGGCAGAACGAAAATGATTAAACAATGGCTTTATTATCACTCAGAGCTTATGCCGAACATCGAAAAGTCACTGAGGGTGCTGTTCGTAAAGCAATAGCCACAGGACGCATATCAACAACGGCGGACGGAAAAATTGATCCAGCAATTGCCGACCGTCAATGGTCTATGAATACAAATCCTGCACAGGCTCAATCAGACCGTGGCGATAGCAAAGCCGCATCTTCATTCCAGATAAGTCGTGCACAAAAAGAAATTTATGAGGCACTTCTAAAAAAGCTGGAATATGAAAAACAGTCTGGTGCTTTGATTCCGTTAAAACAAACAGAAATGGAGGCGTATACGGCTGCAAGGTTTGCCAGAGATAAATTGTTGAAAATTCCGGACAGAATTGCGCCTGCGCTGGTGGGGAAAACGGATATCAATGAAATTAAAGAAATACTTCGTAAAGAAATAAGGCAAAGCCTAGAAAATTTGGTGGATTTTCTAAATGGACCTGAATCATGATAGCTTTATTGTGCATGCTTTTGCACAAGGGTTCAAGCCGGATCCAGATTTAACGGTTAGTGAATGGGCGGATGAAAATCGTATTTTGTCCAGCATTGCTTCAAGTGAACCAGGAAAATGGCAAACCTCTAGGACGCCTTATTTACAAGAAATCATGGATTGTTTGTCTCCGCATAATCCGTGCGAACGAGTAATTTTGATGAAAGGCGCACAAATCGGAGGAACCGAGTGCGGAAACAATTGGATGGGGTTTTGCATTTGCAATGCACCTGGACCAATGCTGGTTGTAAACCCAACAACTGAAATGGCAAAGCGCAATTCAAAAATGCGTATTGATCCTGCCATTGAAAGTTGCCCAGTATTAAAAGAAAAAATAAGCAGTCCACGGGCAAAAGATAGCGGAAATACAATACTGTTAAAAGAATTTCCGGGTGGAATTCTGATATTGACAGGTGCAAATTCGCCTGTCGGATTACGTTCTATGCCAGTTCGCTACCTTTTCTTAGACGAGGTAGATGGATTCCCTGACGATGCAGGTTCAGAGGGCGATCCAGTAGATTTAGCAGTACAAAGAACCGCCACGTTTAGTAATAGAAAGATTTTTATGGTGTCTACACCAACAATTAAAGATGCGAGCAGAATAGAACAAGCATTTTTAGAGGGTGATCAACGCTATTATTATGTTCCTTGCCCGAGTTGTGGGCATATGCAAATTTTGCGTTGGAAAAATTTGGTGTTTGACCCTAAAAAACTTACAGAGGCGTGTTATAAGTGTGAGAAGTGCGGTGATTTATGGCACGATTGGCAAAAAGATCAGATACTTAGCAAAGGGAAATGGATTGCCCATCACCCAGAAAACAAGAAAATTGCGTCTTTTCACCTATCGTCGTTATATTCTCCACATGGATGGACAAGTTGGACAGAAATTGCACGAGATTTTCTGAATTCCAAAGACGACCCGTCACGTTTACAGGTGTGGACCAACACAAAATTGGCAGAAACATGGCAGGATATGGCTGGTGAACAAGTGGATCCGACTAGTTTAATGGCAAGACGTGAACGTTGGGGGCAAGATTTGCCAGCAGGAGTGGTTGTGCTGACTTGCGGTGTTGACGTTCAAGACAACCGTTTAGAGTTAGAAATTGTCGGTTGGGGACGTGGTGAGGAATCTTGGTCTATTGATTATCAAGTCTTATATGGTGACCCAAGCTCACCAGAACTGTGGGGACAATTGGACGAAATACTTTGTCGTGCATATCCGCACAGCAAAGATACTCCGGATATGCATATATCTGCAACATGCGTAGATAGTGGTGGTCACTATACCGACTATGTTATCAACTATTGTTATGCCAGGCGTTTACATGGGGTTTGGGCAATTAAAGGTGTTGGTGGTGTAGGTAAGCCTATTTGGCCGGCAACCGCAAGTAAAAGCTATAAAACCCAAAAACCAGTATATGTAATAGGAGTCAACGATGCTAAAGATATTTTGATGCGTCGTTTGCATCTTGAAGACAGTAGTGGCCCAGGTGTTTGGCATTTCCCATACGATAGAGAAATAGAATGGTTTGAACAGGTTACCAATGAGGTCGTTCATAAAAAACTCAGTAAAGGCAGGTTGATAAGAGAATGGACCCCTCGTAAAGACGGGGTTAGAACCGAGGGTTTAGATTGTCGAGTTTATGCATATGCGGCATTACGAGGTCTTGTTCGTAATTATCGTCTAAATCTTGATTTGGGTGCGGATAGACTTGCGGAATTGAAAATGAAAACAAAAAAGAAACCGATAGTGCCTTTGGAGGAGCAATCAAACATTGTGATGCACAGGCGAACGGTTAGAAGTCGAGGAATACAATGACGGATACACCAAGAATAAAGTCCTATGAGGAACAACTAATTGAAGTACAACAGGCAATATCGGACATTTTAAGTGGTGCTCAAGAGGCTAGCTATAATGGTCAGAAAGTTAGGAAAGCTGACCTTATAGCATTGCAACAACGAGAAGAATACCTCCAAAACAAAGTGACCCAGAAACGTCGTGGCGGAATTCGTGTTCGTGGTGCAACGCCATGTTGATGGGGAAAAACATGAAAAAAAGCATAAATTATTTAGATTTGTTTTCCGGAATAGGCGGTTTTGCGCTGGGGCTAGAGCAAAGTGGTATAACAATAAAACGTCATTTCTATAGTGATATAGATACTTATGCAAATAGGATTTATAAAAAGCATTTTCCAAAAGCTGTGGGTTTAGGCGATGTCAAAACAATTAAATCTTTTAGAAAGCTTGGACATATCGATCTTATTACATTCGGATTCCCGTGTCAGGATTTATCAATCGCTGGTAAAGGAAAAGGATTTGACGGAACAAGAAGTTGCTTATTTTATGAGGCGATACGGATTATCCGAAAAATACGACCAACACATTTTATCTTTGAAAATGTCAAGGGCTTGTTATCAAACGACAACGGCCGGACTTTTGAAAAAGTCTTGCAAGAAATTGCCGACATTGGGCTTTATGACTGCGAATGGCAACTTGTTAATACAAGCTGGCTATTACCCCAAAATAGAGAGCGGATATACTTTATCGGACATCTTAGAGGATTTTCCGAACCCAAGGTATTCCCTATCTGTGGATGTGATAAAAAGACTATTGGGTTACAAAGACAAACGGTTAATACCATTACAGCACAAAAAAGAGATTCAGTCGGAACGTATGTTGTTGAAAATCAACTCGTTCAAGAAACCAAAAGAAACGCTCAAGGCGAAAGAATAAAATCGATATATGGTAATAGTGTGTGTTTGACATCAAATGGTGGTGGTTTTGCTACACATACAGGTTTGTATGCTGTACCGGTGCTAACGCCAGATAGAATAAATAAACGACAAAATGGAAGACGTTTTAAGAATATTGGTGATCCTAGTTTTACACTGACAACTCAAGACCGACACGGGATAATGCTTGTACAGAAAAGACAGAGCGTTGTTGACTTGGGTTATGAAGAGCTAATGTCTCTTATACAAAATGGGAACTTAACTATAAGGCGTTTATCCCCGTTGGAATGTGAACGTCTGCAGGGGTTTCCTGATGGTTGGACAGAGAGCTGTTCAGATAATCAAAGGTATAAAATGCTTGGTAATGCGGTAACTGTAGCAATGACCAAGCTTATTTTTAGTAGGCTTTATAATGAATAGCAAAATTACATTACCTAAACAAACCATTGTAGATAAGGCGATTGCAATCATATCGCCACAGACTGCGCTTAAAAGATGGCAAGCTCGCACTCAATTGGCTATGTTGGGAGGGTATACAGGTGCTAGAAAAGACAGAAGACAGACAACAACGTGGTATCCAACTAGTGGTTCTGCGGATAATGTTTCTCTAGATGATTTGCCTGTTTTACGAGATAGATCAAGAGATTTGCTCAGAAACGCACCATTGGCTTGCGGGGCTGTAAATACTGTAATAACCAATGTTATTGGCACGGGGTTGAAACCTCAATCGCATATAGATAGAAATATTTTGCGCCCATATCTCAAGACAGATGAGGCTATGGAAAAGTGGGAGGCAGATGCGGAACGTATTTTTCAAATATGGGCAAATAGCCGAGATTGCGATATCACACGTGGACAGACTTTTGCAGAAATGCAATCGTTGGTATTGCGGTCTTGCTTAGAATCTGGCGATGTGTTTGTACTACGTAAGTATAAAACAAGGCTAGGTAATCCTTTTGGAACTAGTTTACAAGTAATAGAAGCTGATCGCATAGCCGATCCAGAAACTTATAATGAAAATATTGTGGCAGGTGTTGAAATAGATTCAGACGGTGCGCCAGTTGCCTATCATGTAGCAAATCGTCACCCTGATGATCACGATAAAGGCGTTTTGGCATTTAGTAGAATCTCTGCGTTTGATTCTGATGGGCATAGGCAAATGTTGCACATATTTTCAAGAATAAGGCCAGGTTTGACACGTGGAATACCATATTTGGCGCCTGTAATTGAAAGCCTTAAACAATTAGATAGATATACTGAGGCGGAAATTATGGCGGCCGTCATATCGTCTATGTTCACAATATTTGTGAAAACAGAAAGTGAAACAGGAATGGCACCAATGGTACCCCTGGGGGTTAATGACCAGCCGACCAATACCAAAAACAGCGACTATAAAATGTCGCCGGGCGCAATTCTGGATCTGCAACCAAATGAAGAGATAGAGATAGCAGACCCAAAACGCCCAAACCAAGCGTTTGACGGTTTTGTACAATCAATTTTGCGACAAATCGGTGTTGCGTTGGAATTACCGTTTGAAATACTGATAAAGCATTTTACAGCAAGTTATTCAGCAGCACAGGCGGCATTGGTTGAGGCGTGGAAAACGTTCAGTACAAGGCGTATCTGGATGGCTAGTCAGTTTTGCCAACCCGTATATGAGATGGTAATAACTGAGGCTGTGGCAAAAGGGATAATTGAAGCACCGGGGTTCTTTTCTGATCCATTTGTAAGAGCTGCATATTTAGGAACAGAGTGGATAGGACCTCCACGTGGACAAATAGATCAGTTGAAAGAAATTCGTGCTGCTGACTATCGTGTTCGTTTAGGTGTTTCAACACTTGAAGAAGAAACTGCACAAATAACAGGTGGTTCTTGGGAAGTTAAACATGTTCAGCGTGCCAAGGAACAAAGACTTCGAACTGAGGCAGGATTAACAGAAACCATAGGAAAGGATAACGATGAAGAAGAGGAATGATTTGCAAATAATTGCTAAACATTGGGCGATAGAACCACAAACATTTCAAAATATGGATGCGAATATAAGAGAGCTCCAATCGGGGCTCTCTTTGTTTTCACAAAAGCCGTTAGAACATTCGTTTACAACAACAATACGAGATGGTGTTGCCGTAATTCCCATTAAGGGGATTATCACGGCTAGGTTCGATTTATTCACTCTATTGATGGGCGGAACAAGTTTGGACGTTTTGGCTCGTGATATACAAACAGCACTTGATGATAAGTCCATTCATTCAATTTTATTAGATATAGACAGCCCTGGTGGTGTTGCAGTTGGACCGTCTGAAATGGCTGCTATTATTCGCCAGGCATGTGAATGTAAAAAAGTTTGGGCATACGTTGGGCGCAACTGCTGTTCTGCGGCTTATTGGCTTGCTTCAGCAACGAAACGAATTGTTGCTCAAAGAACGGCTTTATTGGGAAGTATAGGAGTTGTTTCAACAGTGTCTGTTCAAGAGCAGCCAGATGCAGATGGATATAAAAATATAGAAATTGTTTCTACTAACGCAAAGAAAAAACGACCTGACCCACGTACAGCAGAGGGAGTCGAAACAATCAGAGCTGAGCTTGATGATTTGGAATCAGAATTCATAGATGCTGTTGCAAAATACCGAGGTTTGGCACCGGAAACCGTAAAAAAGGATTTCGGACAAGGCGGTGTTTTGATGGGACCTGCTGCCGTCAATGTAGGGATGGCGGATGCACTTGGCGACTATGAAAGTACCTTGGCAGAACTTATTGAACAAAACAAAGGAGTACAAAAAATGGACAAACAAGCCATTACACAGGAACAGATCGATGCGTATCGTTCTGAGGGGGCGGCTGCTGAACGTGCCAGATTGTTGGCTCTGGAAGAGGTTGCTGTTGCTGGACATGAAGATTTGTTGGCAAAAGCGAAAGCAGATCCAGAAATGACCGCCGAAAAATTAGCATTGGAAATCGTAAAAGCAGAAAAAGCTAAAGGTAACGATTACCTTGCGAGTTTAAAAAAGGCGGAAGAGAATTTACCAGAAATATCTCCTAGCGCAAAAGTTGTAGCACCTTCTTTCGTTGGAGCTACGGCAACAGAGCGTGCAGAACACGAGTGGAACACAAAGGCGGAAATTCGTAAAGAATTTGACGGTGATAAAGAAGCTTTTGTTGCATATTTCATCGCTCAAGAAAATGGTCAAATAAAAATTCAAAATAAAGGGGAATAAATATGGCAAAACTTACAGAAGATGTGACTCGTATATTTGAAACGCAGACGGATAGTAATGCTGTTTCTGTTGCCGCAGGTGAAAAGATTTTTAAGGGTGCTGTTGTTGGTTGTTCCGCAACTGGTTACGGTCGTTCTTTTCAAGTAGGCGATACTTTAATGGGGATTGCCCTGGATTCTGCAGATAATACAAACGGTGCAGATGGGGATATAAAGGTAGATGTCAAGGTGTCCGGAAAGATCGTATTGGAATTTGAAAGCATTACACAGGAAAAAATAGGTTCTAGTGTATATGTAACAGATGACAATACTTTCAGTTTAGAAGAAAGTGGTGGTACATATTTCGGAACCATAATCCGTTTAGAAGACGATAAAAACGCTGTTGTTTCATTTGATTTCTTAAATATTGCAAAGGCAACAACAATATCTGAAGAACCCGAAGAAACCACAGGGGAAGATGTACAACCATAAAACGTTAATGGAGGTTAACGATGAATAGATTATCTAGCCGAGCGATTATCGGTGAATTTTATAAACGTTTAAATGAAAACAGCGGTATGGAATGGATTACCGCTATTTCTAACTATTTTACTTCAGATCAAGACAGTGAAGAATACGCTTGGATTGGACAAAGTCCAGTAATGCGTGAATGGATTGGAGGTCGTCATTCTAAGGGTTTTACATCTAACGGTATCTCAATTGAGAATAAGCATTTTGAGGCCACATTAGATATTCCTGTAAAACATTTGCGCCGTGATAAAACTGGTCAAATCAAAGCCCGTATTGGTGAATTGGCCACACGTACAAATTCTCATTGGGCATTGTTATTATCTAAACTGATAATAAATGGCGAAACAGGCGAATGCTATGACGGGAAACCTTTCTTTGCAGAAAATCACAAAGAGGGTAAGTCCGGTGTACAATCAAATAAAATAGACTTTAATTTGATGTCAGCAGGTATCAATGGGGAGGTTGGCACAGTAACCGCACCAACTGAAGCCGCATTGCGTGAGGCGATATTGGCAGGTATTCAGCAAATTATCAGTTTTAAGGATGATCAAGGTGAACCAACAAATGAAAACGCAACTCGTTTTGTTGTGATGGTTCCAGTAAATTTGTGGTTCGTAGCCAAAGCTGCGCTGGCGGTTCCATTGACTACAGGTGGTGCAACTAACCCTGTAAAGGTTTTGGCAGATTTGGATATCGCTGTTGCGGCAAATCCACGTTTGAATGGAAGTAAAATCTATGTTTTTCGAGCGGACGGTGATGTAAAAGCATTTATCCGTCAGGAAGAAACAAAGGTACAAGTAAAAGCCAAGGCCGAGGGTTCAGAATATGAATTTGATAACGATGCCCACCAGTATGGAGTAGATACATGGCGCAACGTTGGATACGGCTATTGGCAACACGCTTGTCAAGTAACTCTGACAAAATCAGGTTCATAAAATGCCATTTGATTTTGATAACTTTGTTAATAAACCAAATATGGCAATCTTTGGGCGGCGAGTAATGTACCGCCCAAAGAATAAGGCTTTTCTTCCGTTTGAAATAATTGGTGACTTTCATAAAAGTTATATGGAAGTTGAATTAAAAAACGCTGGTGCAGATATATCTAGCGCAAAAATAGTACTTTTTGTGCGACTTGTAAATTTTCCGCCAGAATATCCGACACCATTACAAGGTGATTATGTAAAGATTTGGGACATAGAATATCAAGTTATTGATATAGAGCATCATATACCTGGATCAAGAAAACTAGTACTACACGAAACAGCATGACACACCCAAGATCAGACATTCGGGATAAAATAGCAGAACAGCTTAAAAAAGTTCCAAACGTAAAAATATTTTCTGGTCGTTCAATTCCTATGTTCGACCAAGATTTGCCTGCAATTTTGGTTTATACGAACAATGAACAGATTATAACAGAACGTTGGGATACTGACGGGTGTGGGGAATTAACTCGTGAATTAGAAATATACATAGAGGCGATATCTAGTGGTCGTGAAAATTTGGATAACATATTAGACAATATAGCCGAAAACATAGAAAATTCTTTGGATGGTTGGACAATACCAAATAGAAAAAATGCGATTTTGCGTTTTAAACGCACCCAAGTAGAACATAATATTGACGGTAACAAAATATATGGAGCTGTGTTATTAGAATATTCTCTTACATACATGACGGAAACACACAATGATAACAACAATTGAACTTGGGGGACAAATTAACGAGCTATTACGCAGGGTTAGCAACATAGTGCGTATGGGGAAAGTTGTAACAGTAGACTACGATAAAGCTAAAGCACAGGTAAAAATTGGTGAAATAACCACAGGATATTTGCCATGGTTAACCCCAAGCACGTCGGCGTGGATACCCCTAAAAATTGGAGAACAAGTGGTTGTTTTATCGCCGAATGGTGATCTACGAATGGGAATGATATTACCTGCTCTGTATCAGAATTCTATGCCTGCCCCAAGTACCGATGATAAGAAAATAGTTCTAAATAGCGATATAGAGCAAACAGGCGAAGTAAAAAACAATGGGAATATAAGTTGTACTGGCAACATGAAAGCAGATGGTAATGTTGAAGCTATTGGCGATATGAAAACATCTGGTAATTTAACTGCTGATGGCGATATAAACACGTCTGGTGAGCTAAAAGCAACAGGCGAAGTGACGGGCAAAAACGTGAAATTGTCTACGCATACACATAAGTTTGCGTACAATGGAGGCAATGTTCCATCAACTGCTATAACACAAATGCCAAACTAGCGTTTAACACGTGCTTGTGGTGGAGCGTCATCTGCTAAATTCTTTTCATAAAAGTCAATTAAATCTTCATGATTTTGATCATACCATTTGCGAATATTTTTGGTGTATTTTTTAATTTCTGTTGGAACTGTATCTATTGGTTCGCCAGTGTATAAATTATAGCGACAGTTTGTGCCCTGATAATCCAATCGAAAATGAGGTGGTTCGTTTTCCTTAGAAAATGTAGATACCTTGATGCTAGGGTGAATATAACCATACGTGCCCTCGGTAAGCAGTCTACGATTGCCATCTATAATTGGGCCTTTACGAAAATCTGCATCAAGTTTTTCAACTAGCTCAGCAGGTAAATCAATGTATTTATTCATGATAACTCCGTTTTTATGCTTTATATATTACAAGTTTATAATTAGCAACAAAAAAGAAACAAGAGTAAATACATGAACGGAATGGATAAAGCCAGTGGAAAACCACTGGCTGATTTTTCGCACCTTCAACAATCCATAATGGATATTTTAAGCACACCGATCGGGTCTAGACCAATGCGGCGTGATTATGGATCAAGGTTGTTTCAACGGTTGGACGCGCCTTTAACAGGGGATTTGGTCGCTGAGATTTATTCAGATGTTGTAGAGGCACTTTTTAACTATGAGCCACGCATAAAAGTAACAGCCGTGACAGTAACTGAACTTATACCGGGGAAGATAGTTCTGACTTTGGACGGGGTATATATCCCGACCGGGGAAATAATAAATATCAATGGGATAACGATACAATGAGTACAGCGAACAAAGACGATATTCAAAGTTTGATAACACCAACACACGTTGATATGTCGCTTTTACCTTTTCCTAATGTGGTTGAAGAACTGTCTTTTGAAAACATATTTCAAAGTTTGTTGACAGATTTTAGATCTCGTTGTCCTGATTATGATGCTCTACTAGAATCAGACCCGGTCATAATTATATTAGAATGTGCCGCGTATCGTGAGTTGTTATTGCGCCAACGTATAAATGAGGCTGCAAAAGCAAATATGTTAGCTTATGCGACCGGGGCTGATTTAGATAATTTAGCGTCATTTTATGGCCTGATACGTTTGGAAAACGAAACAGATGAACGACTAAGATATAGAGCGCAATTGGGATTGGAGGCTTTGACTACAGCTGGTTCGGAAAAAGCATATTTGTTTCACACTTTGTCGGCTGATCCAAGGGTTGCATCCGCTAGCGTTCAATCCCCATCACCAGGAAAAGTGCTGATATCTATATTATCTACAGAAGATGGCGGAACGGCTGGTGAAGATTTGGTCAAAACGGTAAGTGGTTATATAACGTCTGAAGATAAGCGACCTTTGACGGACCAAGTAACAGTTCAAAGTGCCAAATTAGTAGAATATGACATAGAAGCTAAGATTTATATATTTGTTGCCCCGAGCATGACAGTTACTGAACAAGAATGTCGAGCTGCATTAGATATTTATATCAAAAAGCATACAACTATAGGTAACTTGATTGCTCGGTCTGGCATTTTTGATGCCTTGCATACAGAGGGGGTTCAAAAAGTTGAATTGTTGTCACCACAACAAGATATAAGCACTGATAAAGAACAAGCACCTGTGTGTAAAAATATCAATTTAGAATTTGTGATAATAAATGACTCAGATTAAAAGCATATTACCACCAAATTCATCAATTTTACAGAAAGATGTAGAAGCCGTTATAACAGAACGGCTTCTTTCTTTGAATATTGATGTAATTAGTAGGATGAATAATGCTGATAATTGTCCAGAAGAGATATTGCCGTGGCTGGCTTGGGCAGTATCAGTTGATGTTTGGGATAATAATTGGTCTATAGAAACCAAACGTTCAGTTATTAAAGAGAGCATACAAGTTCATAAGCTTAAAGGGACAATTGGGGCGTTAAGGCGTGCACTGGCAAGTTTTGGTTTCGCTGATATTCGTATAGAAGAATGGTTCGAATATGGAGGTAAACCGTTTACATTTCGAGTTTATGCGATTTTTCAAGAAGATGGTTTATCTATTGAAGAGGCAAGTTTGATTTATGCGAGCATTATGCAAACGAAAAATTTACGTTCGCATCTAGATCAATTTAGACCAGAAATAGAAACGATAAGTAATCGCCCGACATATGGTATAGCGTTTGGGCATCTTGAAACAACGACTATTTATCCGAGGGAATAACATGGCTGAATTTTTCTCAATTATAACAAGTACTGGTTTAGCGAAATTGGCATCTTTACCAGTAGGAAATACCTTAACATTGACGCATATGGCGTTTGGTAATAGTACACTAACACCGTACGAAGATCAGACAGCACTTAATAGTGAGCAATATCGTTGCGCATTAACCAAGGTCGCAAATATAGACAATGAACCAGATTGCATTGTGGCCGAGGCAATCATAACTGCTGAACATGGTGGCTTTTGGATACGAGAAGTTGGTGTTTTTGATAGTGATGGTGACTTGTTCGCTGTTGGAAAATATCCAGCTACTTATAAACCAATTAGCGAAGAGGGAACTGTCAAAGAACTTGGTGTTCGTATGATTTTACGGGTGTCAAATGCAAGTAGCACCATTGTGACGTATAACAATGGGATTATGGACGGGGCTGCAAATACGGACTTAAGCAATTTGACATTTCAAGGGCAAAAGAAATTTGATGATAAGGCAGATTTAGATTCTCCGAATTTTGTTGGTGAGCCTTCGGCTCCCACTGCAGAACCTGGAACTAATTCAGACCAGTTGGCAACAACAGCATTTGTTGTAAATGCGATTGCAAATGCTGTGTCAAACGCAATTTCATCATTAGTTGATTCTTCGCCAGAAGCTTTGGATACCCTTAATGAATTGGCACAAGCTTTAGGTGATGACCCAAATTTTGCAACAACTATTGCAAATCAATTGGGCTTAAAAGCAAATATTGCTTCACCTAATTTTACGGGTGTTCCAACAGCCCCAACGGCAAACGCAGGTGTTAGTACAACCCAAATAGCAACAACTGCTTTTGTTGCGAACGCAATTGCTAAAGCTGTTACAGATGCTGTTAACGGTTTAGTAGGGGAAACACCAGATGATTTGAACACGTTAGAAAAAATAGCTAATGCTATTGATAATGATGCAGATTTTGTAACAACAATTCAAAATGCTATTGCTCAAAAGGCATCAAAAAATGGCGACACAATAGTGGTTGCAGGTAAAGACCCTACAGGTGCTTTTGAAGTTCGTAATATTAAAACCCAGACAAATGACCCAGGTGCAGGAACTACATTAGCAACGGGTAATGTTCTTTTAATTTATGAAGAGTGAGAATACATGGCTAAGAATGTTTATATAGGTATAGCAAATTTATCAAAGCGGGTGCCGACTATTTATATCGGGGTTGCTAATTTGGCACGTAAAGTTGTTCGTGGGTATATAGGTATAAATAACTTAGCTAAAGAGTTTTACAGTAGTGAGCCAGCTTTGATATTTGAAACGAAAACTCCTGGAACATATACCCAATCATTGGCATCAGGTTTATATGAAATCACTTTAATTGGTAGTGGTGGTGGCGGTGCAGGAGCTCGAAGTGTAGTTGTAAATAACCATCATTATGCTCAGGGTGGGGTTGGCGGTACATTGCAATTTATAGCCAAATTAAACGCAAACGCTACAGTTACGCTGACTTTGGGCGATAAGGGACAAACTAAAAGTGGGACTTTTGGAAACTCAGGAACAACAATTAGCGGAACAGATGGTGGTTTTGCAAATATAACTGGGTTTGGGGATTTAACGGCAAAAGCCGGCGGTGGAAGTGGTGCAAAAATAGTTTCTACATCTTCTTCTGGAAGTACAAGAACGGCCGGTTCAATGGGTGCAAATACAATATCTGGATCAAGTGTTGTGGAGGTTCTAATAAACAATCCGACAACAATTACTGGTCGTGAATCTACCTCTACTGGGACTAGCAGGACTCCTTCTGGATGTTCAAACACAAACTGGTCCGAAGATACAACTATCGGCAAAGGCGGTGATAGTGGGTGGCGTAGTACGGCTTTTGTATCTATGGCACCAGGTGCAGGTCTTTTAAGAATAAAAAAACTTTAAAAGAAAGGATATTAAATGAGTTTAGCAAAATGGTTATTTTGTTCATGGACCAGGGATAAACACAAGGTTTTTGCAAAAGAAATAATACAAGAACTAGAAAAGAAAGCAGATGTGGATTCACCAAATTTTACGGGGATACCACTTGGACCAACAGCAGAACCTGGTACGCAAAGCAAACAGTTTGCAACAACAGAATTTGTTTCAAACGCCTTGAATGAAAAAGCTTCAAAAAATGGTGACACATTTACCGGGAATTTAGTACTAGACATACCACCTGGCAGTGGAGCGACAATATTCCCAATAACAATCATAGGTAAATATTCTGAGACAAGCATAGGTTCACCTTATGAATGGAAGTTAGGTATTTCAACCATAGGAACTACTATGTACATACGCTATCGGACGGAGAATGTTATAGGTATTTCGCCAATTACTGGAATATTTCCTATAAAAGACATAACAACGCTTGGCTCTGAACATGGTATATGGTCCAAAACATTTACAAAGAAATTAAATAATGGGGCGGACATAGATGTTCCACAAAAAGCAGGGACGATGGCACTTTTAAGCGATATCGAAGACACTTTAAGAAAATATAATCTCATTTCATAAGGAATCAAAGGAGTAAACAACATGGCAGAAACTTTTTTACACGGTATAGAAGTAATAGAGCTAGATAGTGGGTCCAGACCTGTGACTACTGTGACATCATCTGTTATAGGGTTAGTAGGTACAGCACCTCAAGGACCAGTTAATACACCAACGCTTGTATTGGGGTCTAAAAGCGAGGCGGTAAAGATATTTGGCGAAGATACCGATGGCTATACAATACCTGCAGCGTTAAATGCTATTTTTGATCAAACTGGTGCTGTTGTTGTGGTGGTTAATGTAGCAGATCCAGAAAACGAAGAGTTTTTGAACGAAGAGGGCGAATTAGATGCCTCAAAGATAAATGAGGCAGATGTAGTAGGTGGCACAAATGCTGACGGTACTTATCGTGGCGTACAATGTTTGCTGGCTTCACAATCAGAATGTGCAGTTCAACCACGTATTTTGATAGCACCTGGTTTTACTCATCAAACATCTGATGAAACCACAAATGCTGTTGTTACGGCGTTAAAGACGGTTGCAGAACGTTTGAGAGCAATAGCGGTTGTAGATTGCCCAAATTCTACGAAAGAAGATGCAGTACAGCATGCTAAAACCGTTGCTTCGTCTCGTGTATATTGCATATATCCGTGGGTTAAGGTTTATAAAGGCGACCAAATAATGGAAGAACCTGCTAGTGCTCATGTGGCTGGGGTTATTGCAAAATCAGATAATGATCGTGGTTTTTGGTGGTCGCCGTCAAATTTGACTATCAACGGAATATCAGGTATTTCAAAGCCTATAGATTTCACACTTGGGGATACGGTTTGTGTAGCAAATTATCTCAATGAAAATAATGTTGCAACAATAATCCAACAAGATGGTTTTAGATTATGGGGTAACCGTAGTGCAACAGAGGATAGCAAATGGTGCTTTTTAAGTGTTCGTCGTACAGCAGATATCATAAATGATAGTTTGTTAAGCGCACACTTATGGGCGGTAGATCGCAACATTACAAAGACATATTGCGAAGATGTATGTGAAAGTGTGAATAATTATTTGCGCTATTTAAAAAATATTGGGGCGATTATTGGCGGTGAATGTTGGACCGATGGCAGTTTAAATACTCCTGATCAGATACAACAAGGAAAAATAGTGTTTGATTTTGATTTTACTGCACCGTATCCAGCGGAACACATCACATTCCGTTCAAGAATGGTCAACAATTATTTAGAAGAAATCTTTGAATAAGAGGTAACCAGATGAGCAAAATATTAAAAAACTTTAACTTATTTGTTGACGGACGTGGTTATGCTGGGCGTGCTGAGGAAGTTACACCACCAAAACTTACAATCAAGACAGAAGAAATAAGAGCAGGGGGCATGGATGCCCCCATTTCTGTTGATTTGGGAATGGAAAAACTGGAATGTCAATTTGTTTTGATTGAATATGACCCAGAACTATTAAAACAATTTGGTTTAGTTTCAGGAAATAGTGTGCAATTGACATTACGTGGTGCGCTGGTTGATGAAACTTCAACAACACCTATGGTAATCGGTTTAAGAGGCATGTTTACTGAAGTTGATATGGGGAAGTTCAAGGCAGGTGACAAATCGACTCTGCAATGTACTGTAGCATGCCGGTATTATAGTTTGGATATAGGCGGTAACAGACTCATTGAAATAGACGTAGACAATATGACTAGAGTTATAGATGGTACAGACCAATTGGCAGCTGTTCGTGAGGCGATAGGATTATAAGGAAAAAAACTATGGAAAAAATACAATTAAAATACCCAGTTACTGTGGACGGGGTGGAATATAAAGAAATAGAAATGCGGCGTAGCAAAGTCAAAGATCGTTTAGCAGTATCTAGCATGAAAACATCAGATGAGAATAAAGAAATACATTTATTTGCAAACTTATGTAATGTAGCACCTGCTGTTCTTGAGGAACTTGATGAAACAGATTATACGAAACTACAAAAGGTATACATCGGTTTTTTCGACTCGCAGGTGATATCCGTAGAGAAATAGTAGTGTTATCGATCATAACCCACTGGTCGTTGCATGAAATATTAGAATTAGATGAAGAAGATTTTTATAACTGGCACCAAACGGCGGTTATGGTGCAGAAAGAAATGGTAGGTTGATATGGGTGTTCAAACGGCAGTATCGGTAATCATTGGTGCAGAGCTTGGAGGAACGTTCAGGGGAGCGTTTGGAACCGCAGAAAAGCAATTATCTACATTAGGTAGTGCAATAAAGGGTTTGAATAAGAGCAGTGAAAATATATCCGCATTTAAGCAGTTGCGTAATGAAACATTGACTTCTTACCAAACGTGGAAGAATGCTGAACAGCAGGTTGCTAAACTTGCACAGCAAATTAAAGCTACGGAAAAACCATCTAAGCAACTTAATAATGAATTTCGAAATGCAAAGAAAGACGCCTTATTAGCTAAGACCGCATATACACAAAATCGTAATAGCCTTGCTGAATTATCAAGTACTTTGAAACAAGCAGGAATAAATATCAAGCAGTTGGGAAAAGAACAAAACCAGCTTGGGAATGCGATAGATGTGTTAAAGGCAAGATATACGTCTCTTTCTAATATTGAAAACAAGCGTCAAGCCAACCTAGCAAAACGTGCTGCATATCGTAGCCAAATAATGGATGTGGTTGCGCTGGGAACAAGTTTGTACGGACTCGTTAAACCCGCTTTGGCTTTTGAATCTGCTATGGCAGATGTAAAAAAAGTGGTAGATTTTGATAGTCCAGAAGAAATTCGGCAGATGGAGTCGGATATTAAAGAACTATCAAAGACAATTCCGCTGTCTCTTGATGGGTTGGCACAAATTGTTGCAGCTGGGGGACAGTTGGGGGTCCCTAAAGAAAAACTTGCAGATTTTGCAAAGACTGCATCACAAATGTCTGTTGCCTTTGATTTTTCCGCTGATGATGCAGGACAATCAATGGCGAAACTTTCTAATGTTTTGCAGATGCCGATTGAGCAAATGGGGCTTGTGGGGGACGTGATAAACCATTTGTCAAATAACATAGCGGCAACGGCTCCAGAAATTGTAGAAGTAGATCTACGTGCTGGCGCAATGGGCAAGTCGTTTGGTTTGGCGTATAACGAATTGTCTGCATTGGCTGGGGCTTTTATTGCTATGGGTAAAACGCCAGAAATTGCTGGTACTGCTATAAATATGATGACAAGCCGTCTAAAGCTAATCCCTGTATCGTCAGGGGCGGCACGTGAAGCATTTGATCAGTTGGG
Organism: uncultured Alphaproteobacteria bacterium; assembly: GCA_944389525.1. Taxonomy (GTDB): domain Bacteria; phylum Pseudomonadota; class Alphaproteobacteria; order Rs-D84; family Rs-D84; genus Enterousia. Next base: position 29,012 of record CALXMR010000013.1, on the reverse strand, counting down.
GATATCTATGAAAGATTATACTCAATTGATTGAAAGCGGTAACGGGAAAGAGGCTTTGATGACTGTGCTCGAGGCTTTGACACGAGTTCAAGGGATCAAACGCTCTCAAATCATGAAAGATATGTTTGGCGAGGAGGCAACCAGACATGTAAACTCGTTGGTTGAAAGTTTGGATATGTTGAAAACAAACTTTCAATTAGTTGCAGATGAAACTGAATATACGGGTAGTATGCAACGGGAGTTTGCGGCACGTTCGGCAACAACTGAAAATAATATTCAATTGTTGAAAAACCAGATGGCTGTTTTAGCAACAAATATCGGCTCAACACTATTACCTGCAATAAATTCTGTTGTAGGAATATTTGGTCAAGCAGCACATAGTTTAGCAGAGTTTGCGGAAAAGCATCCTACTTTGGTTAAATACATTGGTTTAGCGGTAGCAGGATTGACATCTGCTAAATTGGCAACATTTGCGTTGGGGTACGGTTTCACCTTTCTTAAAGGTGGTGTTTTAAGCATTATAAGCGTTTTTACACAAGCTCGTACAATATTCTCATTTGTTAGGCTTGGTCTAGTCGGTTTAATACCTATAATCAAGGCGGTTGGTACCGCTTTTATTGCTAACCCAATAGGATTGATAATAACGGCAATTGCTATAGGTGCGGCATTGATTATTAGATATTGGAAACCGATATCAGCATTCTTTAAGCGTTTGTTTGAGCCTGTTGTAGAAGTTTTCAAACGTGTGTGGAATTGGATTTCGAATTTATGGAATAAAGCCAGAGAAATCTTTGGAGGTATTAAAGAATGGGTCAAGAACTCTTGGGTGGGTAGCGCATGGAATTGGGCGTTTGGTTCTAATGAAACAGAGAGTGCAAACAATCTTGGACAGATGTCAAAGGTTGGGGATACTGTGTCTGTTGAGAACATTTTGCAGGGGCAACCAGCAACTCAATTGCCGCATAGTAAGATACCTGCAAATAACAATAGTTCTAACGTAGAAATATCTGCACCAATCACAATAAATGCAGCACCAGGAATGTCAGCAGAAGATGTAGCGGTTGCTGTTAAATCAGAGCTAGATAAGCGAGAAGCGGACAGCAACCGAAAACAACGTAGCGTGAATTATGATTAGATATTAACCATAATATATTCGCTATCAGCAGGTATTATTTCAGAACGTTCAATATCTTTGAATGTTATGGTTACTTCATCGCCAGGGGTAACATTTTTAAGGATGAAAACTCTGTTTTTAGAAATTTTATGGTGATTTGCATTTGGGTTCAATTCTGTTGAACGACCATTGCCATGTACGTGTACATGGATACCATCAGGTGGCAGTGCTTTATTTGCAGTTTTTGCCGTTTCGCTTTCTAGATTGATTAAAACAGCTAAATCCATATTCAACTCCTTTATTTTTTACAGGATGTATATAGGAACGAGAATAAGAAATGTCAAGTGTAGGCGATTTATTACAAAGTGTAGGTGGAAAAATAAATCTGAATTCTGCCCTTAATATCAACATGATGATGATATTGGGGGTATACAGATTCTGTATTTCCAATGCCGCGTATAACTTGTTAGCTCGCAACACGGAATATAACTGGCAAGAACAACAAAGGCTTGGTACTACGCCAGCAATGCAATTTGTCGGACCGGGTATGGACAGTATTACGTTGCAAGGCGAAATATATCCGCAGTTCAAGGGTGGAATACGTCAAGTTAGCCTGATGCGTGCTGAAGCCGGTTTAGGGCTTCCTTTAATGCTTATAAGCGGAAATGGAACAGCTTTCGGGCGTTGGTGCATAACCTCTATAAATGAAGTTCAAACAACTTTCCTAAAGGATGGCACAGCACGCAAGGTGTCCTTCACATTATCTCTTAAACGATATGGTGAAGAACAGCAACAGGGCTTATTAGGTATTGTTCAACAAGTAGCAGGTGCGTTATGACGGTATATGTAACAGTTGATGGTGATACGTTAGATTATATAGTTTGGCGACATTATGGAAAAACTAGTGGTGTGTTGGAACAGGTTTTAGAACAAAATCGACATTTAAGACAATATGATGCGGTGTTGCCGGCCGGAGTACAAATAACTTTACCGATAATTCCAGAAAAAAATCAAAAACAGAAAATTAAAATTTGGCAATAATGAAACCTAACTTTTCAATCATAGCCGATAATAAAGACGTAACAGATTTATTACAGTCAAGGTTGTTGTCACTAAGTATCAGTGATGAAATAGGACTTGTATCTGATACACTTACGATAAAATTAGATAACAGAGATTCTGTTTTTGAGATTCCTTCTTGTGGCGCAAATTTACAGATTTCGTTAGGATATGATAGTGATATATATTCAATGGGGCAGTTTGTAGTTGATGAAATAGAGCTCAACGCACCGCCAGAAACTTTGACTATAACCGCTAGAGCATCAAATTCGATGTTGCATGATTTAGGAAGTTTTAGAAGCCCTAAAAGCAAATCTTGGGAAAATCAAAATTTATCATCGATAGTTAGCGCATTAGCAAATGCATATGGTATGCAAGCGGAGCTATCAAGCGCATATAAAGGCATATTTATAGACCATATAGACCAAACGTGTGAAAGTGATTGTGCTTTCATTCAGCGTTTAGCAACAGAATATGGCGGGTCAGTAAAAATATCCGGTGGAAAATTATTGTTTATTGACCCCTATACAGGCCAATTTCCAGATGGTACACCACTGCCTAAAATACAAGTTGGCGAATTGTCTGATTATTCATTACGAATAACCGAGCGCAATAAGTATGGCAGAGTGGTTGCCAAATATTATGATTTCGATGCCGGGGAAGAAAAAGAGGTTACGATTGGTAATCAAAGCCCGACATACACTTTTCGAGAAACATTTAATAGCGAAATTCAAGCAAAGAGTAGGGCAAATGCCAAGTTGGCAAATATGCGTACAGGTATATATACCTTAAATATAGATATGCCAGGAAACCCGTTGTTGTCAGCGGAAAGCGTGCTCGATATTCAGACTGGAGCCGAAGAAATACTAGGGACCTGGATTGTTAAAGCAGCTATGCACGTACTGAATTCTTCGGGTTATAAGACAAGTATAGAGGCAACTAAACCAAGGGAGTAGTCAATGGTTAAACATCAGCAGGAACGAGAGGGGTTTAAGATGCGGATAGATGGTCGGATCTTATACGGAGTAATAGTGGCATTGATAGGTTTTGTAATTAGGGCAGAATCTCACCACTCATCAGTTAATACTAGGTTAGAACAGTTGGAGCAAAGAACTGATACCTTAGAGTCGGATTTAAAAATAATTAAAGAGTCGTTGTACGAGATAAAAGGCGATGTGAAGATATTGATAAAGGGGGTAAATTGATGCGAAAATTTTTTACATATTTGGGCAGGATGTTTTCAGATCAGAATGGAAATCCGCTAGCAAGAAGATATGCTTGTGCTTTGTTTGGTATTACTGCAATAGTTTTAGCCTTTTTAAACTACGATATTGAATTAGTGGGGGTATTTGTTGCAGCAGCATTTGGCGAAAACATAATCAACATATTTAGTAGAAAACGAGGAAAAAATGAAACATGAACCAAGAGGAATAAGAAACAACAACCCAGGTAATATACGCTATAATGCAATAGGTTGGGTTGGGTTAGCACTACCCCCAAGTGACGGTGGGTTTTGCGTTTTTACAGAGCCAAAGTATGGAATACGTGCGCTGGCAAGAATAATAAAAGTATATAATACAAAGTATGGGATAAATACAGTTGCAGGAATAGTTAAACGATGGGCTCCTCCATGTGAAAATGATACGAATGCATACATTCGCAGCATATGTCAGCAGACAGGTTTTAATGCAACGTCAAAATTGAATCTAGCAGATGAAAAAGTGTTGCTTGCACTAGTAAAATCCATCATAAAACACGAAAACGGGAAACAGCCGTACACAGATAAAGAAATAATCGAGGGGTTAAGATGCTAAAATACATAAAACAATTTTGGGGCTACATTGTAGCTGGTGCAATTGCATTGGCTTATTTTTTTGGAATAAAAAAAGGAAAGGAAAATGAAAAAACACATCAAACTAATAAGATTTTGGCGAACATGGAAAGCGGTAATCGTGCTAGGAACAGCCTTGATACTGATCCTGCTGTGCGTGACAGGTTGCACAAGAAATATAAGCGTAAGTGATTATTGCTTGTTATATAGACCTGTCTATGCAGATTATGACAATGATACACCAGAAACGATAAAACAAATAGATTCAAATAATATTGTTTACGATACAGTTTGCGATGACAAATAGCAATTACGGGGCAAGGTATTGATTAGTTTGCCCCGAAAGCCATATCTAATTTTATGCTGTTAGGGTCATTGTATTGAACCAGACCAGAGGCTTCTGTTGGTATTCCAGTTGTTGGTACTTGACCATAATATTTAACATTTAAATCTGCACCATTTGCAGTTATTGTCCCTTCAACTGGACTGCCAGAAACCTGCATGTCGTAGTTGTTCGCATTATTCTTATAATTATTAAACTTGATTGTTCCTGCGGAATCGTTTTGAACAACTATGTCGTACCAATTGGAAAAATTGGCACCTAAAGTACTTACGCCAGATTTCTGGTCAAAGTTTAATGTGGCCGTTCCAGATATATCTATGCGCTCGGAAGAATTTTTATTGTTTGTTACCACACCAACAGCACGACCTGTGAATTTCATATCTTGAGAAATGTTAGTAACTTCACGGGCTTCGTAACCACCGGCAAAAGGTGTATTGTTTGTTAAGATTTTGTCCGTTTTTTTATTCAATATATAGTAACTTCCAAAATCAGAGTAAGAAAGTCCTAATTCTTTCCCAAGTGAATTATACGTTAAAATAGCATCCCCATTTTGGAATGAGTTACTGTCATCAATGCGAGTATATCGTGTCCCATTTACTTCGATTTTTGTTATTTCACCATCTGCACCATTCGGCGATGCGTCATTTAACAGGAAACGTAAAACCGTATCGTTGTTAGTTGAAAAGCTTGCTTCCTGAAGACTGATTAAGTCCGCATTGTCACGAATATCTTGGGCAGCTTTGTCAAATTTATCTGCATTTTCTTCTCTCCACTTAACAAAACAGGCCCCTGCATCTGCGCCTGAGCTTGAAGCGGTGAAATTTACACAGCCTGCTAATTTTTTATTAACAACATACATAGCATTATGCAGCAAAACAGCATTCTCATAAAACTTATCTTCAATTTCTTTTGCAGTTCTTTCTTCTGAAGTTAGCCAAACGGCTAGTTTTGCGATTTCTTGATAATCGTTTATAGGGAAAGCAGAATAACCGCCCATTCTGTGTGCAATAAATCTGTTTAATTGGTCATAAGTTGTAGATACCATATTCGTAACCTTTTTATTGCTCTCGTGAGCAATGTTTTTATATGGAACTTCTACACTTGGATCATATGGGTCACGATTGGAGCCGGAGTTTGAAGAATATTTACTTATATCTTCATTCCATAAACTACATGCAGCTAAGAGATTACAAGTAATTAGTAAGATAATTTTTTTCATTCTATTTCTCCTTTGAAAATAGGAAAAAAGTCTTGTTTTTTGCGGTTTTGACAAGTAATAATTATAACTGTAAAAAGCATTTTTTCAAGTGAATAAAGTTTGACTTTTAAAAATAAAAAACTTGTGGGATTTATTTATGAATGTAATCTTTTTAGTGAAGGCTATGATACGGTTTTCATAGTCACAAAAAGCAAAAATAAGGAGGGCAAAATGGCGTTGTTAAGTTATAAATCAGCTGGACAGTATTCAACAACACTTGAAGCCGGTACCTATAGGGTTGTGGTTATTGGACCTGGAGGTAACGGTGCGAAAGGTGGAACTTCTAGGGCAAATAACTATAGACCTGCTACTCGTGATGATGGCGCAGCTGGCGGTGGCGGCGGTGGCGGAGCATATGTTTTTGTAAATACTTATCAAAATGTTGAGGCCGGGGCTTTAAACATTGAGATTAGTGAAAACGTTACCCGTTTAGTTGGTGCGATAAATCTTAGTATACCAAAAGCAGGCTCTGGATCCACAGTTGGAGGGGTAGGAAATACTCCAGCTATTCCTGGTGACTCTGTTGGAGCGCAGGGTTACGTTGGATCTCGTGGTGGTGGTGCTGGGGGAAATCCGGGGATAAGAGTATCCTCTGGTACAATGCCATCCATCAGCCCAATACCTGGAGGACAAGGCAGTAACGGTAGTGGTGAAAGTTCAACGGTTGGTGCAGTAAGAGGAACTGTTAGAGCAGGAGGTACTGGTGGCAAAGGTGCTGAAAATATTGACGGTGCTGGGTTAGGTGGTCGTGGAGCAAGTGTCAATGGGCTGTCTATTACAGAGAGCAATATAATGACTCTTTCTGCAGACGATATCGCACAGTATATTGCAGGCGGAAATGGATCTAATGGTACTGCTCCAGCAAGCAGACCGAGTATGACAGGAGTTGCCGGTGGAAAAGGTGGCGGTGGCGGCGGCGCCTGGACATCTGGTCAAAATGGGGTTAACCCGACTTCACCTGGTAGAGGCATCAATGGTCAAGGTGGTGCCGGCGGTGTTGGTGGAACAGGAGCGGTTTGGTTGTTAAAAATAGAACAGCTGAGAAAGGCGCAAGAAAAAGTTCGCTAATATCGTAATATAGTTAGAAAAGACGGCTAATCATAACAGTCTAAGTTATTTGTAGATTGTTTTCAGATTAGCCGTTTCTTGTTTAATGGGCTTGTTTGTACTGTGTTTTTGTGGTATACTTAAAGCAAAGAGATAGGAACTCACAAATAAGTTGGGAGAGAGAAGTGAAAAAAATAACTTGCTTGATAATCGTTATGTTGTTGAGTGCCTGTGGTGGCGGTGGTGGGGGGTATACACCAACTTGTGTAGATAACGGTCGCGGTTGCAGTCCACATATTCCAACTGATGGTCGCGGTGACTCTGCCAGTCGTACACCAAGTGACGATCGTGGCGAGGTGCCACATACCCCAGAAGATGATCGGGGTGACACTGGGGGACGTAATCCGACAGATGGTCGAGGAAATAGTACAAATTATGTGCCTAGTGATGGAAGAGGTGATAGTTCGGAACGTTCACCAAATGACGATCGTGGCGATAAAACAGACTATGTGCCTAAAGAAGATACTGGAGGAAGACCGTCTCGTAGGGTTTCTGGTTTAAGATATGTAGACGAAATAAACATTGAAGATATAAAAGAATATGATTCTCTAGGAAAAGAATTGGGATTGTCGTATTCTAATTTTGGAACGTATAAAATAGATAAAATAAACATCACAGGCGAACAAAATATTATAAGTGAAAATATTCCTTTTATAGATGTTGGTGCTGCAAATAGAGTTGATACTTCAAAAATTGCTACTAATGTAAATTTTACAGGAAGAGCGGTTGGACAAGCCAGTTCGAATTCTGCTACAGTTGTTTTAGATGGCAAGGCAACTCTTCGTTTTGATAGTGCAAGCGGTATTAGTAGTCTTGGAGCCACGTTTGGGAATTGGTACGATATAAATGTGCAAGATAATGCTACTGGTACAATTGTGTTTAGTAACTATAAAAATAAGGAAGATTTAGTAAAGTTTGGAATTCAACCAGATGCAAACGGGAATATTATTATGTCTGGTGCAAATATGAATGTGAATTATTACGCTCCGAACCCAGAAAATGGTATACCAACAGAGGCAAATGGTTTGCTTCAGTTTCAAGAGCATGAAACTGATATAAAACTGGACATTGCTTTTGGGGCAAAGTAATTGAAAAAAGACTCAATAATCATTTTTTACTACGATATTGTGATGTGCAATTGGCCTAGAACTAGTCTATACATTCTGTAAAAGATTGTATGTTATTGGTAAAAATACAATTGATATTTATGTAATAAAAATTAACATATACTTAGAATATCTTTAATAAAAATTGGTGTAATATAGTGAGAAAAGCTATACTTGCAATTATTGTCTGTTTATTGCCAGAAGTATGCTGGGCAGAGAATGTTGGTTCCGAAAAACAACATGAAGTTACTGTTTCTATGGTTGATGCCCTAAAAATAACGGGTGCTTTGATAGATTCTGGAAATATTAAAGATGCAGATGAGATATTAAAGCAGTTGCCTGAAGCGAATAATGTTGCATTAAATATTGAACAAAATTTCTTACGTGGGCGTGTTGCTGCTGCGAACAAAGATTATGAAACGGCAATAAAGATATATCGCAAGATTCTTGATAAATATCCAGATTTAGCAAGAGTTCGATTTGAATTAGCAATTTGCTATATGAATACAAAACAATGGCGTCAGGCGGATTATCAGTTACGTCGTGCCATGGCAGGTAAAGACTTACCAGACGATATAAAAAATGTGATGAATTATATGAGATACGTAATTCGTCAGAACAAAAACTGGAATGTGTATTTAAACTTAGGCATGGCACCAGATAATAATATTAACACTTCTGTTGGTGGGGAAGAATGTGTCGATACGATTTTTGGACCATTATGTAGACAATTACCTGAGCCAGAAAAAGCAGTTGGTTTTAACTTCGTTTTAGGTGGTGATTACGAGTTTCGATTGTCAGAACAGTGGCGTTGGAAATCGGATGCGAATATTTATGCAAACATCTATAATAAGCACGATTTTGATGACTTGTTATTATTTGTAAGTTCAGGACCAAGGTATGTATGGGAAAACGGTGATATATGGTTTGCTGCAACGGCAAGCAGGCGGTGGTATGGTTGGAACCCTTATAATTGGTCTGCTGGTGGGCGTTTAAATATAAACTATGATTTTACACGTAAGACATCTGGGCAACTGTCGCTTCTTGTTAGTGATAATACATACGATGATTTTGGATTGATTTTAGATGGTCAAACGTATGACGCTACAAGTCGCTTTATACATTCGTTTGATTCCTCAAAATATGTAATGTTGCGACTAGGGGTTGCAAGAGAGGTTACAAAGGATAGAGTGTATTCAAATTGGCGACCAAGTTTAGGAATAGGTTTTGGGATAGATTTGCCGGCACAGTTCAATGTATATTTTGATGTATCTGCGTATTTGCAGGATTATGATGATATGCGCTGGGTTGTAAAAGACGGAAAGTTTGAACAAATTGCAGAAAGCAGTTTAACACAGAGGTATGCAGTATCAATTTCAAATAGTAAATTGGAGGTATGGAATTTTGTTCCAACTTTCACATTTAGTTATATGCGCCGTGATTCAAATATATGGCAACGTGAATTTGATAAATGGGGTATAGAATTTTCTATGATGCAAAGGTTTTAGATTTCTTACATTAACAGTTAAAACACTTGCAACAGAAGTAAATAGTTGCTATGTATATAATTAACAAAAACATAAGGAAAGGAAAATGACGAAATTGTTGTCAGTTTTTATAACTTGTTTTTGTATATTGTTCACTTTTAACGCCTCTGCTGATTGGTGTCGTAATGTCTCAGGTGGAGGAATTAGCCCATGTAATAGTGCGCCAAGTTCTTGGTCTGATTGTGGAACATTTCAGGGCGATACAGTTTGGTGCTATCGTTCTGGAGCTTCGAAGTCTGTATCAAGTGATAAAAATCATAACACAGCGATGCTTGTCTCAGTTGGTGTTGGGCTAGCGGTAATTGCCCTTTCTTGGTATTTTTTCCATAAGCCTCCATCCGAAAATTTTCCGGGACAAGTACAATTAGCTACGTTTTAATTAAATTAGAGCAGTACTTGGCATTTTGGTAGTGGGGGATTATCACACAAAAAATTATAAGTGTAATTATTTTTCAATGGTTGACCAACCACGATAATTTTTATATCCATCGCAAACGGATTTATCCCAGTTCTCATTCTTTTTATGGCGGAAACAGTTCGGGTGTACAAAATCCCCTTGCCAAATGCCTAGCTTATTTTCTATGGCGTTCTTTTCAGAGTCGGCAAACAAGATGGGGGGATATGTAGAAACAACAGCATAACCGTCCTCAACCATTTTCCTGTTCAAATTTTCGTTTTTAGAATTATAGCATAATGCTGTATGACGGCCATATTTACCAGTTCCACGCATTTCGCATTTAACACGTCCTCGACCGATTAGGGTCTGTAAATGTTTTGTAGATTGTTCACCACATGCGTATTCTTTACCTTTCGCATCTTTGCATGTTTGTTTGCTTTCTGGCGCATCAATCCCGACCATTCTAATATTAAATAAGTCTTCAATAACTAACGTATCGCCATCAACAACCCGAGCTTCACCGATAATTACAATATTTTTATTCGTTTTATGGCGCATTGCTTCAAAATCTATCTGTTCATAGGCGGTTGGTGACAAATCCATATCTGGTTCAGAATATTTTCGTTTGCGTTGCTTTTTCTGCGCTGGTTTTTCATCAGAAACGGATAATTCAACCTTTGCCAATTTTTCTGCTTGCTTAGCTTCTGATTTTTTAGTGCCAAATAACCGTTCAAAAAAAGATGGTTTTGATTGTGGTTCATTATCAATCATTTCATTGATACCGATAAAACTATACACTTCTTTTGACATTGGGTGGTTTTGTTTAATCAGTAACAATAAAATTTCTTCGTCACAATTTGCGACAACAAGCATATCACCGGCTGCACCAGAACGCATGACCTCATTTTGGTCATATATTAGCTTTCCTTTACCACGACCATTCCATGAATCAGGAAAGAAATATCGCCAGCTAGAATCGCTGACCAGCTCAATTTGCTCATTGCCTTGATAAACATAACGAGTTTTTGAATCTACTCGTTTTGTACCGAATAAATCGACTAGCCCTTGTGTGCTTTGAATATATCTATTTACTTCCATACTATCACTTTTTGTGAAAGTTTTTGTCGTCACAAAAGAGCATTCATTTAATTGACTCACATCAAATGCAAACCCACTTACTGGTAGTAGCAATAGCAACAAGACAATTAAATGCTTCATAATATGATAGTATAATGTTTTTATTCACATTTATGCAAATCTTTTATTCTTCGAACGAATAAGCGAATATAAACAGGTTTTCCGTTTATTCTGCAAATGTCACCATCTGTTGTAAATTCTTTGTCTCTACCCAACAACTCGAATTTTTCTGGGTTATACCATTCTAAAAAAGTTATCGGTACACCTACAATACCTGTGTAATCAGGTGGAAAATAAGCTGATTTATCGATGTTTACTGCATTCGCATTGTCATATTGTGGCATAAAAACCGATTTCTTAAAGGGTAAATTGGGTGGCACAAAACCGTGTTTAATATTGGTAAACCATATAGCAGGAACACCACGTAGACCATTTTCTGTTATAAAATCTATTCCACCACTCCACCTACGAACACCGAACCAAAGTTCGTTGGCTTTTATTTTAGGAAATATGTATTTGTAAACTATTGCGCTTCTGTTACCAAGAATTAGAAACTGTTTATTGTTGGTAAATAGCAGTTCTATAAACTCACGAAACAAAGAAAAAGGCGGATTCGTTATAATTAAATCCGCCTGTTTTAATCGTTCTATTGATTCTGGACTGCGAAAATCAGCACCGCCCAATCCGCCACTGAACCAGATATCACGTATCAGCCCTTGAGCTTTTAATTCAGAAAAATATCGGACAAACGCACTATCTGCAGTATCACAGTTGCAGTAAATAATTTTATTAAAAAAATGCGACATATAATGGTCGCACTCAGATTTTACATCTTTATATTGCGTATAAAATTCGTCGTTCTTTGCCTTTTTGGCTCGCAATAACTTTGCAATTGCCATGGAACCTCCTACAAGAAAAAACAGGAATAAAATCTAGGTAAATAAAAAAAGCGACAAATGTCGCCTGTTCAATTGAGAACAATTATATCACAAATTCGTTATAAAAGCAAGATGTAGATTTGATGTGTGATTTCAGGGCTGATTTCATACCTGAAATCAGAGATGATTTCAGAGATGATTTCAGCAGTAATGGTATATATTACTGTGTGTCAAATATGTGTTTTTGTTCTACAACTGGGGCAATTTAGAGCCATTTTCATCCAGTTTTGCATAAAAATAGGGTATAAGACAGACAATAAAAAATCCGCAGAAATCTGCGGAAATTCTTGGCTCGGGCAACTGGACTCGAACCAGTGACATACGGATTAACAGTCCGTTGTTCTACCGACTGAACTATGCCCGAATAGCCCGCATATCATATATCCTTTTAAATCATATTTCAAGTGTTTTTTTATTCATTGCGAATTTGCTTTTTTGGTGCTATATTTTTCACCGTCCAATAAAACATAGAGGAAGACAAAATGTTATTAAAAGGAAAAAAGATTTTAATCACAGGTGTTGCAAATGATTGGTCTATGGCGTGGGCTATTGCAAAGCGGGCCCATGACGAAGGGGCTGAAATCGCCATGCCGTATGCGATGCCGAACCTGGAAAAACGCGTACGCCCGTTAGCAGAATCCATCGGCGCCAAATTTGTCCAGGAATGCAATGTTCAAAACGATGAACAAATGGACGATTTGTTCAACAAAATTGAACAAGAATGGGGCAGGTTGGACGGCATGTTGCACGCAATCGCGTTTTCGGACAAGAATGAATTGACTGGCCGCTATGCCGATACGACCCGTGCGAATTTTAAAAATACGATGGATGTGTCTGTGTATTCGTTGGTCGATCTGACGCGGCGCGCATCAAAATTGATGACCGATGGCGGCAGCATTGTGACCCTGACATACTATGGCGGGGAAAAGTCGGTACCAAACTATAATGTTATGGGTGTTGCAAAATCCGCCCTGGACAGCAGTGTTCGTTATCTGGCATCCGATCTGGGGCGGGACAAGATTCGTATCAACGCAATCAGTGCAGGCCCAATTATGACCCTGGCATCGTCTGGTGTTGGCGGCATGAAATCCATGTTGCGCCTGAACGCGGAACAGACCCCATTGCGCCGTAACATGACGCTGGACGATGTGTCTGGTGCGGCCGTGTATTTGTTCAGTAATCTGTCCAGTGCGGTTACCGGCGAAGTGCACCATGTTGACTGTGGATATTCCACAACAGGCATGATTCCAAATGATTTAAAGGAAGTATTGCTGCACGGACTGGATGAACAGAACAAGTAATCATACGCATATTATTTGCGATAAAATCCCGCCATCGGTGCGGGATTTTTTGTATGAATATTTTCCTGTAAAAAAGAATTGATTTTTAACAAGAATTCAATCATAATTAGAATACAGTCAAGGATTTCAAGGCGACAGAAATGGTGGAGGGGACGGGTAATGTTGACCAATTCTATGTTTTGGCGTGCCATAGATAACTTGGCCGCGGCGAATAATATTTCATGTGCGCGTATGGCACAAATCAGTGGTTTGGATATCACCGCGCTGAATAAAAGCAAGCGCATTGGCGCAGATGGCAAGCCGCATTGGATGTCTGTGGGCAGCCTGGTCAAGATAATGAACGCAACAAATACCAGTTGGACTGAATTTGCGAACTATTTTCCGCGTGATTGCCGTGCCAGAAATTGAAACATATTTCCATTGTATTGGCATCGGGAATTTTTTATAATTGTGGCATGCAAAAGACACCTGATTTACTAATCTTGGCAGAACATGCCGATTTGATGAAAAAACTGAACGAATGGGACATTGCATATCATCAAAATGATGCCCCTGTTGTTGACGATGCAACATATGATGCGGCAAAAAAACGCGCGCTGGCAATTGAATCAGAATACCCAGAATTGGCGAAAAACGGTGCGTCATCGCATGTTGGCGCGGCGGTGTCTGAAAAGTTTAAATCATATCCGCACAGTGTGCCAATGTTATCGATTTCTGATGTGTTTACCCAGGCCGATGTTGCAGACTGGTTTAATAAACTGGCGGACAAAGATATATTTATTGAATTAAAGGTTGATGGGGTTTCGTACGCCGCGCGGTATGAACATGGGCGTCTGGTGCGGGGGCTGACACGGGGCAGTGGGGTTGCCGGCGAAGATATTACTGAAAATCTGAAAACAATCCCTGATATTCCGCATCAATTACATGGCGACTTTCCCGATATTATAGAGGTGCGTGGCGAAGTATACATGTCGCGTACAGATTTCTTGGCATTGAACGCGGCGGCCACCGACACCGGGGACAAGGTCTTTGCCAATCCGCGCAATGCGGCGGCAGGATCGTTGCGTCAATTAAATCCGGCGGTAACGGCGGCGCGACACTTGTCGGCATTTGCATACACATATGGGGAAATATCTGGGCGTACATGGGCGACCCAGTCAGAATATTTTGATCGGCTGGAATCGTGGGGGTTCAAGACCACGCGGCGTTGGGCGCACCATGCACATACATTGGATGAAATCCAGCGCGCGTATGATGATACAATGATGATACGCGCCGATATCCCGTTCGATATTGACGGGTTGGTGTTAAAGGTAAATAATGTTGATATCCAAGAACGCATGGGCGCCCGCGCCAACAGCCCCCGGTGGGAGGTTGCCTATAAATTCCCGGCGGCGCGCGGTATAACCACACTGCGTGACATCACGGTCCAGGTTGGGCGTACGGGCGTGCTGACCCCGGTTGCAGAACTGGAACCGATAAACATTGGTGGCGTGCTGGTATCGCGTGCGACATTGCATAATGCGGATGAAATAGTGCGCCTGGGGGTTGATATTGGCGACAAGGTTATTGTTCAACGCGCGGGCGATGTAATTCCGCAAATTGTTGGCGTTGCCGAAGACAATCCAAATGCTGTACCATTTGTATTTCCCGACAAATGCCCCGTCTGTGGCGGCAATGTTGTCCAAGAATCTGGCCAGGTTGCCCGCCGATGCATAAATACATTGGGGTGCCCGGCCCAGCGGATTGGGGAACTGGAACACTTTGTTTCGCGCAAGGGTTTTGATATAGATGGTCTGGGGGTAAAGCAATTAGAATTATTTGTATCGCGTGGCTGGATAAAAAATGCGGCAGATATATTCACGCTGGTATCGCGTCACGGTGACGAAATTCGACAACTGGACGGGTTTGGTGAAAAGTCTGTATCAAATTTAGACGCATCAATTGAACATGCGCGTAATATTGAACTGCACAGATTTTTATTCGCCATCGGCATACCAGAGGTTGGCGAAGTAACCGCAAAAATCTTGGCGCGTGCATTCGGCACATTGGATGCATTGCGTGCGGCGCCGGCATGGCGGCTAAAACAGATTGACGGTATTGGCGATGTGATGGCCGATGAAATCACATCATTCTTTGCCGATGGGCATAATATTGCGGTGCTGGACGAATTGTTAGCACAGATAAACATCCAGGCACCTGCATCAGTGGCGGCGGCGCCATCTGGGCCACTGGCCGGCAAGCGGGTTGTACTGACGGGGACATTGGCAAATTATACGCGTGACGCCGCGCGCGAGATTTTGGAACGCATGGGTGCGCGTGTGCAGTCCAGCGTATCGGCCAAAACAGATATCGTTCTGGCGGGGACAGATGCCGGATCAAAACTGGCCCGCGCCCAGGAATTGGGGGTCACCATCTGGGACCAGGATGATTTTGAAAACGCAATTGCCAAAGAACGGGAAAGGGCATAAAATTTTGCTGTGTTACTGTGGGGTGACGAAATATCAGCAATGAAAACGGGGCGTGCGCCCCGTTTTTTACCCGACCAGTTTCTGCCAAATGGTTTTCTTTTTTGCAGGTGCCTTTTTGCGCCGCCGCCGCGGGGCGTTCATTGTTGTTTTGCGTGCATCCATATGCTGGGCATTTTTCTTTTTTGCATCAGTCGATGGTGCATACGCGTTCAGCATATCGTCTGTTTTATTTTGTTCTGGGGCAACGCGCTGGATAGAATATTGGTCAATGTTCATCAGGCTGTCATCGCCAATAATCACGATTTCTGTTTCGAATTCTGATTCCATTGCCGCCAATTCTGCGCGTTTGTTGTTCAGCAGATAAATCGCCACATCGGTTGGGACCGTCATGATGATTTTCTGGGCACTTTTCGCCAACAGTTTTTCTTGCAGATGCCGGAACAATATAATAGATGCCGTCTGGATAGATGGCACAACCCCGGCCCCCATACAGTGCGGGCACTGGACATAGGATGATTCCATAAAACTGCTGCGCAGACGCTGGCGCGACAGCATTAACACCCCAAAGTTGTTAATTTTTGCCACCTGGGTGCGGGCGCGGTCGCGTTTCATAACTTCGCGCATTTTCATTTCCAGTTTACGATTGTTCTTTTCTTCTTCCATATCGATAAAGTCAATCGCGATAATCCCCGCCAAATCACGCAGACGCAATTGCAGGGCGATTTCTTCGGCGGCCTCTAAGTTAGTGTTCAGCGCGGTTTGTTCGATATCTTTTTCTTTAATCGCACGGGACGAATTAACATCAATTGTAACCATTGCCTCGGTCTGATTAATAACCAGTGAACCGCCCGATGGCAATTGCACATATGGGCCGTGCATACCTTCCAGTTGTTTTTCAACCCCGGCCTTGACCATCAGTGGCACGGCAGTGTCGCGATATTGCACCAATTGTTTGCGCGGGGCGCGGCCATACATTTGAACAAAGTATTGCTTTGCGGCGTCATATGCTTCTTCGCCCTGGATGATTAAAACATCGTCCTTGTCCGACAAGAAGTCGCGAACCACGCGGCGCAACAGTGAATCTTCGGTATGGATGGTGACCGGTGCAACTGATTCCAGTGTTGTTTTGCGGATTTCGTTCCACAGGTTTACCAGGTAATCATAATCTTTGGCAATATCGACCGCATTTGCACCAAACGCCGCCGTACGCAGAACAACCGTCATACCCTTTGGTATTTTCAGTTCATGCAGTATCTCGCGCAGGCGTGCGCGTTCTGTTTTATCAGAAATCTTTTTAGATATTCCATAACTGTTGCGCTTGCGCGAATTCGGCATCAGCACCGCGAACCGACCCGCCAGTGACAGATATGTCGTCATTGACGCGCCTTTTTGGCCGCGTTCTTCTTTGACCCCCTGGACCAACAGGATTTGTTTCGGTTTTATAACATCTTGGATTTTGAATTCACGTGCGCGTTTGGCGAATTCCTTGTTATCTTCACCGGCACTGTGGTCATCGTATTCCGCGACTTCGTCTGTTTCGTCATCTGGGTCTTCGTCATCATCAATGATGTTGGCGTGCGCCAATTCAATCAATTTCTTTTTTTGTTCTGGGGTCACCTGGTAATAATCAGGGTGAATTTCAGAAAACGGCAAAAATCCGTTCTTGCCCGAACCGTAATCAACGAATGCCGCCTGCAAGGAAGGTTCAACGCGAATAACCTTGGCCAGATAAATGTTCCCTTTTATCTGTGGCTTTGTGGTTGTTTCAACGTCAAAATCAGAAACGCGGTTGGTCGCGGTATCCACCACCACCACACGCGTTTCTTCCGGGTGGACTGCGTCCACATAAATCTTCTTTGACATCTAGTAATCCTTTTGTTTTATACGCGTACGCAATGGCACCAACCCGTCCCCGTGGGGCGTCCATGCCCATGCCAAGGGAATGCACCACGATAATAAACAGTGCCATTCGAATTGCAAAAATCAGTGACAATACAAACACTTATATTAACCCCATTGTAATACGCACCTACCAGCATAGCATGCAAATATACACGATAGCAAGGTAATTATTTTTTTCGCCGGTGAATATTTTTTATTTTTTCTGGAATATGGGGAATTTTTTCCTTGGCATCGGCCAGCCACCGTTTCATTCGCGAACGCAGCCAGTTTTCGTATATAAAGAATAACCCGCCAACGCCAACCAGTGGCAGCACATAATAAATTATTCTGTACGCCAACAGGGCACCGAAAATATCAGCCTTGTCCACCGTGTCGGGCAGGGCCAGCAAGAATATACTTTCAAAAACACCGATGCCCCCGGGAACCTGGCTGAAAATACCGGTTGTTTGCGCGATTACAAACAATCCGATGTATGTGCCAAATGGAATCTGGACAAACGGCAACAGACAGGCATACAATACCAATCCTGCCAGAAAACTGTCCGCCGCGCCCAACGCCATTTGCAGAAATGCGGTTTTTGTTGATGGCACTTGGAACTTTAATTTTCCGATTTTGATGGATTTGCGCTGGAAAAATATGGTTGCGGCAAAGTACGCCAACACCGCCGCCGCACAGATTATAAACAGGGTATTAATCCCAATGCTGGCCCCGACAGAACGGTCCAGCAGGCTGGACGGTACCAAAAAATACCCCACTATTAATATTGCCGAACATCCCAAGAAAAATGTAAAACCGGAAAAAGTTATCATCTTGACAATGTCGCCACCGTTTATACGCCACCGCGTATACAGCCGATATCGAATTGCCCCGCCACTGACCACCGCATGCCCGGCGTTATTACTGATTGCGAACCCCAGCATCCCTGCCAACATCCATTTCCACCACGACACCCGCGCGCCAATATACCGTAACGCCAGATAGTCATACAGTGATAACGCCAGATACCCGGCAAAGCACGCCACGCACGCCGCAAGCAAATTTATCGGCTCAATTGCTATAATTGCGTGGAATATGTCCGAAAAACTATATTCGCGCAATTGCCACCACAGCATACCTGCGGCCAGAATAAAAAAGAATATACCTGAATAACTGACTAACTTTTTAAACAGGCGTTTTGCCTTGGCTGACATAAAAATCCTTTTTCAACGCCCCCAGGATAGCAACATATATATTAAAAATCAAATTTAAAAAAAATTGCAATTTGACCGGGTTGTTATATAGTGATGCGTAAATTGACCAAACAAAGGATGAATATATGATGCGACCATCATTGCGCCAGCCTGACCAGATGCGCCCTGTATCAATGGAAACAGGGGTTAACAAATGGGCCGAAGGCTCATGTTTAATCAAGGTTGGCGGCACGCATGTTTTGTGCACGGCATCGGTAGATTTGAACCAGCCGGTCTGGAAACGGGTACAAAATAAAACAGGCGGATGGGTCACGGCCGAATATTCTATGTTACCGCGGGCAAATGGCGTGCGCAAGGGCCGCGAAACAATGATGCGCGACCATCGGTGTGCGGAAATTTCCCGTCTGGTTGGACGCGCGTTGCGCAGTGTGGTTGATATGGATGTACTGGGGCGGCACACAATAACGATTGATTGCGATGTTATCCAGGCCGATGGTGGTACGCGATGCGCATCCATTACGGGCGGATATGTTGCGATGGTGCTGGCGGTGCGCGGATTGATTGCGGCAGGCCGCATCAGCGAAAACCCTGTACGGGATTATGTTGCCGCAGTTTCAGCCGGCCTGTGGAACAACGAATTGATACTGGATTTGGATTTTGACGAAGATTGCGCCGCAGAAACAGACGCAAATTTTGTTGTTGCGGGCGATGGTCGATTTGTTGAAATCCAGGCCACCGGTGAACAGCATCCATTCACCCCAGAACAAATCACGCGCCTGATGGAAATGGGGGCCGCCGGATGCCAGAAATTAATTGCATTGCAAAAACAAATATTGGCCTAGGATCTGTATGTCATTGCATTTATTGAATTTAATGGTCGGCGCGTGGCATCGATAAACATAATCAGTTGAAATACTGTTGGGCGCCGCCGTCCGGTGGTTATCTGGTGATATTCGCCTTCGGTTGTGTTGAATATGTCGCACACGACCCGCATTGGCAAATTGCATTCACGGCGAATTATTTCAATTTCTTGGCCCAGTGTCATTATCACCCACGTTCATAAAAGAAAAAACACCGAAGTAATTTCAAGTGGTTGGAGTTTAGCAACTATGAAAGATATAGTGTCGTTTATTCGATATATTCACGACCCTCCAACCTGGTTGGATTGGATTTCGCCGAATAACCGGCGTCTTTCAGGGGTTGCTATACCCCGCAACGACAACACGCCGTTGCAGTGTTGATTATATACCAGTTTTATCTGACTAGTCAACTGGTATACAATCCTGGAAAATAAACAGGAAAATCTAAGTTGTTTGGTGCGCCACTGGGGCCAATTACATTCCGATGCCAAACTTGTACGCCGCGCCGATGTACAGTTCTGTGGCGTCAACTTCGGTCGATATATGTCCATGTGTATCGTCTTTCATATCTAAATCGCCATAGTTTTGATATTTCAGACCGATATTCAGGTCAATTCGTGAATTCAACGCAAAATTTACGCCCACCATCGCCGACCATGATAAATCCGCGGTTACATCTGATGCATCGATACCGGCGCCAGTTGCGCTGCCCCACAGGCCGGCAATCCCAACCCCCAGGCCAGCGTACGGTTCAACCGCGCCACCAAATTGTTGATACAAATATACATTCAGCATATTTGACCATATATCAACATCGTAATTTGTACCGTATTTTTCTTCGTCCCCGCCGGTGTATGCGGTTTCAAATTCAATCTTTACATGGTCGGTCAAACGATTACCAACAACCAGCCCAATTCCAAAAGAATCGTCATGTGCCGTGGTGCTGAAATCATTTGCCATTTCGGACGCGAATGCAATGCGTTCATTTTTATGTATGCGAAATCCAAAATATGTATCGCGACCCATATTATAATCGTATGCGAATGCGGGTACGGTCACGGCGGCGAATAACATGCATGCAAATATTTTTTTCATAAAAAATCCTTTCCTGGTTATATGGTGTGATATGAATTATACTTTTAATGTGTGGAAAAAGGCAAGTTTTTTGTGATATAATTCACTTGCAGATATGAAACCAAAGACAACAAACACAGATTCACAGAAAAAACATTTAAATCGCCCATCGCGTTGGGTGCGTGTCTTGGTGTGGTGTATCGATTTATTTATGCTGGCACTGGTTGGGGTGGCGATATATGTTGTAATTATATTTTTACAGATGCCGTCACTGGATGCGATACTGCACGAAACGCGACCGGCGGCGGTTATTTTCATGGATGCAGATGGTAATGAAATTCGTGCATCAAATCGTATTATGGGCGCGCCCGTGTCGGTGGAAACATTGCCCCCCCATGTATGGCAGGCAATTGTCGCCATCGAAGATAAACGATTCTTTGAACATGGACCGATTGACATTCGTGGAATTACGCGGGCAATGTTGTCGAATATAATCCATGGGCGACTGGCGGCGGGCGGATCGTCAATAACGCAACAAACGGCGAAAAATATATTCTTGTCCCGTGAAAAAAAGATTTCGCGCAAGGTCCAAGAACTGATTTTATCATACTGGCTGGAAAATCGTTTTACCAAGAACCAGGTGCTGGATTTATATATGAATCGCGTGTCATTGGTTGGTGGTATGCGTGGAATTGACGCGGCATCGCGCGTTATGTTTCAAACATCGGCAAATAATCTGTCTATTGCCCAGGCGGCACAAATCGCCGCAATGTTAAAGGCGCCAACAACATACAGCCCACTGGCCAATCCAGATAAAAATATTGCCCGTGCGCGTATTATATTACAAGAAATGGTGCGCCAGGGATATATCACATTGAACCAGGCACGCATCGCGGCGCGCGAATTGGCGCCCGCCAGTCCGGCACAAAACACAAACATATATCGCTATTGGACAGACTTTGTCCTGGAAGAGGTTAAATCAACAATCGGCACATTTGAATCAGATATGTATGTGTATACCACACTGGATATGGGATTACAGGAACACATTGCCGATATATTGCCCGCCGCGGTTGACCCATACCAGGGGGCGGTTATTGCCATGTCGACCGATGGCGCCGTGCGCGCGATGGTTGGTGGTACGGATTATCAAGAAAGCCAATTTAATCGTGCGCTGGCGCTGCGTCAACCGGGCAGTTCGTTTAAACCCGTTGTATATCTGGTCGCGCTGGAAAATGGTATGACGCCAGATGCATATGTAAATGACTCGCCGTTTTCAGTTGGCGATTATGCCCCCCAGAACTATAACAACCGCTATTATGGTGATATAACATTGGCAACGGCATTTGCGAAATCGGTTAATTCTGTGCCGTTGAAATTGACCGAAACATACGGGATTGATTCCGTGTTGGACATGGCGGCGCGCCTGGGGGTGGGGAATAAATTGCGGCGCGAATATTCGACCGTGCTGGGCGCGTCAGAAATATCGTTGCTGGATTTGACCAAGATTTATGCTGTTATCTGGAACGATGGGCAATCGGTGCGACCGTACACAATTACAAAAATCACAGACCCACGCGGCAATATAATATACGAACGCAATCCGTCTGAACCAATGCAAATTTTAATGCCACAAACGGTTGAATATATGACCCAGTTGTTGTCCGATGTTGTTGCCGTTGGTGGCACGGGGCACCGGGCGGCGGCGCCAGGCGTCCTGGGCGGTAAAACCGGGACCAGTAATAACAATCGCGATGCATGGTTTGTTGGTGCATGGCGCGATTTGATAATTGGCGTATGGATGGGCAACGATGACTTTACCCCCATGTCGTCCAAGATTACCGGCGGCACAATCCCCGCCACAATTTTCCACAAAATTGTGGAATAAATTTCTGTAATGTGATACGATACATGACATTATGGCGTACGATTACAATAAAAAATTACCTAAATCTTTGTGGAAATTTTATTTTAAATACGCAATGCGCGGCCATTGGCCGTTAATTATTGGTTGGGTTATATTTTTCTTGGTCGTTAAATCTGATTCTGTATTATTTCCAAATTTTCAGCGGTGGTTTATTGCATTATTTGAACAGACGCCACCCGTGGGTCAGACTTTCTTGGAATTTGCATTGCCCACGATATTGTTAATCACGGGATTGTTGATATTAATTGATACCAGTGTAATTTTCCGTGCTATGTTGCGTGGACGCTGGTCGCCGAAAATATCCAACCAGATTTCAGATGTCTTGAACGATTTGGTCCAGCACCAGTCTATGTCGTTTTGGACGGGCCGCATGGCGGGAAAAATAAATTCCCAGATTAACTATGTTTCCAACGGATTTAACGTGGTAATAAATTTTATGGAAATATTCGGTTCTGTGCTGGTTATTCTGATAAACGTTGGTTTAATTTTCAGCATCAACACATATGTGGCGCTGATTTTTGGATTCGTTTTTGTTTTTCGTTTGGTATATGGCATTGCATTGATGAAACCGATGAGTAACGCTGCCAAGAACGCCAGCGAGGCAAACAGTTCACTATCCGGCAAGATTGTGGACAGCATTTCAAACTATTCGGTTGTAAAAATGTTCGCCGCCGCAGATTCAGAACGTAAATATTTGAAACCAGCGCGGTCGCGGGCGATTACGGCACACATTCATTCTTTCTTTGTCCAGCGGTGGTTTTGGGCGGTGCCTGGTCTGGTATGGGATGTTGCGTTTGGGGCAACTATGGTATTGTGTGTACTGTTATTCATGCATGGCGAAATATTAATATCTGAAATAGTGTTTACCATATCGGTGTTCTTTACGGTTATGGGCACAATTGGCCAGATTGTTAACCAGATTCCAGACATTGTGGATAAATTGGGCAGTGCGAAAAAATCGTACGATGAATTAAATGTGGATTTGGCTGTGCGTGATATCGGCAATGCGCCAGACTTGGTGGTGTCGCACGGAAAAATAGAATTTCGCAATGTATGGTTCCGGTACAAGCGTAAATGGATTTTACAAGATTTTAACCTGGTAATTAAACCCGGACAACGCGTTGGGTTGGTTGGTCTATCGGGGGCGGGTAAATCCACACTGGTGCATCTGTTGATGCGTTTTTATGATCCAACGCGTGGTGAAATTTTAATTGATGGGCAGAATATCCGCAATGTATCCCAAGATTCACTGCGCCGTAATATCGCGTTTATTCCCCAAGAACCAACGATGTTCAATCGCACAATTCGTGAAAATATTGAATACGGGAAACCCGGGGCGCGCGATACAGAAATTCATTCGGCGGCGCGGCGTGCGGCGGCACACGATTTTATCATGGGCACAGAAAAGAAATACAATTCTATGGTTGGTGATCGTGGGATAAAGCTGTCGGGCGGCCAGCGCCAGCGTATCGCAATTGCGCGCGCATTTTTAAAAGATGCCCCAATTTTGGTATTGGACGAGGCCACATCCGCACTGGACAGTGAAACAGAAATCGCGATTCAAAACTCTTTTGATGATTTAGCGCGCGGTCGTACGACAATTGCAATTGCGCACAGATTATCAACGCTGCGTAATATGAATACAATTGTGGTACTGGATCACGGTCAAATTATAGAACAGGGTACGCACAGCCAATTAATACGCCGCCGTGGCGAGTATTCGCGTTTGTGGAAAATGCAGTCTGGCGGATTTTTACAGGAATAAAAGTATCGTATAAAATCTGTTTTTATTGCGATTAATTTTGTGATATAATATTAACCATGACAAGATGTGGGAAGTTATTTTTGGCGCCCTTGTTGCTGTATCTGTGTGCTGGCGCGGCACATGCCGGATGGGAATATGATGGGTATTATATCGGCGAAGGGGCATATTTTGATGACGGCAGTCGTTTTACCGTATCTGTACGCGGCGGGGCGTCTATGTCCGCCGCCACCATCAAGAACGAGGTTGGAACCCTGACATCCGAATATTATTACGACCCCGCCACTGGCCAGGTTATGTCTGCGGGATATTGCGGTGAAAATTGTGGCCAGTATACATATGCGGGCATTGCGGATCTGGCGGCATTGCCACCGCGCACGGATTTTTCTGCGTTTTCGTTTGCCGCGGGGGCCAGTCTGGGGTGGACAATTCCAAACCGACCACAGTGGCGTCTGGAATTGGGTTGGGACCATATTTCAGAAAGTGAATATAATTCATCCCCACTGTACGAAGGGGATTTGGAATTAGTCGGTGGTGATGTTTCGGGGTTTGTGCTGCACCTAACCAGTGGCAGTGTGCAATCCAGTGTTTCGACCGATGTTATCAGCGTGATGGCATTTTACGATTTCTATGATGGTTTGTACAAACCGTTAAACACGGCGATTCCATATATCGGATTTGGATTGGGTTATGCCGATTCCCAGACGGTGTTGAATCTGGCGGATTTGTACGGCGATTTGTCTGAATCGATTGATATGGGTAATTTTGGCGATATGGACGATTATGGCGTGGTCCAGTTTTACCGTTCTGAAACAAATTCTGCGAACATTGCGGGTATTTTGGCCGTGGGGTTGTCATACGGTCTGACAGAATATATGTTCTTGGATTTTGGTGCGCGTTTAATGTATGTGCCAAAAATAAAGTGGCGTCTGTCAAATGTTGATGGGTCACGCAATCGTGATTGGTTCAGTGCCGAAAATATGTTTTATGCGAACATAATGTTAGGCGTTCGGTTTGAATTTTAAAAAAATCCGCAAATTGCGGATTTTATTTTACCCCATATTTTCCACGATTAATTGGCCGATACGATAATGCTTCGGCCAGGTCGGCCATTTCGATATTTTCTGCCCCACGCAGGTCTGCGATTGTTCGTGCAATTCGGCGAATTCGGTTATATCCGCGTGCCGACATGCCCATCTTTTCTGCGGCGCTGTTCAAGAATTTGGTCAATTCATCCGACAGTTGCGCCACCGCGTCCAACGCCGCCCCGTCCAGTTGCGCGTTCGCCACACCCTGGCGCGCCAGTTGTCGATTGCGTGCGGCAACAACGCGTGCGCGAATTTGTGCCGATGTTTCGGCGGGGGTGGTGTTGTCCTGGTTCATTTCCCACGGGTTAACGGGATCCACATCAACATGCAGGTCAATTCTGTCCAACAGCGGACCAGAAATTTTATTCTGGTACGCTTCGGCACATCTGGGCGCGCGTGAACACGCCAGTGCTGCATTGCCCAAATGTCCGCACGGACACGGATTCATTGCGGCGATTAACTGGAATCGTGCAGGATATGTTGCGGTGCGCCGCGCGCGTGCAATCATGATTTTGCCTGCCTCCATCGGTTGGCGCAGTATTTCCAGTGTGGTGCGATTAAATTCTGGCAATTCGTCCAGAAACAAAACCCCATTATGTGCCAATGATATTTCGCCCGGTCGTGCATCTGCACCGCCACCCGCCAGTGATACGGCGCTGGATGTATGGTGCACACTGCGAAACGGGCGTGTGGTTACCAGTGATTGCCCATTTAATTGCCCGGCAATAGAATAAATGATTGATGTTTCCAGAATTTCGCCCGGTGTCATTTCTGGCAATATTGTTGGCAATCGCGATGCCAGCATCGTTTTACCTGAACCCGGGGGTCCCACCATCAGCATCGCATGGCCGCCCGCCGCCGCGATTTCCAGTGCGCGTTTGGCCGCCGCCTGGCCGTGAACTTCGGCCATGTCGATTTTTTGTGGTGCGGTGACGGTGGTGTTTGCCATCTGGGGCAGGGGCAAAATCTGGGTTCCTTTGAAATGGTTAATCAGTTCCAATACATGAAACGGCGCCAGTATGTTTGTGTGTCCGGCCCATCGTGCCTCGGCCCCTTGGTCGCCGGGGCAAATTATACCCATGCCATGTTCATTGGCCCAAACACTGGCCGGCAGTACGCTGTCTGTTTTCAGGATTGCGCCATTCAGTCCAACTTCGCCAATGATGACATATTTGCCCAGTTCTTGTTCGGGTAAAATCCCAATCGCGCACAGAATCCCGCACAGTATTGGCAAATCAAAATGCGAGCCACTTTTTTCCACATCGGCCGGCGACAGATTCACCGTCAACCGCTTTGGCGGCATAGACAGATTCAGCGCAGACAGAACATTACGGATGCGTTCCGCAGATTCTTTGACTGCGCGATCGGCCAGACCAATAATGTTAAATTCTGGTTTGGCCAGGCCAGTGGACAATTGCACCTGGACATCAATGCGCGTGGCATCCATTCCGTTAAATATGATTGAATTCAGTGAAATCATGTTTGCATATTAAAACTTGCGCAACATCAATTCAAGTTATAAAATAACCCCGACAAAAGGGGATGAATAATAATGCCAGCCAAGAAAAAATCTAATATTGCGCGCGATTGGTTTAATACTATATTTTATGGCGCACTGATTGCGATTGCGTTTCGCAGTTTTTTACTGGAACCATTTAATATACCGTCTGGGTCGATGATACCGACATTGCATGTCGGTGACCATATATTTGTGGAAAAGTGGCCGTATGGATATTCGCGGTATTCTTTTCCGTTTGGTTCATGGCATTTGTGGAATGGACGCTTTTGGGGCAGTGAACCTGATGTTGGCGATGTAATCGTGTTCCGCAATCCTATTAATGAATCCCAGGATTATGTTAAACGCCTGGTTGGGAAACCGGGTGACACAATCCAGATGATGGATGGGCGGCTGTATATCAATGGGGAAATTGTCCCGCGTGACAATCCGCGCCCGTATATAATTGCAAATATACCAAAATCATTGCGCAGTGCCGGTTTCCACATCCCTGAAAAGAATATGATGATAAAGGGTAATAAAATCTGGGTGGATAATAAACCCGCAGAATTTAATTACACGATTGAATACAAAGACGATCGGTTCTGTCGCATGAATCAGTGGGCGTGTGGCGTGTTCGAAGGGACAGAATACACAGAAACGCTGCCCAATGGGGTCCAGCATAGTATTGTTGAAATGGCGGATGATGCACCGCTGGATAACACACCGCTGTTTACGGTGCCGGAAAATCACTATTTCTTTATGGGTGACAACCGTGATAACAGCGGCGACAGCCGTGCGGACATTGGATATGTGCCGCGTGACAATGTGCTGGGGCCGGTATGGTTTATATGGTATTCGCACAACTATTATTCACCAATGTTGGCGGTCTGGAATTGGGGCAGCAAGATGCGCTGGGACAGAATAGGTATGGGGATAGATTAAATTGAAAAAATTAAATTATAATTTTAAAAATCCAGAATTGTTGGAATTAGCACTGACACAAAGTGGCGCCAATGCCCAGCATAATAATGAACGCTTGGAATTTGTCGGCGACCGTGTCTTGGGATTGTCGGTTGCGGCATTGCTGTATGAAATGTATCCGTCTGAACGCGAAGGCGAACTGGCGCGCCGTCATGCAATGCTGGTATCCACAGAAACATTGGCACGGGTTGCGATTTCGCTGGGGATTGATCGGGCGGTTCATCATGGGCATATGACGGCAGGCCGCAACATGCATATGTATGCCAACACGACCGAGGCTGTATTTGGTGCTATTTTCTTGGATGGCGGATTTGATGCGGCACGGAATGTAATTGTGGAACTGTGGCGTGAACTGGCGGCGGCGGATGCCACGGCACCCAAAGACGCCAAGAGTGCACTGCAAGAATTTGTTCAAAAGTCAAATTCTGGCGCATTACCTAAATATGAATATTTGGCGGCAACTGGCGCATCGCACCAGCCGGTATTCAGTGTGCGTGTGACGGCGATGGGCAAATCTGCGACCGCCACCGGGGCCAGCAAAAAGGCGGCCAGCACCGCCGCCGCGGCTGCACTGTTGAAAATCCTTGCAATTTAAGGATTTGATATATAGAATAACCACGCAAACATAAAAGGATTTTTCATAATGTTCACGATTTTGTTGGTACTGTTAATCATTGTTGCAATTTTGATGACCGGATTGATTTTGTTACAAAAATCCGAAGGCAGCGGCATGTCCGGTTCATCTGCGGCGTCTATGTTTGGTGGGGCGCTGACGGGTGCGGCGGCGGGTAATTTTTTGACCCGTGCAACGGCATGGTTGGCCACAATATTCTTTGTGTTGTGCGCGTTGTTGGCATTGGTGTCGGCAAAATCAGATGTCGCAACCCAGCAAAGTGGTTTGCGTAATGAATTGGTTCAACAGGCCGCGGACTCATCGGCCAACCCAGATATGCCAGATGCGGGCAATATACTGGATGCGGTTCCGCCGTCCCCAGAAACAAAATAAATTGCGCGCCCCCTTCGGGGCATTTTTTATTGTTATATCTTGTAAAATGTGATATAATTCGCGCAAGATATGTAACAAAACTATGCCTAATTTAAACCACCGTTTGGATTAGGCA
>CALXMR010000012.1 GCA_944389525.1 uncultured Alphaproteobacteria bacterium | reverse complement strand
TCGTTTGTGTCCATATGATACCCTGCTTGGCTGTCGACAGTTTTATGACGGTGAAGATCTCCGAGGAACAAATGCTTATGAAGAAATTTATGATATGATCCAAGGGGTCATATTAAACATAGATAACAATATGCTGACAGAATGCCAAAATGCCGCGAACGAGGCTATGATCAGGGTTTGTGGCGATACTGATAATTGCCAGAATCATACCGTCAATAACAATCTCGGGGCTGGGACACTGCAATATAAAATTTGTGAATACACAAATTATGAAGGCAACATGCAAATTGATTACAGCAGATGCAAAACCGATGTGTCGCAAATTTCAGACACAGAACTGGGACGTGTAGAGGAATCAAATAGTACCGAATTATACGCAGTAACACCATTAGCTGGTGTAATCGAAGGGCTTATTTATTGGGATAATGTCAGGGTTGATGAAGATGGACGCCTAAATAACATTGATCAATACTTGACAGAGACAGGTGTAACAAACTTGACAGACGATCAAAGGACAAGGATGTCATCTGAATTAACCGTTTTACAAGATAACATTGATACCATCATTAATACAATAGAAGCAGATCAGCGGGTGCAATACTGTATGCATGGCCGAACGATAGAAGGGGGCCGCAATATTGTCGACCGCAGTGATACTTACGGACGGTTCCCAGAACTAACAAAACAAATGCGTATGATAATTGCCAATTCAGCATTAAAAGCTGCCAAGGAAAATTATTACAAAAAATACGATGAATTAACCGAACGCATGATGCAAGACTATGTAACAATGGCCGAACGTATGGCGGAAATACAAAACAAAAACGCCCTGGATGCAAGGCGTGAAATTGCGCGCGAGGCATGCGTAAACTTTGCAGAAATGTCAAGTCTGGCAAAAGTATCCGACGGCCCCGAAGTCGAATTTGGAAAGACACTAGCAAGTGCCGCAGTCATTGGTGCTGAACTTACAACCCTGTTTACAATCGCATCTGCCGACGGGGCGGCTGCTGCGATTAATACATCCAGCAAAACTCAGCTGACAGGTTCTAAACAATTAGATCAGTGGAATTATAAAGAAACCATCACATCAACATTCGAATGGGATACATTGATTTGTCACAAATGTACACGAACACAACAATGTGAAGAAACAAAGAATCCATTGTTCGGCAGCAAGTATTGTAAAAAATGGGCAGATCCCGTAGAAACATGTAATGATACGCAATTTTAAAAACAAAATTGTAACCCCATAATAACCAAGATTACGAGATAAATTTTGCCATCAGATAGATTGCATCGGGTTGGAATCTACTGAGGCAGATGTACTGGCCCCTGATGCGCCACCACCACTGCTGTTATTGGTGGTACTGTTATCATTAAATTCATTACCACTATTTATCGCGTTATTACTGTTCGAGACATTATTACTGTTAACATTCTCAACACTTCTATCACCCAAATCCAAGTTGCCCATTCCCAAACTCAGCGAGAAGCCACCGCCACCACCTTCTGTATGTGTAACCAGGGACTGATCATTATAATATGTTTGTAAATTACTGCGTGTAGTGTTTGTTTCATAAACACCTTCGCCGTCACTGCCCAGATTTATGATTTGTTCTGAAATAACTGGTTCGGCATACGAACTGCAAAAATTACCCTGATACGTGTTCTCCGACTGTGATTGACCATACCCAGCACTGCCGCCAAATCCAAAAGCAGAAGCACCAGCCTCAACATTAAAACTACTTGAGTTTGCATTGTATATCGCAGAAAATCCTGTACACGGATATGTTGTTGTGGTTATACGACATGTTTGTGTTGCTGGTTCGTACACAGACGACACAGTCTCGCGTCCAATCATACGATTATCCGTATCCAACAAAACATTCGTTTGCACCGCATTGCTTGTCAACGCTTCCAGCATTTTTTTCGATGACACACCACTTAGAACAACTTCCCACGGGGTGACACTTTTTATGCCACTTTCTTGAATCTGGCGCAGGTTATTATTATAGCTATCGCGTTGCGCCATCGCCGTACAATAGATCTGATTCTGGTATTCTTCAGATGCAGTATTCGCCTGAGAGAAAACACTGGCATATTCACGATCATAATTCGCCTTGGCTGCATTTAATGCGGAAACTG
Source organism: uncultured Alphaproteobacteria bacterium (assembly GCA_944389525.1). GTDB lineage: Bacteria > Pseudomonadota > Alphaproteobacteria > Rs-D84 > Rs-D84 > Enterousia. Next base: position 599 of record CALXMR010000012.1, on the reverse strand, counting down.
CAATTACATTCGTATATGCGTTTAACAAATGCGGAAAACGCGCCGTTGTTGTTTCTTCGCGATTAACCACATTGCGTTCGCCACTGCGACCAGCGATTTGTGATATATCACGGCCGTTTATGCACATAGAAACCTGGGGGTCTGAAGCAATTACATCAACACGTCTTTGCACTTCTTGGGCAATACCGTCGATTGTACTGCGAATACGATTTTGGACATCTTGGGACGCCCCAGAAATTGTTTTCATATACTCGTCTGTATTTATATTGTATATGTCGTTTTCTGATTTCTGATTTATTCTTATATTACTGAACGAAATTAATCCATCTATGACATAATCGCCAGAACTGTTTTTACGACTGACCAAGCTGCCGGTTCCAATGATATTATCATTGCTAAATGTGGCACACGTTGCCGTATCACCGCATACATTAACCATCACCGCATCTGCGGCCTTTTTACACTGATCCAACAACGCATTATCTATGCTTAATGAAATACCTGTTATTAAGGACCGTATATCTTCCTTTGTTGTTTGAACTTTGCCATCACTACCTGTTTGTTGGCATCCCACCAATGATTCTAACGGACATAATTCC
>CALXMR010000011.1 GCA_944389525.1 uncultured Alphaproteobacteria bacterium | reverse complement strand
GGGATTTGAACCCTTGATACGGTTGCCCGTATACGCGATTTCGAGTCGCGCGCATTCAACCACTCTGCCACGTCTCCAACGATGTGTGATTATACAGATTCTGTTTTTATTTGCAAGTGATTAAACATCAAAATTATATGCCTGGACCGATTTTACGATGGCAGCGACCAATTTATCCTGGTGCGATGATGATTTTAACAATTTTTCTTCGGCCGCATTCGACAAATGCCCCAGTTCAATCAATGCCCCCGGCACAGTTGAACGCAGAACCGCAAACGGCGCGTGGCGGACATCAGGCCCCGGTTGTTGTTTGATGTTTGCGCGTTTGAATGCAGACGCCGCGCCATTGGCATATTCAACCGACATTTCGGCCACCGCGTGCTGTTGTAATGACGACAGCGCAATCCGAATATCCTTGTCAAATTGTTCAAACCCACTGACATCAATCTTGTCGGCGGCGTTTTCGGCATCGGCCAGTTTGGCAGCCTCCTCGTCCGATGCCTTTTCAGACAATGTATAAATTGAAAAGCCCTGCATCGCGCGACTGGGGTTTGCATTGGCATGCAAAGACAAGAACAGGTCGGCGTGCTTTTTTTCACCAATTGATGCGCGTTGCGCCAGTTTCAAGTATGTATCATTGCTGCGTGTCAAATATGTCTGGAATCCCGCCGCGTCCAGTTTGTTTTTCAGTTTTTTCGCCACAGACAACACAACGACCTTTTCCTGGGTGCCGCCCTTGCCAATACAGCCGGGATCCTTGCCCCCGTGGCCGGCATCAATCACAACGACATATTTGCGCGATGGCCCAGACGATTTTTTCGCGGATGTGCCCCCAGATGCGGCCGCGGTCGCCACAGGTGCACCCGCCGCCGCCGAAAAATCCATCACCAATCGGTAATCATTATCGCCATTTGGTGATAACATCATAATATCATCGCGCGGAATTTCATTTATCGGATAGTTTAAATCTGCGATAATTTGCAATTTGTCCCCGGATTGCACCTGGGTAATGGCGCGAACCAACGACCCCGCCACCAGCGATGGCGCCAGTGCCACATTCGCCGCAGTATTTGATAATGTCACCACCAACTGGTTCGTTGGATAAGATATTGAATAAGATGGCCGCATCCCGGTTTCGATTACCAGGCGCGTTTTGTTCCCAGGCTGTATCCCCGTGCGAACCGTGCGTAGTGTATTGCGTGCCGCAAACGCCACACGTGGCAACATGGCAATTGCAACAGTGCCCAAGCCCGTGAATTTTAAAAGTGTTCGTCTGGTGAATTTCATTTTGGAATATTATACCAAATTTTAAACCGTCATTCAAGTGGTGGAATGGAATCTTGTCATAAAAAACAACCGCCGTGGGCGGTTGTTTTTGTTATCGGCTGATACAGCTGGCAAATGTCTGGGCTAACAGATTAGATTCTGCCGTTGTTAATGTCTGTACCGGCACGATAAAGCAATGTGCATCATCGCGCAAAACAAATACCTTGGTACCACGGATGTATGCTGTTTGCATATCGCTTAGTTGTGCTGTGGTCAGAAAATCATTCTGGGTTAATACAGAATTGCTCATAGCGGCATTGACAATCTGGTATGCTATATCGATACTTTCCATGCGCGACATAGTTTCCAGTTCCATATACAAACTTTGGTTCTGGTATGGATTTTCAACCTGGGGCGCGGCCGATGGAAACGCCACGCCAGTTGCCAGTGCCGCCACAGTCTGTAATGTCGTTGGTGACGATGACCCCGACGATGTTGAATATGATGCCGTATTTAATTGCATATCATCGCCACAGGCCAAATTCATGCGGTTTGTATAACTGGCCAACACGGAATCCACCGCCATCTGCCAATCTTCGCCCTTTTCGTTCATTTCCAGGTTTAATATTTTTTCCGCCCAACCCCATATATTGGCACCGACATTACCCGCATTGGCAAAGCGCGTAACCATTTCCGCCGAACCGCCCGGCACACCCGCGCCACATGCGTCTGTTAATTGCGATGTCAGCATGCTGGTTGTTTCATTTCCATACGCCAATGCAACCGCATGACACGCCATAGCAGCCTCTAACTCTTGCCGGCGTTGCAGACATAAATCTGAATGTGATTTAGATAAATCAGTTGCCAAATTTGCCATGGACAGATATGACATAACCTCTTGCTGAACATATGGGGGACACAAGCGGGCCGCCGTATTTGTTCCGCCCGCACCCGTACGCATATTTGCATTATATTGTGGCAACAGCACGGATGTATCCTTTTGCAGGCACAACATCGCATAGTTGTACAGTTCTGTTTCCGTGGCATATTGACAGCGGCCGGTCCGTTGTCCTGGGACGACCGTCACATCGCCACAGTATTCCGCCAAACAATTATAAATCTTTTCACGACATGCAGAATCCACATCTGGTTGGGTAATCATGTAATATGTATTCCGTTGGTTCATTTGATATGCGTTGGCCAATCCCTGGTACCCGCGTCCGGTGGTGGTGTTTGATGATGTGGCATAGTTTGCCGACCCCCCGCGTGATGCCCCATTTAATGCAACCGTTCCCGCAGACGCCCCAATTGCCGGCGCAGCCACGCAAAATGCACCGATGAAACCGAATACTGCAAATATATGTTTCATGATTATATCCCCTCTCGTTTAGAAAAATTTTAACATATTCGTCTGTAAAAGGCAATCATCATTTTATCTGTATCAATACAAAACTGTTGATTTGATAAAATAAACTGATATCATGCCAAACATGATTATGGCAAACGAAGTTTTATCACAAATCGCGGACGACATTTCTGCCGTCAGGGGGTTTCTTTGACCCGGAAAAGATAAAGTCACAGATTGCCGACCTGGATATCCAGGTTAATAATCCGAATTTATGGGATAATCCAGACAATGCGCGCGCAATTTTACAGAAGAAATCCAGTCTGGAAAAATCACTGAATGAATTAAATGAATTGGATGGCGAATATAAAAACTTGGCCGAGTTATATGCAATTGCGCCCGATGACCCGGATGTTATTGCCGCAATTGAAAAATTGGCAACCATGGCCAGTCGGGCCAAGTTAATCACCCTGTTTCGTGATCCGGCAGATAATAATGGCGCATTCTTGTTTATCCAGGCGGGCGCCGGCGGGACCGAGGCCCAAGATTGGGCGCAAATGCTGGCGCGGATGTATGCGCGATGGGCGGAACGCCACGGTTTTACATGCGAGGTTATCGAAGAACACCCCGGCGACACCGCAGGGATAAAAAACATCACATATCGCATCAGTGGCGAACGGGCGTATGGATGGCTGAAAAACGAAATCGGGGTTCACAGACTGGTTCGTATATCGCCCTTTAACGCCAATGGCAAGCGTCAGACCAGTTTCGCGTCCGTTGATGTGTGGCCTGATGTTGACGATTCTATTGAAATTGAAATCAACGATAAAGATTTGCGAATTGATACATATCGTTCATCTGGGGCCGGTGGCCAGCATGTTAATAAAACAGACAGCGCGGTTCGCATAACACATCTTCCAACAGGCATCGTTGTTACATGTCAAAACGAACGCAGCCAGATTCAAAACCGCGAAATGGCAATGAAAATGTTGCGCAGTAAATTATATGAACTGGAATTGCAAAAACGGGCCGAGGCTGAAAATGTCGCCCTGGCCGCGCAAAAGAAAATTGAATGGGGCAGTCAAATCAGAAACTATGTATTGTACCCATATCAACTGGTCAAAGATGTTCGCACTGGGGTTGAAAAAACGGACTCGGCGGCTGTGCTGGACGGGGATTTAGACGACTTTATGCTGGCATGCTTGCAGCGCGGGTAATAAAAACTTGACTTCCTGAATATTGACAATAAAATGCATTTGACAACAAACAAGGTATTTTATGTCACAACGATTGCGTGATTTTAATATTCTGGCTGGGGCACAAGTTGGTGTGCATGATGTCCATTTTCCCAAAATTCCTGGCAGTTTGAACAATACATTCATCGCACAATCGACAACAGACAACAAAAATACGGTCTATAAACTGAATCATCGTGATATGGCGGTTAAAAATGCCGCTGTTGCAAAAATGTTGCGTGAACATGGCGTCCCGGCACCTGATGTTACCGCAACCCAGGTCGGCGCGCAATGGTTTGAAGTATATCCCTTTATTCCAGGTAAAACGCTGTACGAATGTGTTGGCGATGGAATGGGTGGCGATGAAATTGATGCGGTTTATGCAGAACTGGCGGAAATGTTTTATCGGACAACAAAAATAGATTGGCGGCCGATTTATAATATGAAATTTTCACAGACACATCATGTTGCCCGGCGAAACATATCTGATGTAAATAATCCGATTGTCGGGACGCTGTTTTCCGGGGCGGTTATGATGATGAATATCGGCAAGGCGTATAATTACGGATTGTGTCATTGTGGAATAACGCCAAAGAATGTAATTATTGGCCCAGATGGGCATGTTGCCGCATTGATTGACATGGACGAAGTCGCAATTGCAGACAAAAACTATGCATTTGGTATGATGGCGGCGAAATATTACCAGTTGCGGGGCCGCATGGATAATCTGGTTGACCATTATGAATTAATCAGTGGCCAATCTTTGAACACGGCCAAGGTTTATACAATTGCCAATTTGACCAATATGGGCAAACATATAATGTGGCACATGGCACATTGGCGTTCAAAAACGAAATAAGTTCGTCAGAAATCCTTGCATTTTCAGAACATATATTTATAATAAATGTCGTTTGCACCCGTGGCTCAACTGGATAGAGCATCGCCCTCCGAAGGCGGGGACTGCGCGTTCGAATCGCGCCGGGTGCGCCAGAAATTTAACCGCCGTATGGCGGTTTAATTTATGCAGTGCATCCCGCGATTTGGGCGCGCACGCGTTCGACAATGAGTAGTTGAGAACAAGCAACGCGCCGTTCGAAACGCAACGAATGCCACGCAGCCGACACATCTGTGTCGTGCGAGTGAATCCGCCGGGTGCGCCAGAAATTTAACCGCCGTATGGCGGTTTAATTTATGCAGTGTATCCCGCGATTTGGGCGCGCACGCGTTCGACAACGAGTAGTTGAGAACAAGCAACGCGCCGTTCGAAACGCAACGAATGCCACGCAGCCGACACATCTGTGTCGTGCGAGTGAATCCGCCGGGTGCGCCAGAAACTTTGTTTTTCATACTTGTTTTTATGCAGTTATTTATATACACTGGTCTGCAAAGGAAGCAAGTATGAGATTTATTTTTGCCAGTATAATTTTATTTTCAATGACTGCATGCAACAGTGTGTATGTAAAGCCGGATTCAATTGATGCAACGCAAACCTTCTATGCCGATCGTGGGGGATATTCTATGAAACGCAGTGTCAAAGAAGCACTGGAACAACGCGGATATAATGTTGTTGTCGGTACCGCCGCCGCAAATAGAAATGCGTTCACAGATTCAGAAAACATAGAAATAGATACCGCTGTTATTCCAAAAAATGCACGATATATTGTAAAGGTGTCTGAACGCCGTGAAATGTTTAATCCGTTCTGGTGCCCGTTTAACGGATTTTGGTGGTGGAATTTTAATGTGTCTGTTGCCGACCAACAAACAGGCGAAGAACTGATGACATGGCGTGGACGCGCGTGCCAGAACAGTGCACTGCGTATGCTGGATGATATTTTGGACCAGATGGAGGGTAAAAAATGAATCATGATGAAATTCAATCGATAATCGATGTTGTAAAATCGTGTGATGATGTGGTGTTGGGGACCAATCGACTAGACGGATATCCAGAATGCCGCACGGTGATGAATGCGTTGAATGCGGATATAAATGATTTAGAATTGCACTTTATCACCGATCGCGACAGTCCAAAGATGAAGCAATTGCATCATAATGCAAAATGCACATTGTATTATTTTAACCCGAATACGCGGTATGCGGTGCGTCTGTTTGGTGAAATGCATATCGTGGATAATATTGCCGAAAAGCAAAAATATTGGCGCGACAGTTATCGTGAATTTGGATACAGTGGCCCAGATGATACAAATTTAACCCTGTTACAGTTCAAACCGCATTCGTACAAATTCTATGTTGGCGATGAAATGAAGACGGGATTGATATAAAAATTGACACAGCGCGGCGTATTTTGATAAATTTAAAACAGGTTGTTGCAATGCAACACAAAAGAGAGAAAAATGAGAAAAAAACTGCTTTTTACCATTTGTGCATTCTGTATAACTATAACACCAGATATGGTG
>CALXMR010000010.1 GCA_944389525.1 uncultured Alphaproteobacteria bacterium | reverse complement strand
CGGTATCCAATAAGTACTTATACAGTACATAAGATGCGGAAAACATAACGCCGGCATCACGCCGGCGTTGGTTTTGTGCTATTTATATTCTGCAATTAATTGTTCTATCTGTGCCGCCAATACCAAATCTGACTGTTTCATTTTTTCAATCTGGGCAATAGAATATAAAACTGTTGCATGATCACGATCGCCACATACACGACCAATTTCAACCAGTGACATATTTGTCGCATTCTTTAACACAACCATCATCATCTGGCGCGCCAAAACAACCGCACGACTGCGCCCTTTGCCACATACCGCGTCATATGCAACCCCCAGCTTTTCGGACATCTGTTTTACCATCGCAATTGGTGTTTTTGTTTTTTGCAACGAATCTGCCAACAAGTGTTGCGCAATATCCATGGTAACATTTTGCCCCATCAGTTCGGCATATGTTTTTATTTTCATCGCAACACCACCAACCAGATGACCATCAGCCGCCGTGCGCGCTGCAATTGCATTTGCAACATCGTCCGCCACACCCGCACGCACCAGCATACGCGCACGCACACTGGCATTTGGCGCGACCACATCAGCAACCAAACCAGATGCAACCAACGACTGTACCCGGCGATCAAACCCCGTCAGATTATTCGGTGCCGCATTTGCAGTTAAAACAATATTTTTACCCGCACCGCGCAAATCAATAATCAATTGCGCGAATTCTTCGCATGTTGCGCGTTTTCCGGCCAATGTCTGAACGTCATCCAAAATAAATGTATCACAATTCCGACAATAATCTTTGAACGCAAACACTGTTCTGTCGTGCAGGCTGCGCGTGAATTCTGCAACGAACTGACCGCCAGACATTTTTATTGTGCGACCCGCCGCCGCGCGTTCAATGCAATCCAATAACAGTGACTTACCACAACCCGCCGGCCCATAAATAAACAGCGGGGAAAAAGGCACCGACCCCGTCGCCATTTTTTTACACGCAGACAGCACAAACGCATTTTCATCACAGCATATAAATGCATCAAACGCATCTGTGGCACATTCATGTTTTATCACGACATCCGCCACTGGCGCGAATGACTGAACATTATTGTCATTTGCAATTGCTGATGAACGGCCGGCCGCCGCCCGCACAACAACACGCGCCCCAAACCCAAATTCGGCGGCCACAGATGCCAAGACATTTGAATAAACAGAATTAATATAATCCACAGAAAACTGATTTTGTGCACCCAACACCAATGTGTCATTGACCAATTCAAAATTCAACGGGGCAATCCAAGACATAAAACCAGCAGGATCTATTTTCGCGGCAATGGCCCCCTTGATTTGTTCCAAGTTTGTCATTTTTGTTTTCGCCGCTACCTGCATGTCGTTTCTCCTTTCCTTCCCTGCCCTAAAAGAGTTTCCTGCCTGTGCCAAAGGGTATAAAAAACACCTGCACATAAACGCTAAATTTTTCTGATACATGCAAACTATTTTTGCTGTTCGTAAAAATTTAGTGTTTATGTATTGCCCTACTGTTTAATCCCTCTCGCGTTTGGTGATTGATTTGTCATCAATCGTTTTGGATACATCCGTTAAGTTATAAAATTAATCCCACATTGCAACCAATTGTTAAACAATTTTTCAAGATTTACTTTTTGACAACGATTCGTTTTTTTCCCTGTTTTCCGCGCCTTGTATATACAATGTATATACATTTAAAAATTTATGCACGAACATAACCACCATCAACTTTTCGTACTAAACCCTGCAATTCCATAACAACCAAATCAGTTTTTATTTCCGAAATTGATTTTTTGACAATTTCTGCCAATACAGATTCGGACACCGGAATCGTTCCCAATGCATCTAATAATACATTATCCGATATGTTATTTTTTTTATTTTTCGTATTATTTTTTTCCTGGGCAAAGAAATCAGCGACCCCATTACACAATTTTGCACACCCAGTTTGTATTAATGAATTTGGTCCAAACGCCCGTGAATCAGACGGATGCGATGGCACTGCCCATATTTCCCGATTCGCCCCCATTGCGAATCGGGCTGTTTTCATGCTGCCGGAATTCATGTCTGCCTCGCTAATAATCAGTTTTTCACCGATTCCGGCAATCCACCTGTTGCGTTGAACAAAGTTTGTTGCGATTGGCACAAATCCGACCGGCATCTCGCTGACCACGGCACCGCGTTCAACAATTTCCCAATACAGCGATTCGTTTTCCAGCGGCCAAATATAATCCACCCCGCCCGCCAAGACCGCAATTGTCTGTCCTGCCCCATCCGCCCGCAGCGCGCCACGATGCGCGGCCGTATCTGTCCCCATCGCCATACCAGACACAACTGCCACACCATGCGCGGCAAAGGCACACGCAATCTCTGCCACCAGGTTCATGCCTGCGGCGGTTGCGTGTCGCGTACCCACAATCGCAACGGTATTTTTGGCCAATGTGTCAACATTACCACGCACTGATAACACCGGCGGATGATTTTTCATTTGTCGCAACGCATGCGGATATTGTGACATATCATCAGATATATATTGTATACCCGCCGCCGTGGCCCGATCTATTTCGCGCCGCACCACATCGCGTATTGCGTCCGCATTGGCCAACGCCTGGGCCGCGGCGGCCGGACTGCCAAATTTTGACACCAGTTCATTATATCGCACCGGTCCAATTCCCGCCGTCCGCACCAGCATTAATTTATATATCAAATCATTATCCATACGAACACTATAAGAAAAATTACATATATAATGAAAGTATTTATTCCAAAAAAAAACGGCACCCATACATGGGCGCCAAATTATTTACCAGAACCTAGACACCTTTCATTGCGTTCAACAGATACCGATAATTTATCTCCTTGCATTCATTGGGTCTTTCTGCGCCATTCCATACATCGCTGTCACATTCATCCGCCAGTATTTCCAGTGCCTCCTTGACATCATCAAATTCGCTGGGGCTATCGTTTTTTAACACCAACAGTTGCGACCGCAACAATTCTGCCCCCTCCAAAGAATACTGTCCTTCAACTGCACCACCGATCAGCTTATTTCCAAATAATTCCATCAATCCGACACCCAACCCGGCGCCACCGACCGCACCACCGACTGTTGCCCATGTTCTGGCCGACTTTTTGGAATCCAGAACACGTTGGCGCAGCATTTCTTCGTCCGCCCAATCGCCACAAGTTATATTATTTCCCATAACAAAATATTTACTGGGCACATCTGAAACAGAGACCTTGGGATCTGTGGATTTTATATCAACCTTTACAAAACAGACATTATTTTCCGGTTCCTCCACATCTTCGATCATCGTAGCATAATTAGCGGTATTACTATACCGCGACGCCCAAACAAAAGTATTACCAATACCAATATTATTATTGATGCATGCAGCACGTTCTTTTTCGCGTTTATCGACATCCGGTTCTGTTGGTTCTGGCACCGGCACAGGATCACCAGGTTCAACACGCACACTGGATTTATTTGTATCTGACAACGCCACACCCGTATTCACAGACGCAATCGCATTAATTTGATTCACAGACGCTGTTGCGCGCGCATCATCTGCCCCCATGCCAGAGGCATCCGTATTTGTCACCGCCACCGCGCGTGGTGCAGACATAACCATCTGGCCGCGCATAGACCGCCGCGATTGTGAATCATTTGTTACGGCCATCGCCGGCATTGCGATTAAACACATTGCAACCACAGAAACAAATTTTTTCATTACTCCCCCACACATGTTTTATTGACTGCATTATATCACAAAATTAGACAAAAATAAAGAATAAATGCGCCATACACATGGCGCACAGAGTTACTTTTTCCACTTCCATTCAATCTTGGATTCCGCCCCCGTCACCAGTCGCCGTATATTTTCACGATGCCGCCACAGACACAGCAACGCAATCGCCAACAATGGCCAGCCAACTTGCGCCCCGATAACAAAACCGAACACTGGCATTAAACAAAACGCCACCACCGCCCCCAGCGAAGAATACCCCGAAGACAACGCCACAACCAGCCATTCAATTCCGCATATCACAAACACCAACGGATTCAGCGCCAACAGAACCCCAAACATAGACGAAATCCCCTTGCCCCCACGGAAACGCAACCATATGGGATAGCAATGCCCAACAATTGCGGCAAACCCGCACCACGCCGCGAACGCCACATCACCGATTGCATATCCGATTGCGACCGCGGCAATTGCCTTGGCCATATCCAGCAACCATGTTGCCGCCGCCATACGCAGCCCCCCAACACGCATAACATTTGTTGCGCCGATATTACCGCTGCCCACCTGGCGCAGGTCGCCCTTGCCCATCATCCGCGTCAAGATTAACCCCATTGGTATTGACCCCAACAGATAAGAAATAATAATTCCGGCCACCGCCCATACAAAAGATACAGATATCATTTTATTTTTCCTTGATTTTATGTTTGTTTTCTATAAAATAGCAGAAAACATTTCTAAATAAAAGGAAAATAAAGTGGCAAATCATAAGTCATCTAAAAAAAGAGTTATTGTAACGGAAAAGAAAAATGCCGTTAATAACGCACGCCGCAGTGCTGTAAAAACAGCGGCGAAAAAGGTTTTGGTTGCGGTTGAATCTGGTGATAAATCGGCGGCAACGGCGGCGATGCGCAACGCGGAAAGCAAAATTATGAAATCCGTGGGCAAGGTTATGCCCAAGAAACGCGCCGCGCGCAAGGTTTCACGCCTGACCAAACAGGTTGCAAAAATGGCATAATTGCCACAGTGTAAATTATAAAATTAAACACCCTGCCAAACTGCGGGGTGCTTTTTTGTCATGGCACGCGCAGCATTGTAATCAAATTAATAGTACATCCCCCCTTCCTCTCTTGTCATTGCGAGTGAAACGAAGCAATCCAGTCAATTATGCACGCGCGTATGCGACACATTAATAGAACACAATAAAAAATAAAGCACCACACCAAGTTCCCCTCTATGGAGGGGTGCCGCGCAGCGGCGGGGTGGTCAGAGAATGCAAGAATGCGTTCCCATTCTGTCCCCGGGTACGCTGCCCCACACACCTCTGTCATTGCGAGCCATCACAGATGGCGCGGCAATCCAGTAAATTATGCACGCACGCGATTGCGTGCGACTTTATTTGCACTCTGAACTTTGCACTCTGAACTCTAAAAAAAAACCGGGGCATTTGCCCCGGCGCTTTTTTAACTGCCCAAAATTCCGGCGACCTGGTACAGGTTCGTGCGATAAGTTATCTTTTTGCTGCTATCGCCCTTCATATTATTTGCGCACATATATGCACATTTTGTTGAACACTGATTATGCGTTGTCGCATATACCCAGCGTGTTCCACCATCCCCAGGACTAGTTATACGACAATAACATCCGTTACCACTGCCACTTGGGGTAAATCCAGATGCAGCAATATCGCCATTCTCAGCGGTTGTACTGTCACAACCCGCAACCCCACTTATTACGACATCATTTGGCATATTCGCAGACCAATTCAATCCATTGTCATCATTATAATTGGCTGGGACGGTTGAAGTTGCCTCCAAACTTGGGCTAATTGATACACCAGACGCCCCACCCTCAGAATAATATTCACCACTGTCGTCATAGATGGAATATATTGTACCATCGATATTTAATTTCAATGATTTTTCGATTCCCGCACTCATAAATTTATCTTCAGTTGACATGTTGCCGTAATATGTTGTGCCGTCAATATTTACATTCAAAGCCAAATCTGTCTTTTTCACACTGCGCAGGTATAGCTTTTCACCCCCAATATTTAAGACCCGACCACAATCAGCTGCTTCATCGGCCCCTGCTCCGAAACCAATTGTAGTCAATCCAGATGCACATTTGTTTCGAATACCGGCATTACCCTGGGTTACAAAAGATTGTGCAGCCCAATATCCCACGCCAACATCTGTGCATTCTGTATCATTTGCGGCGGCCAGGTATGCACCCGCCGGGCATGCAATTCTGCACGCAGAGGGCGAACTTTTTTCACCATATGTTGTGTAATTTTCCAAACAGTTTTTGCACTGGGCCAACCCTGCTTCATCAGCATATGTATTATCTGGACATGTATCGCATTCAGATATTTCGCCATAGTGTATTGCACGTTCAGACCCCGCCTGGTATGTTGCCAACGGACAATCTGTTGCGAACGTCGCCTTTGGTGTTGCAATATATTGTCCTGGGATATCAGATTCATACAAGAAACATACCTCTGGTCCACCAGATGTGTCCCCCAGGGAACTGCGTGGATATAAACCGTTTGCCAGGCTGTCACAACGCGGGCAATTTCCATTATCTAAATAGTGCCCTTCGACCCCGCCAAAGCATCGAACCGCAACACACAAATCAGATACCGTATTGTTTGTATTCCATGTGGTCTCTGCCCATGTTTTCACAGCAGCATCACCCTTGCTGTCGGTGGCATTGGAACACTCAGCATTGCACGATGTTTGCCCCGTCCCAGACGTAGTTGTACCATCTTCACACGCGATGCATGCGGTCGCACCAATACCGCTGTACGCGCCGGTCACACACAGTGTCCGTCCGCCAGTTGAACCATAATTTACCTTGGCCCCACCGACACAGAATCCACCCGCCGTACAATCTGTTTGTGCGGCATTTGCGGTTGCAACCCATTTACCCGCCGTGGTTGTCAGATAACACTGGGTATTTGACGTTGACATCGCGGGCGATGTGCCATAGTTTGCTGGACACGCATTAATCCCCAATGTATCATTATATGTACCACTGGTGCACGATGGCATACTGTCCAGTCCTGGGCAGTAACTGCCGGCAGGACACGGCTGCGCATCTTTGTACAACATTAGTCTTGTATATGTAGATTCGGTTGGATCATCACAATATGCATCATGATATCTGCCATAGCCATAATATCCCGGATTAATCGTACGATAATACGGTGTACCAACCCACTCTTCATACTTTTCTGTTTCCGAATCATACAACACAGACTCAACCGTGAACCTACCACGAGAATTGGTAAAAGAGTACACTGCGCGACAGTCATCTACTGACTTCCACGCCCCCCCCCATGATTGCACTTCTATGTACGTCATCGTTGGATCATAATAAGAATCTGGATAGTTTGTACTCGCGTGCGTTTCCGCATCTGGACATGCGGTTGGTGCATTGTGCGAACCATAACTAATCGTTGCACTGGGGCAATAATGCAGTGTTGTGCACTGGGTTTGCTTATCATCATTATTCGCCGCGATATAATATCCTGGATCGGTTGCAACCTTGCACTGGCTGGCCACAGATTTACCCGCGGTTGTATCATCCGTATAAATCGTTGGACAACTATTACATGAGTGTACATCACCACCCGCACTGTATTTCGCACCACTGCACTGCGCACATGTCATGCTGGCACCACTGCCTGTTACATATGCACCCGGCACAGCCTCAAAATCATACTCCTCGGATGTTTCGCCCCATTCTAAATGGCTGCGGCCACCAGGATCGCTTACCATTATAACTGGTTCTGTTAATTGACCAGCGGCACAATACTCGCTGATATCTGTCGCATTGCGCATTTGGTAACATTGGCTATAACTGGTCCATCCAACACCCGTGCCGA
>CALXMR010000009.1 GCA_944389525.1 uncultured Alphaproteobacteria bacterium | reverse complement strand
GGTATGGTCGGTGGCCACAACGGACGACTTCAAGTTCCAGTTCAGGCGGTGGTATAGCGCCGGTACACTATGAATACGATGGATGCACTGAATGCAAAAACGCGACAGTGCAAGGAGATCCAGATGCAGAAAAAGTGAGTTATATTAAAAACAGCATAGCTGGTAAAAATGAATCAGAGACCAGTTGTTACATAGACTTGAGCACATCGTCAGCTAATTTGGTAGACGAATCTGGATTCTATACCGCCACCCGCGTTGACAATGTTACTACATGCCCCTACAGGGGAAATTGATCAAAAAAAATCCGCCATTTGGCGGATTTTTTAATCATCAATTTTTGCATATTCACAAAAACCTTCGTTCGTGTCACAGCGGGAAATTGTCCCCTCGCTGATGAAATACCCCTGGGGGTGCAGGCATGCCGGGCATACCTTTGGCGCTTCGGTGCCAATGTGCCACATGCCACAATTTGTGCAACGCCACATAACAATTTTATCCTGTTTGAACAATGTGCCTGTTTCAATCGCATCAATCAGCGCGCGATAGCGTGATTCATGATAGCGTTCGGCATAACCGATGTTTTTCAGCACTTCGGCAATAGAATCAAAACCTTCTTGGGCCGCAATTTGTGCAAATTTCGGGTACATGTTGGTGTTTTCTTCGTGTTCACCAAATGCCGCTGCCTGTAAATTTTCCAGTGTTGTGCCGATTTTACCCGCCGGATAAGATGCCGTTATCTCTAAATCGCCCCCTTCTAGGAACTTGAACAGACGTGATGCATGTTCTTTTTCTTGTTCAGCTGTTTCCAAAAATATTTTTGAAATCGCCTGGTATCCTTCGTCTTTGGCACGCGATGCAAAAAATGTATAACGATTACGCGCCTGGGATTCGCCAGCAAACGCAATTAACAGATTTTTTTCTGTTTGTGTGCCTTTTAATGATGCCATATTTTATTCTCCTTTGGTGTTTATGATTTCTGCCCTGGATGTTAGCAGAAGAAACATAAAAAATCAATTTTTTTAATTTTAACTTTAGCGGGATTTCTTTTTAGTGCGCCGTTGTGCGAATGTGCGCAATAAATATTTGTATTCTTCGCACATGCGCATCGCCAATGTGGCGCCCGCCGTGGTGGTGCTGGTCCCATATGCCCAATATGTTTTATCACCTGCGACAAAACATGCCGCAACTAAATCAAATTTTGGTGTCAATGGACCATAACAATTGTATACCAGGCGACTGGCACGATAATAATCAAAACACATCAGATCTGAACATGGAATTTGCTCGCCGATAATAATATCACGGTCCGATATTCGACGAATGTTGTATGTCACCATGTCCTGGACGCGCCAGCGACCACCAATAAACTCAACATTGTCAATGGATAAATCTTGTAATGGGACAGCCGTACCATTTGATTTATATGCCACACATCCAGACTTCTGGTCCACTGCAAACGCATGACGTTTTTCTTTGCTTTTTTGATATTCGGCCAATGGATTTCGGTTATTCATTATTTTCTGCCTTTTCTATTATTAAAAATTTCTTTTCGATTGCAGAAATCAACTCGCTTATTCCCACCCGTCCTGCGGCACTGATTACCATTATTTCAGGTTTCTTTTTTCGCCCAAACGATTTTTTGAATGCGTCCAGGCGTGTTTTTAATTCATCTGATTCAATGGCGTCCATTTTGTTTATAACAACCATTTCAGGTTTGTTTGTTAAATTGCCGCCATAAGAATCCATTTCATGACGAATTGCGGCATAACGCGCGAACCAATCAGGTTCTGTTCCATCAATCACATGCAAAATCATCTTGGTCCGTTCGGCATGCCCCAAGAATCTGTCGCCCAGACCGACACCAGTATGCGCACCCTGGATTAATCCCGGCAAATCAACCAATACAAATTCACGATTATGTGCATACATCACACCCAATTGCGGATTTAATGTTGTAAATGGATAGTTTGCAATCTTTGGCCGTGCGGCGGTTAATGTCGCCAACAATGTCGATTTGCCTGCATTTGGGAATCCAACCAAACCAATGTCTGCAATCAGTTTTAAACGCAATACAACCGTGCGTTCTTCGCCTGGCAGACCGTCATTCGCCTGGCGTGGGGCGCGATTCGTTGGACTTTTGAAATGCAAATTGCCCCACCCGCCATTTCCACCACGCGCGGCCAGATATTCCATGCCGTCAACATTCAAGTCGGCATATTCAATTTCTTCGTTTTCAGACAAGATAACCGTCCCGGTCGGCACCGGCAATACCAATGTTTCACCGGATGCACCTGTGCGCATCTTGCCCATGCCGTTCTGGCCGCGGCCGGCGGCAAAGTTTGTTTTAAAACGGTAATCAATCAATGTGTTAACATTCGGCACCGCGCGAAATATAATGTCACCCCCGCGACCGCCATCGCCGCCGTTGGGGCCGCCGAATTCTATATACTTCTCTCTGCGGAAACTGGCACTGCCGTTGCCGCCGTCACCTGCCTTAATATGAATTTTCGCCTTGTCTAAAAATTTCATGTGTATTCCGTTGTTTTTCGTGATTATAACTTAAAAACTTGCATTTGCCACCATAAATATTATAATTATTCGTGTCGCATTTGCGATGATGATTCTGAATCCGTTGCGGAATAGTCGTTTTGGACTGGGGGGCGGTACCCCACAGCTCCACCAATAAAAGTATGGGGGCTGACATAGTTTCGACAGGCGAAGTAAAGGCAAATCGGTTGAATCCGACATGGTGTCGTAAAAAACCAAATAAAAACTGAATGGCGATAGAATCGCTGCGAACGACAATGTTCGCCTTGCAATGGCTGCCTAAGTGGCGTTGGATATGATTGGCGATTGTTGATCATATCCGTTTAGCTTCATTGCGGGGCCGCTGGGTGCCCGGCAACAGAAACCCAGCATTTTTTAATAAAAAGTAACTAAAAAGGGCAAAAACATGTTTGGAAAAGTTAAAAAAATATTTTTTACAGGTATGTTTGGTATTTTATACATTTCATTCATTGCACAGATTGTCTATGTTTTGGGCTGGGTTCCGGGCATCGATACAAAATTGGCCTATATGGGTTTGTTGGCGATTGAATGGCTGGTATTGATTGCAGCGCGTTATCTGTCAAAACGGTCCAGCAACAGCGCCCAATACAACGGGTACAATGGACGCCGCCGTTAATATAACTGTGGTAAATGTCCAACGGTCCCCGTGTGGGGACTTTTTTTATTACCCTTGAAAAACAATTAAAAAATTCTTATATTTAGAATCACTATGAAAAACTATATTTTACCTTTTCGCGATTTGGTTGTACATCCTGGTCTGACGGTGCCAATTTATGTGGATAATCCGGCGTCTGTATCGTGTGTAGAGGCGGCGGCCCAACAAAATCAACAGTTGGTTATCGCGGCCCAGCACAGTTGGTCTTACCCGTCCAGCCCAGAAGACATTTACGATGTCGGCACAATTGGCGACATTGTCCAGGTTTTGCGCATGCCTGATGGTGCGTTGCATGCGATTGTGCGCACGACCAGTGTGGTACGACTGGCGGATATTGGTACTGAAAACGGGCTGTTTATGGCGAATGTATCCCCAATCGAAATCGTTGATGACAGCGCAATGGAACAAACAATCGCCCTGCGGGACAAGGTGGCCGAAAATATGCAGGCGTTATCTATGTCCAAGAAGTTTAAACTGGATAAACTGCGTGCGATTATCCAAAACTATCCGATGCCGGCGTTTATTGATTCTGTTATTCAAACTGCGGAAATCGATACCAACGATGCCGTTCGTATATTGTGCGCGACATCATGGCGGGAAAAACTGGTTATGCTGTTGGAACAAATTAATCTGATGGCAGAAACTGCAAAAATTGAAAATTCAATTAATCGCCGTATTCAACAGCAAATGGAAAACGGTCGGCGTGAAGCGATATTACAAGAAAAAATGCGCGCCATTCAACGCGAAATGGGCGATGATGACGAAGAAATGGATACCACTAATATGCGTAAACGCATTGAACGGTCTGCCATGCCGGCCGAGGCGAAAGAAAAAGCCCTGTCTGAATGGAAGCGTATGCGCAGCATGTCGCCGATGTCAAACGAAGGTGGGCTGTTAAAAACATATCTGGAAGAATTGCTGGCGATGCCATGGGATAAATCGGACGCCACGCCAATTAATTTAAAGGCAGCGCGTGCTGTTTTGGATTCAGAACACTCGGGGATGACCGGGGTCAAAGAAAGAATCTTGGAACATATTGCGGTCATGAAAAAAACAGGCGGCGCCCAGGGCAGTATTCTGTGTTTTGTTGGTGCCCCGGGGGTTGGTAAAACATCGCTGTGCAAGTCTATTGCGGCGGCGTTGGGTCGCAAGTACCAGCGGATATCGTTGGGCGGAATCTCGGACGAGGCACACTTTCGCGGACACCGAAAAACATACATTGGCGCTCAGACGGGGCGTATTATGGATGCGCTGAAACGATGCAAGTCTAATAATCCGGTGATTGTTCTGGACGAAATTGATAAAATGGGACGCGATTGGCGTGGCGATCCAGAATCGGCACTGTTGGAAATTCTGGATCCAGAACAGAACAAGTCTTTCCGTGATCATTATTTAGAGGTGGATTTTGATCTGTCGAATGTGTTGTTTATTGCGACCGCAAACAGTCTGAATATGTCAAACGCACTGAAAGACAGAATGGAAATTATCGAAATTCCTGGATACAGCGAAGATGAAAAAGTGCAAATCGCGCGCGAACATTTAATCGCACGCGCTGCACACGACACTGGGTGGAATGTTGATAACATAATTATTGGCGATGATGCGCTGCGTCACATTATTCGGAACTATACGTCTGAACAGGGTGTGCGCGAACTGCAACGCGAATTAACCGCGGTATTGCGGCGAACACTGTTGGAACATGATGGCGAAGATGTTAAAACAGAATTTACCCCGAAAAAAATTGATGAACTGTTGGCGGTGCGCAAATCTGCGACAATGGCAAAGCGTATCGGTTTTGGTCTGCGGGCATAAGGGAATTAAACAATGATTTTGGTTATCAATACATCTGGGGCCGGGTTGGAATTCGTTCTGGACGATAAGTATGCACGCGTTGATGTGGAAAAGCAATCAATTGCGTTACCGACCGAATGCAATCGCTTTTTGACAGAATCTGGCGCAAATTGGTCAGACATAACCGCAATCGGTGTTGTTGTTGGTCCAGGCAGTTTTACAGGGATTCGTATGGGCATCGCATATGCCAAGGGTTTGGCCATGGGGTTGGATATTCCAATTGTTCCAATAAATGCGTTTGAATTATATCTGTATGACACGCCTGATGCATTTGTCGCGATTGATTCTGGGCGTGGGGATTTTTTTGTTGCCGCAGATGGATTGGCACCATGCACCATGTCAATTGACGATGTCGAAGTGAAACAAATGAACTGGCTGCGCACGGTTGGGCACAAACCGTTTAATTTAAAAAATGCAATATCGATTGTGAATAACAAATTGGCCAGTGAAAAAAACGAACCTGTGGTGCCGATGTATTTGCGCCCCAGTTACGCGGAACGAAATAAAAAATGTTAAACGAACTGGCCCAGTTACATGCATTATGTTTCCCACACAAACCGTGGGCGGCATCTGATTTTGCAGATTTGAAAAAATCAGGATGTGATATCATCGCCAGTGAACATGGCTTTATCGTTTGGCGTGTTGTCGCAGACCAGGCAGAAATTATAACAATCGGCGTTCATCCGGATGCGCGCCAGACGGGCATTGCGTCTGCGATGCTGGTGTTGGCGGAATCGGACGCTAAAACGCGTGGTGCAAACAAAATGTTCTTGGAAGTAGCAGAAAACAACCGCCCTGCCCGCGCGATGTATGAAAAAAATGGTTACACCCAAATAGGTGTTCGCCCAAAATACTATGATGGTGTTGATGCGATTCTGATGGAGAAAAATATATGATAAATCCAATGATTATCAAACGTGTTGAAAAAACATCTGACACGCCATATGGTTGTTTGGTTGTGAAAGATGTACCTGTTGACAGGCCTGCGATTGTTGCGTTTGGTGGCGAATTAACGCTGGATACACACGGTGCAAATTCATATGCAAAAATGTTGCAAAAATTGTTTGATGAAAATAATGTACATGGAATAGATATCTATTCTGTTATATATGATTTTGGTTCACGCAATGCCCAGGCCGAACGCGCAGAATTATTTAATATTGCCAAATGTCGAATTCATAATAAAGCACTGGTGCATATAAAAACAGCACCTGGATATGTTTCGCAATTATATAACATGTTGTTGCGTCCCAGAATAATTGATACAGAAAATAAAAAGATGTCCGTAACGGATGCAATTTCAAATGTACATAAAATAAAATTCTATGCGCACTGTCATGGTGCAGCCGCGCTGTGGCAAATGGCGCAGCTTATGCGTGACGATATGCTAAACATTGGCTTTTCAGCCAAAGAAGCAACCCGCATACTGCGTGAAATATTGGTTATACAACACAGCCCCATTGCACCATTATACAGGCAACATTTTTCAACACTGTCATTTGCATCGGCTGATGATACAATGATGCAATGTTATGATGATCATTTTTCGCAGTGGGTTTGCGATAACTCTGCCGATATTGTTCCGTGTGTATTCAACATTCCTGGTGGTGGTCATGTGTTCATTGCGGGACATTTAAAACAAGATTCTTTTAAAGAACACGAGCCGTATGGGTTGGTAAAATCTGATTCGAAAAAATATAAATTGACCCCAGATGGCGAAATTATTTTTAGTGCAGAAAGAAACGCGCTGCTTCGCGCGGCCAATGACGCAATTAATAATACCGCAACAACATCTGCGCGTGCATTGACTGATGGAAACGGGGTTGATTTTTCATTTTTGCAAGAAAACGGAAATACACTGTTTAACATAATGTCGTCCGATTTGCGTCAACAAATTCCAAAACACGATTATCAAAAATAACATCACGCGCACGCAACGGTGTGGCGATGTGCATGTCTGATGCGCTGCGTGTGCGTGACAACGCCACATATGTTTGACCATGTGCAAATGCCCCGCGCGAAATATCAACGATTACGGCATCCAGTGTTTTGCCCTGGGCCTTGTGTATTGTCATGGCATACCCCAGATTCAAGGGAAATTGTTTAAAACTGCCGACTTCGTTTTCCTGGATGCGGTCATTTTCATCGCGCGAATATTCAATCTTTTGCCATGTTTCTGGGCGCACCGACACAACATCGTGTGTGTGATTTAACAATTCGACCGTAATTTCCCGCGCGGACATATTTCGCACAATCCCCATCGAACCATTATGCCATTTATCGCCGTTCTTGACAAAGACGACCAGTGCACCAACCTTTAATGTCAAATTCATTGGTGCGGGAACATCGCGTTCAGAAAAGTTTCCATTTAATTCCCCAGTATATGTTATTTCTGGCGCGTTAATTTGTGCCAGGCGCGATGCGTTGATGCGTTCTGCGACCGCACGAAATGGCGTTATTATAACTGCGTTTTCACGGCGCACCCCATCATCGATTTTACAATTGTTAAAGAATTCCAGTGCCGTTAAATCATTATCGCGCAATCGCCGCAAGTTTTCCAACAATGCAACATCGCTTTGCCGATATATCAAATCGAAACTGTATCGCAGAAAATCTGCACGGCGATAGACATTGCTGTCGAAAAAATAGGCGTTATCATGTTCGTACGCGGCACGATAGTATTCCATCGCATCGCGCGTGATGACCGGTGGCAACTGGAATAAATCGCCAATTGCAACAACCTGGATGCCGCCGAATGGCGCGTTATTGTGGCGTGCACTGCGCGCCAAGATATCAATCGCATCCAGTAAATCGGGGGCAACCATAGATATCTCGTCAATAATTAAAACATCTGTTGCGTTCAAGATGTTGCGTGGCTTGGCCTTTAATTTCAACAGTTCTGGCATGATAAAATCACGCGGCTGAATCTGGAACAACGAATGTATCGTTTGTCCGCCAACATTAAGTGCCGATACCGCCGTTGGACACGCACAGATTATACGCTTTTTCGATGCAGATTTCAGATAGTTTACAAATGTTGACTTGCCCGTTCCGGCCGGTCCCAAAATCAGCAAATTGGAATTCGTATGTTCAATACAATTGAACGCGGACATTTGAGCATCGCTTAAAATCTGTGGTAAAACTGGCATTTGAACGACATGGTGGCACAATACGAATAAAAAATAAAGCAGATAATAAAAATCACTTGCAACAAAATGGAATTTAGATATAATTGCGCCTGTGGGTTAGTAGCTCAGTTGGTTAGAGCGGAGCGCTCATAACGCTTTGGTCGTGGGTTCGAGTCCTACCTAACCCACCACTGTGATTCACGCGCCGGTGGCGCGTTTTTTTTGTTTGTTGCGGATTATAAACAAATCTGATTTTTTCTCTTGCACGGGGGATGTGTTTTTTTCTAGAATGAAATATAAAAGAGAGGAAGATATGGAAAAAATCCGCCGTTTTCTGGGCTTTTTTGCATTATTGTTTGTCGCATTATTTGTTGGGGATGCGTGGTCTGCGGGCTATATATGTCCAGACTATAAGAAGTACAATTGGTGCAACGAAGGTTTTTATATGGTGGCGTCGTCGGATTCAACTGCGTGCGCCCCAACCCCTGCTGTTGGAAACGCATGTCGGGCATGCCCAACGGGACAAAACTGTATTGGCGGCACAATCTGTCCAACCGTGACGATTACGTATAATTTGAATGGTGGCAATGGGACGACACCCGATTCAACATCTTGTCCTGCGGGTGAACCTTGTGATTT
>CALXMR010000008.1 GCA_944389525.1 uncultured Alphaproteobacteria bacterium | reverse complement strand
TGCCTAATCCAAACGGTGGTTTGGATCTGGTAAGCATGGGGGATTTTAAATGTCAAATACAATCAGAAAAACAGCCAATGCAGTACTAGATAAACTAGCGGAACGTGCAAAACAGACCGCAGCAAGAGATGAAAGAAATGCAAAATACCAGAAACAGTCTTGGTATTTCGAACAAAATTTCAACCCTGGGGTCAAAGAAATAATCTGCGACATTGTCAACAACGCCAAGGAAAAATAGTAATGAAAAAAATTATGCCGATCTTGTTTTTTGTATTGGCAATATGCGATGCGCGCGCCGATGATTTACAGATGGCAATTGATGCCACGCGTGTTGCGTGTTCGGGAATATCCGATGCATTATCTGGCATGAAAACAATGGCGGGTATTAATACTGCGGTTACAGCGGTTGGTACAGTGGCTGGCGGTGTTGCGTTGGGGACTGGTATTGCCAAGGCAAATGTTGACAGCCAGGTCGCGGTCATTGAAGAAGAATTACAGGCAGAATTGGATTTACTGGACAGTCTGGCGGCGCGGCAAACAAAAATTGATATAATACCTGACTTTGATTTTGCCATAGATCATGGGACGCGCAGCGCGGACACATCTGACCCCAACCCAGATCGTGCCGAAGAATTGCAACAGGAATTGGACGAATTGACCCAGCAATCCAAGCGATTGGGGAATGTTCGTACTGGGACGATGGCGGGTGCCACAGTAACCAATGTGGCAGGTACGGTTATTGCGGCGAAAAATCGTGTTGATGATAGTTTAGATGCCAGAATTGCAAATTGTATCTCTGCAACCAAGAATTTATCAGATGCCCGCATGCAGGCCCACGTCAGTGGCACCGCCGCCCCAGAACAATTAAACACTGCTGAAAATATTGTTCGTGCATGCAGTGCATGGGCCCAGGTGGATTTATCCAGCATAGATACGCGCGCAAAAAATGCAGCAATTTCCAGCGGGGTTGGTGCGGGCGTTGGTTTGGCCGGTACAATTGTCAGTGCGATTGCAAATACCGATAAAACGCGCGCTGCCGATAGCGGAAAGGAAAAAAAATTAAATACGGCGGCAAATGTACTGGCCGGTGGAACGACTGTTGCGTCTGGGGTTGCGGTCGTGTTTAATGCCACACAAATTGCTGCGATAAAGCGGGCGTCTGAAACAGCCGATCAATGCGAAGGGGCGTTAAAATGATGCGATATTTTCTGGTGTTTTTTTGTTTGTTATGCCCAGCTGTCTGTATTGGGGCGGATGTAAATACAAAGCTCAATTGGTCATACGGCGCATTATCAGATACGATGAAATCGATGCGTAATAACTGTGAACTGACACACGCAGACGAGTTTTTGCAAATGGGGAACTGGTTTCGCAACAAAGGTGCATACTTTTCATTGAATGAATTGGCTACTCAGTGTGTAAGCCAGGAACATTCGTTTCATGATATTGATCGCACAACCGTGGTCAACGGGGTGCCGAAAGAGTGCCAGATGCCAACAACAAATTGTTCTGAAACATCATGTGGGGAACGGGCGTATACGGATAACAAGGGATGTAATATATTTATTTCCACATTAATAAAAAATAATAATTTGCGTGCAACGATTAAAACATCTGATAACCCTGATAACCCGGGAACTTATGTTAAACAGGTAAGCTTACCTAGTGGCCGGTTGGCATACCAGGTGTTTGATGTTGTTCTGGCGGATGGATATTGGAAAAATGACAAAATAGACAGTAATGTTAACCAACATGAAAATAATACAAAGATTTACGAGGTTCTAGATGATGGTACAGTCAAAGAATTGCCGTGGCATACATGGACCAATGATATGTTTTTTGATGTTTCTGTGTCTTCGTCCGACAGGGGCGATGTCCGCGGCGCATTTGTAAACAGCTATATATATCCCGAAGAGGATTTAACACAAGAAATATATGCATTGTATGACGAAAACAGGGGTAGTCCTGTGGCTACGCTGCTGAATACAGCGAACAGTCGTCAGGAGGGGCCGTATGATATAAAAGATAAATACAAAGAAAAATACAAAGACGCTGGTCAAACAGATACCGAAGCTAATACAAATGCAGTCATGTTTGGTGGAAAAATTGCGCATCTGGATTGGCTGGGACACCTGTTGTATGGCATGAACCGACAAGAGTCAATTTTTCCAAATGTTGGTGCAGATGCCGCAGCGCACGCCTTGTCTTCGTTAAGTGGTATGTCGCTTGCCCCGGAACCAACTACTATGCAACAGGCGTGGGATATCGGTTCCGAATTGGTTAAACAGAATAAAGCAAGCAGGGATACAACATTTAAAGATACGCAAACAGCGACACCGCAAGAGGCATTCGTATTGGCCGCGGCCCAGATGACAAAAATATATCCAGATGCGACAGATGTGGCGTGCAGTGGAAATTGCAACCCGATACCTGGGACAGACGATATCGTAAATTGCACAGATGCCCAGGGGCGGCGCATAGAATTTGTGTTCGATGATATTTGTGATTAAGCAAAGGATAACAGTATGACAATAGAAAAGAAATCCAGCCAGGCAGCATATAAAAAATATGCCAAACCACGAAAATCTTTATCGGCGCGTATTACAGAAAAAGTGCCCAATTGGTTGGCGTTGAATGTGATGTTTAATGCATCGCTGTTCTTATGGGGGTCATTGATATGGCTGTACGGTTCCAACACGCGTCAATTTGATCCGGAATACGATACCCCTGGTGGGCCGGCAACTGGGCCACATCTGGAACTGCGTACATATACCCAGGCATTAAAAGACGCATATTGGCCAATGGTGAATGGTGAATTTTCACCGGATTTTTCGTGGAAATTAAATGCCGGAATGGCACTGGTTTTCGCATTATTATCAATGGGGCAAGGTGTTGCTGCGATTGGTCTAAGGCGCCATGCAGATTTGAAGCTGGCGCGTGCCCAGGTGGATATTATGCTGAATCTGGAAAAACTGGCGCGTGAACATAATTTGGACGCAACCGCGGCGAAAAAGATGTTAGCTGTTGCGCCAGAAATCGTAAAGAATATGTCTGCGGATTCCCGTGTATATTTTGATATGATAATGGACGGCCGGGTTTCTGTTGATAATAAAGATTTTTTGAATATGGCGGCGGCGGTAATGGCCGGGCATTTACAGTCGCATCCCGAAGATATGGCGCGTGTTATTGCGCTGTTTGATGAAAAACAAATACCACATGAAATACTGAAACAACATATGCAGAATAAAAAACAAAAATAATAAAAATCCCGCGTCTGCGGGATTTTTATTATCACAATAATTTTATTTTTTTGATGTTTTCCGTTTTGCGGGTGCCTTTTTAACGGTGGCGGTCACAGTTTTTTTACCGCTAAATTCATCGCGAAATGCACGATACAGGCCCGCACCGCAAATGTACGCAACCAGTGCACTGACCGCGGTCAGTAATCCTGGAATCAAACCGTCCGAAAAATATGCAAAGAATACAATCGCAACAATCAGTACAAGTGTATACCCCAGGTTTTTACCAAAAACATTTAAAATTCTGTCAAGTGTTTTCATTTTTATCCCTTTTGTTTGGACGCGCCCATTATATCATATTTAGGGCAAAAAATCCACAAAAAACGACCGCGTAATAACGCGGCCGAATATATCAGGGGAAACGACTTTTAATCTGTTATATAATTACTTGGCCACCGATACGCGCTGTGCGTGGAATGGGACCAAACGATGAAGTTGGTGTCACATATATATTTCCCGTCACGGTAAATTCACCGGCAAACTGCAACATGCCCATATCGCGCAAGAACAAATTTCCTTCGATACGAACACCGCACGGCAATATATATTTACGCATGCTTTGCAGATACAAATTACCTTTGATAACATCGCCAGGTTTCAGCATGGTTGCCGCACCACGGCTGTCGATGATAACATCGCCATACATTGTTTTGCCCACCCGTGCGGTCTGTTTTATCGCAACCATATCAGGGGCCGTGCGTGCAACATTTATCGGTTTGTTGATAAATTGACGCGTTTTAACATTGCGCCGAATTGGCAATGCAGGTGTGTTTACTTTGTGTGCCGATGGTCGATTTACGATTTGTTGACCCACAGTGGTTTCAATATCGTTTTGCGCAACGATAACCAGCGGCGTGCGATGCGACCGCACAATATCAATAGTCAACATTGAAAACAGAACAATTATCGCACACAGCAATGTTGAATTAACCAATCCAACCACATTCAGACCACTAATCCATGCCCATATACGCCGACATGCGCGTCCCGCGGCACGAAAAGGTGCACAAATAACATCCCATGCGCGTGCCCAAAATGTGCGCGCTGATTTCGCGGCGGCACGATTGCGTGATTTTGTTTTGTTCTTGCGAGCCACTGTCTTGCGGTCAACATGGCGGGCGGCAATTTTCATTTTCAGTGCGTTAAACATCTGGTTACCTCTTTTATTTCTGCTTTATAATATTTATACCCTAAAAATAATATTTGTCAAGTATTTTGTCAATATTTTTGTCAAATTATTTTTTGCTTTACTGATTTAGTTGACTAGACTGCTTTTTTTAGGCTAGGCTGTTAAATACGATGCGATATATAATAATGTGTGCATTTCTGGTATTGGTCGGGTGCGCTGGCACATGGCATGCCCCGTCTGATTTTGCCTGTACCCCGGTTGCCAGCGGTGAATATGAAATCGCCACATGGCAACGAATATTGGACTCATCCGCCCCAATTCATATTTATATCGAAGGTGATGGTCACGCATTTGACAGTCGTGGTGTGCCGACAAATAATCCAACCCCACGTGGGACATTCTTGCGCGATTTGGTGGTGATGGACACTGCGCCAAATGTTGTGTATATGGCGCGGCCGTGCCAGTATATAATGTCAGACGGGTGCGATATATCTGACTGGACCGATGGTCGATTCAGCGAATCTGTGATTGAATCAGTGGCCACGGCAATTCGCACAATCGCCGGCAATCGTCCGGTGATATTGGTTGGATATTCGGGCGGGGCAATGGTATCAGGATTGGTGATATTGCGGCATCCTGAAATAAATGTGCGTCAATGGATAACAATTGCCGGGGTGTTGAATCACACGGACTGGACCAACTATTTTGGCGACAGTCCACTGATCAAATCACTGGACATGACGCAATTGCCAGATGTGCCACAACTGCATTATGTCGGCGCAGATGACGATATTGTGCCATTGGAATTAGCCCAGCGCATGGTATCTGACACAGATATCATCGTTATACCGAATGCAACACATAATGACTTCAAGAATTTAAAATTAAATTTCTTGAATTAATATGTTGACAGAATATTTTTTTTGTATTATATGTTAACTCGTTATGACAGATATAAGGATTTTTCCAATTTTCAACCAATCTGTCCCAGGTATTTGGGAAGCTTTTCTACGTATCCAATCTGCGGCGATGCGCTATGTATATAATTACAGAATGACTGTATTAGATCACGACATCGCGCGCCAGCTGTTATTTCAAGATTGGTGGCATGTTTCATATAACTTTGCATTTGGTGCAACAGATGGTATGAATATGATTGGTTTCATACAAGGGGCGTGCCAAAATAACATAGCACAGATACAAAACTTGTATGTCATGCCAAAATTTATGTCAAACCATGTTGGTGGTCGATTACTGAATTGTGCCGAACGTGTTGGCGCCCTTAATGCAAAGAAAATCGAACTGGTATCATTGGCCAAGGCCGAAGGTTTTTATGAGCACAACGGATACAATCGTGTTATGGCAGGCTCTAACAGTTTTGTAAAGAAAATTCGAACTGCGCCGCGGTGTGATGTTTTGCCTGTATTTTATCCAACGCCCAGTATAGTTCGTGCATGTCGGCGTATCGCGACAGATAACGACCAAGAATTTAATACACGGGCGATAAAAGAAAACCGTTTACCAATGTTTGTATATATGAATATTGAATCAAATATCTCGGCGTTTTCTGTGGCGGGTGATGAAAAAAATGACGGGGTGCCCCAGGTATGTGTGAATGCACCACGCCAGATAGCCGATATAATACAAAAGCGTCTGGTGCGCGAATTGGGGTATTCTCGATAAAGCAGCAAGGAACAAGGGGCGCGCGTGATGCAATCGGCAAAACAGACTTTTGGCATAATGGATATCCCGTTGTCGTGCAGCATATTCCTGGAACCTGCGTTGCAACGCTATGCAAAAAATATTGTGCCGCTGTCGCGTGAAACAAAACAGTTTGTTCACGAATGGAACATTGCATTGGTTGAAATTTTAAATTCTGGACGCTATGACGCATTTTTGGGTGGTGTCGGCCAGAAAATCTTGCGCGGGTCGGGAAAATCTGCCCGTTTTGTGTCCAAGTGCGTGGAAAGTGCGCGCAGTGTACCGCTGCATTCGTTGCACTATGCAATTCGTTTTTCAGAAAGTTTGCGATATTTGTCTAATAAAATCGGCACAAACAAAGATGTAAAATTTGTTGACCTGGGGTGTGGTTTTTCACCTATGACCCCAGTTATGCAGACAGAATACAATTTGGATAATGTGTATTGTATTGATATCCCAGAAATAATTGATGTTTATACCCAGGTTGCCGAACGGGTTTCTGGACGCGCCCCGCACAGCATATCGTGGTCAGATGCAAAACAAATGGCGATATCGCAACGACTGGATACGATTATTGCGATGGGGGTATTGCCGTACATAGATCTGGACACCCAGGTTTCGTATTTGAAATTTATAAATTATAATTTTCCTAATTTTTTGGTGGAAATTAAGTACAATAACAACGCGGCCACCGCGGGTGAAAATGTATTTGATTTACAACGGTTACAGCGACTGCGTATATCGGTTGAACATACAGAAACACTGGAAACCACATTGATACGAAACTCGTTGCGCTATTTGCGCAAATTTATGTACGCAATGCCTGGCAAGCGGTACTTTTTAGCCAACGACCGCAGCCTGTTTCTAAGCCGCTAAGGCATGATATATTTTTTCTTGCAATTGAAATAAAAAGATATAAAATACAAGACTGTTGCGCCCATGGCTCAATTGGATAGAGCATCTGACTACGGATCAGAAGGTTGAGGGTTCGAATCCTTCTGGGCGCGCCAGGAATTTAACCGCCGGAAACGGCGGCTGTTTTATTAGCTTGAAACGCTATCGTCATTGTGCTACAATGACGAGGAAGTTTTTATATGGACTTCTTCAGACGGAGATGATTATGTCAAAAGCAAAAAAATTGGCGTTTACACTGGGGGCGGCGGGTGTGTCATTGTTGCCGATAAAGGCGGTTGCCCAGGATGTTGAAAATATTGTAAAAGATTATAAAAGACAAACACAAACAGAATTGCGCGAATTTAAAAGTGCGTTGGATTCTGCCTTTGTTCAGTTTAAGGCCGTTCAAGATAAAAAGGTCGCGGATCTGCGTGATGAACTGGAACGGGCAATTAGAAACAAAAAATTTGCAGAAGAATTAGCAAAACCATGGAAGGAATATGAACTGCAATCAGATGACGTTATGATTTCTAAGCAGCGTAAAGCGCAAAAAGCGCGTTAATGATGCGGATGCCATTGTAATCCAAATGGGGGGATAAGATGAGAAAGATGTGGATGGTTGCGTGTTTTGTCCCTTTTGCTGCATGGGGCGATATTGTATCTGATGCAATGCAACAGGTTGAATCTGCATCCGTTTTGTGCAGTGGAATTGCTGAACAAATATCCAGTGTTTCTGGGGTCGCTACTGCGGATACAGTGGTTACGGCGGTGGGTGCTGTGGCCGGTACAGGAAGTTTGATTGCCGGATTACAAAAAGCGTTCCAGGATAATAAGATAGATCAGATGATGCAGCGGATGTGTGACGCCGGGGGGTGTACGCCAGAAGGCTTGTGGGTCATGTCAAAAGAAACTTTTGCTGATACTGTTTTGCGTACATTTGCGGAAATGAAAACAGTTGCAGACGAGGTAAAAAAAGCGCAACAGCGGTCTGTATCACTAGGAAATTGGCGTACAGGCTTGTTGGCAACGAATACTGCAACGAATGTTGTATCGTCTATTGTGTCTGGGCTGAACAAAGATCAGTCTGATTTGATTCAACACGTGTCCGCGTGTAACATGGCAATAAAAAATTTGCAAAATGTGCGCCAAGATTTGCAGCGTGCTGGTATCAGCCCAATGGAGAATCCTGTTGTCAGAAAAGTTGATGACATGATTGATTGGTGTGGTAATATCAATTTGTCCGATGTTAACAATGTTGAAAAACAGATGACGGCTGTTATGGGAATTGGTATTGGTGGTGCTGTTGTTGGCGCAGTTGGCACAGGGGTTAGTGGCGCGGCTAATTCTAAGAAAGTGCGCAATGACAACACTGTTTCTGGTCAAAAGAAAGAACGTGATTTAAATACTGCGGCGAATGTGCTGGCAGGTGTTGGAACAGCTTCTAGTATTGCGGGAATGGGGGTTAATATTTCTGTGCTGTCGCTGGCAAAGCGTTTAATCAACCAGGCGGAACGTTGTGAAGAGGTTTTACAATGAGAAAGATTCTTTGTCTTTTATCTCTATTGATACCAATGACATTAATGGCGGCAGATTATGGAGTTGGCGATATATCGCCAAATAATTTCAGTGAATATACATATCAGACAGCACTAGAACTGTATGTTAGTATAGATAGTGGCGATATGGCACCGTATGCATTCGTGCTGTGCCAGATGATAAAAGAGTATATAAGCGATAAAAAATTAGACGACCTTGAACCATGGGTCAAAGAAACTGATTGTGATATTGTGATGTCAGAAACAGCTACAAAACAAGACATAGAAGAAGTTTTGGTTGCTTGTGCTACTGCGGCGCAACTGATTACAGAAAATACCCGTCAGCAGGCCACCCGCGAGAAAAAATTAGCTCTTGCAGTCCAGACGCTATGTTATCCTAGTTCACCACTTCGTGGCAGAATTGTTTGTGAAATTGGTGATGTCACGCGTTGTTTGAACATAGAAGACGGGACCTTGCCGCATGTTGCGTGTTGTATAATATCGCCACGACTTTTAGATGTGTTTGAACAGGATGAATTTACAATGTCGTACTCCGATGTGGAAAGGAAGGTGTTTCCCATAGAGCCGGGGGGTGAAAACGGGCTCTCTTTGGCAGATTTTGATATGAATTGTCAATATATCCAGGAGTAATTAGCAAAAAAAACACCGCATCAGCGGTGTTTTTTTAATGCACCTTTTCTGATTTAGCATGATACATATTATTAAAATGCCTGCGGCACACAGATTTATACATGCCATCACCAACCGCAATTTGCGCCCCGGCGCGTACAACATTGCCTGTATTGTCAAAACGCAGATGATGTGTTGCCAATCGCATACAGCCTGGAATTTGACAGGTCGATTCCATGCGGTGCAGTTTTGCGCCAACTTCTATTAACCGGCGCGATGCTGGGAATATGCATTCATTGCTGTCTATCATTAATCCATAGCACATAATGATAACTGGTGAATTGTCGGCAATGTGTACCAGGTGGTCAATGTCCGATGGGCTGAAAAATTGGATTTCATCTATCAGTACCATTTTTGTGTCGGGCATCGGACGCCAATTCGCCAGTGATTCCATAACCATTGCCGGTGCGGATATGCCGATACGCGAATTCACGGCATCGCTGCTGAAACGATTATCAACCTTGGGCTTTATAATTTCTGTTTTGTTTCCGTTCTTGTTTTGGTTATATGCGTTAATAATCAGCAGGGCCG
This sequence comes from uncultured Alphaproteobacteria bacterium, assembly GCA_944389525.1. Classification (GTDB taxonomy): domain Bacteria; phylum Pseudomonadota; class Alphaproteobacteria; order Rs-D84; family Rs-D84; genus Enterousia. The sequence goes on along the minus strand of CALXMR010000008.1, from coordinate 12,129 downwards.
ACTTTGAACATCCCATTGTTCCATAATGAAAATGCAGATTTGCCATGTGTGATCCTTTTTTTTATTCTAGCCCTGGGCCATTGATTCCAGTCGTTCGATACGCTTTTCTACGGGTGGATGTGTTGCCATCAGCGAACTGACAAATTCGCGTGGTCCCCCAGGATATGCAATACATACCGCCGCCATAGATTTGACTTTATCCAGGCATTCTACGCGCGAATCCGTTGTAATTTTTCGCAGTGCCGATGCCAGTGCCGCCGGATTGCGTGTGATTTGTGCACCTGTTGCATCGGCGGCATATTCACGGTTGCGCGAAATCGCCATGCGCAATATCGGGGTCACAATCCAATTAAACACCATAAATGCCAACCATACCATCAGCAAAACTGCGCCCGCATTGTTTTTATTATCATCAGTGTTGTTGGTGGTCATCGCCAATCGCAATATTATATCGGCGGCAAACACCGTAACCCCAACGCCCGTTATCAGCATCATGTCCAGTCGTATATCACGATTGCCGATGTGCGCCATTTCGTGTGCAATTACACCCTGTAATTCCAGTCGATCCAGTTTTTTTATAATGCCGCGTGTCAATGCGACAGATGCGTCACGCGGACTGCGGCCGGTGGCAAATGCATTCATAGAATCATCGTCAATTATATACACGCGTGGGCGCGGCAGACCCGCGGCAATTGCAACATTTTCAACCGCACGAAAAATTTCACGATTTTCTTTGTCTGTATCAAATATTTCATGCGCATGTGCGGAATGCAGCATCATAGAATCCCCAAATGCCCACGAAATCAGCAACCATACCGCACACGCAACAAATGTTGGAATTGCAACGCTGACCGTTGTGTCCAGTGCCTGGTCCGCTGGGACAACAATCCATGTAAACAAAAACACCAGTGCAATGAATATTAATGGAAAGCATATCACCAGTAATATGGTTTTTATATTATTGCTGCGAATATGATCGTATACGGTTTTAACAGTTTTCATGACAAAGTTTCCTTGGGCTGTTGCTTTTTCGTCTATTATAAACAAAAAAAACGGCGCGTCATGAAAAATATTTTTTTGTTGTACAAAATTTGATATAATCAGCATGACATGAATCACACGGCAAAATATTTTATTTTTGCGGTTTCTTTTTGCAGTGTTGCCCACGGGGCCAGTTTGTTGCAACCGCAATCGTTTTCAAAAACAGCGAATGATTTAACATTTATCCAGAATGCTGCGCTGGAATCCGCTGGGTACGAGCCGTACGCAGAAACAATATACGATGCATCTGGGCACTGTGTTGTTGGGTGTGCGTATCCTGGGATTACAATCCAAGAAGACTTGCAACAGGCGGCAGAAAACACCGTGAACGCATACGCGGGCATTTCGGCGGCAGATTGGGCGGCGTTTGTTGCACAAATGGCCGCGGCGCAACCCGTCCCATCACCCCAGACGCCGACAAATTCGGTCACGGTTATATCTGAAAATGTTGCGGGGCCGCAACCATTTGCACCAGTATGCACCCCGCGTCAAAATGAAATCCCCCGCGACCAGCGCCGTCCCCTGGGGGAACCATTGGTGGGGCGCCCGCGCATTACATCGCCGTATGGTACGCGTACACACCCTGTAACAGGACAGACACAGAGTTTTCATCGTGCGGTGGATTTTGCTGCATCTGTTGGCACAACTGTTTTTACGCCTGCGTCCGGGACTGTTGCGCGTGTTTGGACAGATACATCATGCGGAAATGGGCTGCGGATAACGCATGCCGATGGATACGAAACGGTTTATTGCCACCTTAGCCAGGTGTTGGTCGCCCAGGGTGAACCGGTCCAGGCGGGCTGTGCGGTTGCCAAGACTGGTAACACGGGTCGGACCACCGGACCACATTTGCATTATGGCATTAAACACAACGGTAATTACATTGATCCCACGGGTATGCTGGGGCGGGGCTAGACTTTTATTCGTTTGAATTTCACCGCAAAACTGCCATTATTTAATGGTGATACAGCCAGAATATATGGGCTAAGCAGGCTGTCGCGTGCCCATTGTTGAAATTTTATTTTTAATATTCCGCTGGCACCAGTAATAATTGTGGCGTTTCGTGCACCAGATGTGGCCAGTGCCATTATTTCATTCCACGCCTGTTCTTCTGTTTTGTGATGTAAATCTAATACAGCGTGTTTTGGCAGTTGTGTGGGCGGTGGTGGCATGCGTTGGCTTAATTTTAATTCTGCCCGCACACGCCGGCGCACGGCATTTGCCTCAGGGGAAAAATCAGTCCCCAGCATTTGGCATATGTCTTTGTCACTTAACCGTTTCATATTTTTATTTATCGGCCCCAGATTTAAAATCGCCCGGTTTTTTATCCAGTTTTTTTGTCCATTCGTTATCTGGGAAATTTGTACGCAGCATTTCTGCATATCCGTACGCCTGTTCCGCCAGACCAATTGCAGTATAGCATTCGGTCAGTCTGTATAACGCCTCGGGCGTCATGACTGTTTCTTGGGCGGTTTGTATAATTGATTGCAGGCGTGAAATTGCGCTGGGCCAGTTTTTGCGTGCCATATCCCCACGCGCCGAATACATCATTTTTCCGGCGATGTAGTTTTTCAAGATAATGATTTTATTTTCGGCATTCTGGGCATATTTTGAATTTGGGAATCGGTCAACCAATTGCTGGAACTGTTGCAGTGCATACGCCGACATCCCGGGTTCACGGCGAACATCGCTGACCTGGCGGTAATAGCACATTCCGCGCAGATACAGCACATATGGCACATCCGGATGCCCGGGGTGAAAGCGCATAAATCTGTCTGCGGCCAACAGCGCGCCGGCAAAATCGCCATCCATATAATAAGAATATGCCGCCATAACTAATGCATCGGCGGCCCATGGACTGGCCGGGTATTGTGTTTCCGCCTTGGTAAATTCGGCGGCCGCAGATTCGTAATCTTCGTCATTAAATTCTGCGTACGCAGTTTTGTATATTTCATCCAGTGGTTGTATCGCCGCGATTTCTGTATCAGACCCGGCGCATGCCGCCAATGTTGCGACCAACCCCATTGCAATAAACAGTTTTTTTGTCATCTGTATTCCTGTCTTGATTTTATTGTTCAAAGATGAGTATAATCGAAACTATGAACCTAGGCAAACATATTTTCGGTGTTGGCGTTATGACTGGAATCAGTCGCGTCTTTGGATTTTTTCGTGACTTGTTGGTTGCGCATGTTTTTGGTGCAGGGCGTCTGTCGGATATATTCTTGGCGGCGTTCAAATTACCGAATCTGTTTCGTGACCTGTTGGGCGAAGGCGCATTGTCATCAATCTTTATCCCGATGTACACCGACAGAAAAAAAGACGAAAATTTTGCCAAGAATGTTTTTTCATGGCTGATGGTCGTTTTGCTGGGCATAACAATCCTGTTCGAGATATTTATGCCACTGGTCGTATGGATTCTGACCCCTGGGTTCGCCGATGACCCCGGCAAGATGGAACAGACGGTAATAATATCCAGAATAATGTTCTGGTATGTAATATTCATATGTGCGTCTGCATTTTTATCGGCAATATTAAATGCGTTTTCGCGATTTATGCTGGTCGCGTTTATGCCGGTGCTGTTGAACATAATGCTGATTGGTGCGTTGTTGTTGGCGGCGTTCTTTGCCCCAACGACAATATTGTATATCATGGCGTTTACGGTCGTTTTATCAGGAATTATCCAGTTTGGAATTCTGTGGCAACGCATCCGGCGACATCATTTTGGGTTGCGTCTGGTTATCCCGCGGTGGACCCCCGCGATTAAAAGCATGTTCAAACGCCTGGGAATCAGCATTGTTGGCAACGGTTTTTACCAGATAACGATTATCGTTGGCACATTAGTGGCCAGTTTTGAAAGCGGGGCGGTATCATGGCTGTACTATTCTGACCGCATGGTTCAATTACCGTTTGCGCTGATTGGATTGGCGGTGGGCACTGTTTTGATGTCGTCAATATCAAACGCACTGGCGGATAAAAACATGCGCGGTGTGTACATTCAACAGAATTCTTCGATGCGGCGGTCAATGATGTTTATTGTGCCGTGCGTAATCGGTTTGTTTGTAATGGCAGAACCGATAATAAAATACCTGTTTGAATACGGCGCATGGACCCCAGAATCCACGCATGCCGTGGCACTGGCGATAATGATACAGGTTTGGGCATTGCCCGCCATGATGATCAGCCAGATTTACAGCAAAACCCTGTATGCATCCCAAGATGTTCGAACGCCAGTAAAAACCAGCATGATTTCATTGGCGGTGGCGGCGGTGATATATGTTGCCGCGTTCCCATTTGTTGGATACTTGGCGATACCAATCGGCATCGTAATCAGCGGATATTTAAAGAACTTCTTGTTGGGACATGCATGTCGGCGGCGCGCGCTGATAAAGATACATGCCCCGACCATATGGGCCGTTGTGGCATTCTTTGCGCTGGCGATACTGATGGGGGCCGGGTTGTGGTTTGTCCCAATAACAAATATCTGGATGATGTTTGGTGCGATTGGGGTGTACGGCATAATTTATCTGCCGATTGCATATTTGATTGACCGAAAAATAAAGTCAAAATAAAGTTGAAAGTGGGCTTTTTATATGATAAAATCTATACAAAGAATGTAAGGAGTCCCACAATGAAGAAAGTAATATCACTGGCGGTGGTTGCGGCGATTGCCGCAGGTTGTACGGATCTTAGCACAACTGATACCAGCTCAATGAACGGATATGGCACCGATGGTTTCGGCGAAGAAACATTGGTCACGACCGACACATCTATGCAGTCGTTGAACAACACATACCTGTTGGCACCGGCACCAAAATACTATGTCGGCAGCGCGTACAAGGTCGAAGATGTTCAATACATTCCGGTCGAAGACTTAACATACAATCAAACCGGTATCGCGGGCATTATTCCGGCGGAACTAAATGGCACAAAAACCAGCAATGGCGAAGTGTTTGATATGAATCAAATGGTCGCCACCAGCAAGACTTTGCCATTGCCGACAATTGCACGCGTAACAAATCTGGATAATGGCCAGTCTGTGGTTGTTCGTGTAAACAATCGCGGTCCATTTGTAAACACGCGTATTATGGACTTGTCACCGGCCGCGGCCCAGAAAATTGGCATGAATGGCCAAACCAAGGTCCAGGTCCAGGTTATGGCCAACGAATCAATGGCGGTCAAAAATGCAACAATTGGTGCAACAACGCCGGCCGTAACGGCGCAACCACAACAACCGGCCCAAACGGTTGAAACAGCAACCGTAATCACAACAACCACGGCCCCAGATGCCGCCGCGACAACCGTGGCCCCGGCTGCTGGGGGTGAATACAGTGTCCAGGTTGCGGCATTCTATGGCCAAGACAGCGCGGATGCATTGGCATCGCGTATGGCGAAATACGGAAATGCCCGTGTCGTTCTGGACGGCGATTTGTACAAGGTTCGTATCACAGACCTGAACGCGGCCCAGGCACGCCAGGTTATTGATGCCCTGCGCATGAACGAGGGGATGGCCCCCGGTCTGTTGCGCAACGGTCGTTGGATAAACGCTGACAGTATTTAAAAAACGGGGCATTGCCCCGTTTTTTTTGTTTAACGCTGTTTTTGATTTATTGTATCAATCGGTATTATTGCCGCCGGGGTTGGTCCCATTTGACCATTGTAATGGCTGGCACGATTTTCATTGTATGGTTTGCGAGCACCGGTAAATTCTTCATAATAAATTTGTCCTATGCGCATGTTTGGATATACCACTGTGGGATATAGTGTTTTTATTTCCAATGTCCATTGTCCACAGAATCCATCATCGCCACGACCAGCCGTGTGGTGATTTAATATGAAATTCCGTCCCACAGATGATAGGTAAATCCTTTGTAACGGTGTCACATGTGTCAATGAATTCTACAACACGCGTGCTGGTTTGCAAGATTTTTATTCACTTTTGCTTTTTGTGTGCTATTGTTGGGGCATGGATAAAACATATTCTGGATTTATTGCGATTGTTGGTCCGACCAACGCGGGCAAAAGCACCCTGATGAATCAAATCATGGGGCGCAAGGTTTCAATCGTTTCGCACAAGGTTCAAACCACACGAACAAATTTGCGGGCGATAAAGATGGTGGGTAATCGACAGTTAATATTTGTCGATACCCCGGGCATATTTCGCCCATCGCGGCGATTGGACCGTGCGATGGTGGGCGCGGCAATGGACGCCACCGGGGATGCAGACGCCATTTTGTTGGTCATTGATGCACAAAAGGGTATTACCGATACAGTACACAAATTGGTTGAAAAAATTCGTGATCACAAGAATTTATTTGTCGCATTGAACAAGGTTGATACAGTACCAAAGCCAGATTTGTTGCCACTGGCGGCGGAAATAAACGAATTGGTCGCCCCGCGTGATATTTTTATGATTTCTGCGTTAAAGAATGACGGCGTGGATGAAATGCTGCATGCGTTGGCGGCGGTGATGCCGGCCGGACCATATTTGTTTGATGCGCGTGATGCGACTGATGTGCCGGATAATTTATACCTGGCCGAATTGACGCGGGAAAAGATTTATAAATACATTCACCAAGAATTGCCATATCATATTAATGTTGTGACCGAACGGGTGGATGTTGACGATGACGGCGTGTTGGATATATACCAGAAAATTGTTGTGCAAAATGATGCGCATAAAAAAATTGTTATTGGTCGGGGTGGGGCACAATTAAAGAAAATCGGCACTGCTGCCCGGCATGATATCCAAGATCAATGGGGTGTAAATGCCCGCCTGCATTTGTTCGTGCGCGTGGAACCAGAATGGGAAAATGTTGCAGAAAACTATACAGACCAGGGGTTGGAATTTAAAAAGTAAAAAACAGGCTGGCGTTTAAACGGATACCCAAAATACTAAAAAAATTATAAATGTTGCATACATCAGATTTTGATTTTGAATTGCCATCGGAATTAATTGCATCACATCCACTGCAACAGCGCGATGCGTCCCGTATGTTGGTTGTAAAAGGTGCGGATATTATAGATAAACATATCCGTGATTTTGTGGATTTTTTGCGTCCAGGCGATGTTGTGGTGTTTAATAATTCGCGCGTGATACCGGCGCGCTTTAATGCATCGGGTCATGAAATAACACTGCACACGGCGGAAAATGACAAAGTATGGTGGGGACTGTGCAAGAAATTTAATAAAATACCAATTGGTGAAATATTGACGCTGGACGATGGTACGCGTGCGCGCGTTTTGGACAAGAATGACGACAGTGGATTAAAACTGGAATTTTTATGCGACAATGTTTTTGATGTATTAAATAATGTTGGCAAAATGCCGTTGCCACCATATATGAAGCGCGATGCTGAAACCGCAGATCGTGAACGCTATCAAACGGTGTATGCCGACCCATTGGGGTCAATGGCGGCACCAACGGCAGGATTGCACTTTACGCCCGAATTGATGGATGAAATCGAACGCCGGGGCGCGAAAATTGTAAAGATAACATTGCATGTTGGTGCGGGCACATGGTTGCCGGTGAAAACAGAAAATTTGAATGAACATAAAATGCACAGTGAATGGTGCTGTATCACACCCGCCCAGGCGGACATAATAAACGCCGCCACGCGTGTAATTGCGGTTGGTACAACATCCATGCGCACACTGGAAAGTGCGGCAATGGACAACCGTTTGTGTCCCGTAAATGAACAGTTTGCGCGGGTTGCACCAATTTGTCGCAGTACGAATATTTTTATCACGCCGGGATATAAATTTGGTGCGGTTGATGTATTGCTGACGAATTTTCATCTGCCTAAATCAACATTATTTATGTTGGTGTCGGCGTTTGCGGGACTGGATGAAATGCGGGCCGCATACGCACACGCTGTGGCGGAAAAGTATCGTTTCTTTTCATACGGCGATTGTTGTCTGTTGTTTAAAAAGGAGAACGCACAATGAAGTTTGAACCACAATTGCATAAATTGCCAAATGGTTTAACTGTTATTCTGGATCCGATGGATTTAGAAACAGTAAATTTCAAAGTGTTGTTCTGCACTGGTTCACGCGATGAAAAACCAAACGAATATGGTTTGACACATTTTTGCGAACATATGCTGTGCAAGGGAACAAAGCGTTTGCCCGACAAAAAATCAATAGATGATTATTTTGATTATTACAGTGGTTCGCGTAACGCCAGCACGGGTAATGCACAACTGAGTTTCTATGGTCGAATTATCGCGGAAAATACTGAAAAATTGGTGGATTTTATTGGCGACCAACTGCAAAATTCGTTGTTGGATGTGAAAAAAATAGAAATAGAACACGGGGTTGTCTGTGATGAATTGCGCCGTGCATTGGATAATCCGTTCCGTCAATACGATGATTTTTTATCAAAAACTTTGTTTAATTATGCCACATTTTCAACGCGTGGTCTGGGGACATTTGAATTAATAAATTCATTTAATCGTGAACAAATAATCAAATTTTTATCGCACCGCCTGTCGGCGAAAAATTGCATAATATGCGCATCTGGAAAGATAAATGGCACAGATAAATTGTTAAAATACATTGAAAAAACTTTTGCATTTTTACCATCAATGGATGTGTCCGAAAATGACGCAATTGAATACACACCTGCAATTGCGCACAATTCTAAACCAGATAATACCAATGTGAAAATTCGCATATTATTTACAGACAAATGCGGCAACGATTACGAAGATTTATATCAAAGTCATTGTATTGGGGTTTTTGAACACTATATCACACGCGAATTAAATCGGGTCATTCGTCACGAAAACGGACTGGCATACGGTTTAGGCTGTGTCGGTTTTGGAAATGAACGATTTATGGTCAATGGATTTTCCACAGAAACATCATCCGCCAATGTGGAAAAATGTGTCGCATTGATGGCGCAAAACGCCCATCGGGTATATACGGAAAATAAAATTAATGCGGACGATTTGGATCGCATGTGTCGCAGCAGAAAATTATCGCGTGCAGACTTCTTGGAATCTGCGGGCGCGCGTTGCGATAAATTGCTTTCGTTTTACAGACGATATAACCGCCTGTACGATTTTTATGGTATGAGCAGTTTGTATGATTCTGCGACTGTGGATGATGTGATTAAATATTCGCGTGGATATTTCGATGGTCCAATATCAATCATAACCCAGGGGTCGGATTTTACTGCTGACCTGGGGGCGGTGTGGCGCGAAAATTTTAAATAGAATAGGGATAAAAAATGTCGTTAAAATTTACATTATTGGCAACGGATGGTAATGCGCGGCGTGGCGCGGTGGAAACAGCGCACGGCACATTTCAAACCCCCGCATTTATGGCGGTGGGCACGGCCGCCACGGTCAAGGCACTGACCATGGATATGGTTGCCGCCACCGGAACCCAGGTGATATTGGGTAACACTTATCATCTGATGATGCGTCCCGGCGGTGATTTAGTGGAACAAATGGGCGGTTTGCACCAGTTCAGTGGTTGGCATGGTCCAATTTTAACTGACAGTGGTGGATTCCAGGTTATGTCGCTGTCGAACCTGGTCAAAATGCGTGAAGAAGGTGTTGAATTCACATCGCATATTGATGGCGGAATAAAACATTTCTTGCGTCCCGAAGATTCTGTGCATATTCAACACCAATTGGATTCAAACATAACAATGGCGTTGGATGAATGCCTGCACCTGCCGGCGCCGCGCGACCGGGTTGAAAAAAATGTCGATATGGTTGCGCGTTGGGCACGCCGCAGTCGCGATGCATTTGTGGACAGACCCGGCTATGGTATCTTTGGCATTGTCCAGGGTGCAGATTTTGCCGACCTGCGCAAAAAGTCTGCAAAACAATTAACTGATATTGGGTTTGATGGATATGCGGTTGGCGGTCTGGCGGTGGGTGAACCCCAGGATGTTATGTTTGATATGATTGCAACCACTACACCATTATTACCGACCGACAAACCGCGGTATTTGATGGGGGTGGGGACGCCACTGGACATACTGGGGGCGGTTGAACGCGGCATTGATATGTTTGACTGTGTCATGCCAACACGCGCCGGTCGCACGGCCCAGGCTTTTACCAGACACGGCACAATGAATATGCGCAACGCGCGTTTTCGTGATGATGCGGCGCCATTGGATGACCAGTGCGGATGTCCGGCATGTAAATTGACGCGTGCATACATTCATCATCTGGTAAAGTGCAACGAAATTCTGGGGGCGATGTTATTGACCCAGCATAATTTATGGTTTTACCAAGACTTGATGCGCGATATCCGCCAGTCAATAGAGCAGGGACGCTTTGCACAATTCAAGGCAGAATTCATTGAAAAATATACCGGTAATAAATAAAGGCAAGATAATATGTTTAATAAATTCAAGACAAAATTAGCGTTACGATGGTTACGCCAGAATCAAATGTCACCACGATTGACGCTTAACGCGACCGATAAAATCTATTTGGCGATGGCGACCAAATCTGTTGACAAGTTAACCTATGTTTATATTCTGGCATGTCATCGGGCCAAGAATAATCAATATAATGTGTTGCCAGAAACAGAAGTCTTGACATTTGATAACAAGTATACTGCGGACATATACAAACAAACGATTGCGGAGATCATGGGAATGCAACATAAAATGCCGGGTGTAAAAACTATGTTGGGCATACTGGACACGGAAATAAACAGGTTCCGGGAAAATACACGATAAAAATTGTTGAAATAAATTCATAATTTTTACTAGACTGGATATATCAGCCAAGGGAGTTTAATCATGCCACGCAAGAAAAAAGAAGTCGAAGTTATCGATATGGACGGCGCAAAAACCGTCAAGAAAAAGGCGTCTGTGGTTAGTTGGACTAAACGCATATTTGCGATTGTGTCTGTGATCTGGTTGGCGCTGGTTTTCATTGCACCACTGTGGGTCAAGAATACTTATTCACAGCCGATAAAAAAATCAATCGTTGTATCAATGTTCTTTGATCTGCAACGCAATATTGTTGAACAGTATGAAAAATTGCTGGATGGGATAAAGGACGCAATTAATCTGGAAGAACCGGTCGCGTTCGCCGTCGACAAGGTTCGTATGGTTGGCGATGCGGTCGATGTTGTAACTGACACCACAGCCAAGGCCAAAGATGTCACCGCTGATGCCCAGGGTGCCACAGATAAAGTCACTGAAACCACAGAAAAAGTTGGTCGGTTGGCGGGACTGGTCGGCAAATTGGGTATTGACACCAGTGGCGTGACAAATGCGCTGGGCGAAGTGAACAAGGGCGTTGACCAGGTGAACCAGGGTATCGACAAGGCAAACGAAACAATTGCCAAGGTTGACGATGTCGCCGCCGCTGTTAATGAAAAACTGGACGAAATTGAAAATCAATTGACCGGCCTGTTACAGGTTCAAATTGATGACATGATAGACGGGGTTATTAAATCCCAATTGGACAAGAACACGGGCGGCCTGGGGACGACATTGTTAACCAGCTATGGTATCGAACATGTCTATCCGTGGCGTCCATCATCATGGCCGGTTGCGACCAAGATTTATGATGACCTGGCCGCATCTGATGTCCAGGTTATAACCGTCATCACCGATACGGTTGATAAATATTTCGGCTATGTCGCGTGGGGATTGGTAATTGCGGCATGGGTGCTGGGGCTGTGGATATGGGTTGCGATGTTTAAAAAGGCCCGTGCAATCATTGCACCGTTTATCGTGTGCCCACGCTGTGGTCATACATTTGCGGATAGGCGTACCGCGTACGGGTTGTTACAGGTATTCCAACCATGGAACTGGTTTTAACGCAAACCCCGCCGTTACGGCGGGGTTTTATTTAAAAAAATTACTTGCAATATAAAAAAAGATATGTCAGAATACACCACGCAGTGCGAGCGTAGCTCAGTTGGCTAGAGCGCAACCTTGCCAAGGTTGAGGTCGAGGGTTCGAGCCCCTTTGCTCGCACCAAAGTTTTATAAACCGCCATGGGCGGTTTTTTATTTAAGTTCGAGCAAAGGGGCGAGAACCCGCAGGGTTGCGAGGCGAGCCGTGCGTTAGCACGGCGAAGTACTTTGCTCGCACCAAAGTTTTATAAA
>CALXMR010000007.1 GCA_944389525.1 uncultured Alphaproteobacteria bacterium | reverse complement strand
AACCACATGTGACGAAAGCACAAGTTGGGAATGCAAAAACACGACCGAGGTTCGTTGTGCCAAGGGTTGGTATGGTCTGCGTCCACAACAGACGACTTCGAGTTCCAGTTCAGGCGGTGGTATTGGGCTGATACACTATGAATACAGCGGCTGTACCCAATGCCCAGAATTTAATGGTGGCGATGGGAACACCGTATCAGGACAAAGCGCCGCCGGCACAGCTGCCGAAATAACAGATTGCTATGTTGAATATGATGGTGAAAATCCATTTTATGATAACACCGGCGATTATATTTTTATCAACCCATGCTATTATTCATACGAATCTGGTGATTGCCGCGTCCGTGAACTGGCAACCGGTGCCCCATGCGCATCTGCGAACTCAGTATGGGGTCTGGGCACGCACTGCGAAACGACAAAATACATTCGTCTGGATTCTGCTGACATGTGTTTTTCACAATGCGCAACATGCCCATCTGGGTATGAAATGCTGATTCGAACAACGACATACAGCGGATGCAATATCACATTTCAAACATGTGGTGAAATATAAAAACACCGCCCAAACGGGCGGTATTTTTTACTTCTTTATAACAAAGTTCACCATTTTATTTGGCACAACTATTGTCTTGATAATTTCAGCACCATCCAGCCTGCGTGATGCTGCATCGCGCGCCGCATCAATGATTTCAGATTCGGACGCATTTGCCGCAATCTGGAAATCACCGGCGCGTTTACCATTTACCGCCGCCACAATTGTCATGGTTGTTTTAACCAATTTTGCCGCATCGTATGTTGGCCATGGCTGGAACACCAACATATCGTCATGTCCCAAACGCTGCCAAATTTCTTCGGTCAGATGTGGCGCAAACGGATTCAGCATTTGAATCAAAACCTCGTACGCGGGGCGGGGCATAGTGCCACCGAATTGATTAATAAATTCCATCATCGCAGAAATCGCCGTATTAAACCGCATGTTTTCCAGACGTTCTGTCATATCGGCGATTAATTGATGCACCAATCTTTCCTGGTCCGCATTCATGGCATCATCTGTCAAATTATCCGCCATATTTTCCACGCGTTTCAAGAATCTTTGCACCCCGGCCAGCGCACCATCCGACCAGTTCACATTCGTATCCCACGGCCCCAGCGATAAAACTGTTGTACGCGCGGCATCCGCCCCAACGCGCGCCACCATTTCATCAACCTGGAATCCATTGCCGGCGGATTTAGACATCTTTTTCCCGTCCGACCCCATCAGCAATCCATTCGTGGTGCGTTTTTTATATGGTTCAACAGTGTTTACAAATCCTAAATCATATAACGCCTTGTGCCAGAAACGCGAATAAATCAAATGACGCGTATTATGTTCGTTACCACCGTTATAGTGATTAACCGGCATCCAACGTTCCATCTGTTCCCGCGAACAAAATTCTTTATCATTACGTGGATCCAGATATCGCATATAATACCATGATGACCCCGCCCACTGCGGCATAGTATCCGTCTCTCTCCGCGCGGGTGCGCCACACTTTGGACATGTCGTATTTACCCAATCTGTTGCGCGCGCCAATGGACTTTCGCCATCCGCGGTCGGGCGATAATCTTCCATATACGGTTGCATCAACGGTAATTCAGATTCCGGCACCGGCACCCAACCACACTTTTCACAATATACCAATGGAATTGGTTCGCCCCAGTACATCTGACGCGAAAAACCCCAATCTGTCATTTTGAATCGTGTCTTTGGACGTGCGAAACCATGTTCCACACCATACTTAATCGCGGCGGCAATCGCATCAGTCTTGTTCATACCATCCAAAAATCCCGAATTAATGTGCGCCCCGTCACCAGTCCAAACTTTATCCGCCTCGCCACCATCGATAACCGGGATAATTTTCAAATCAAACTTTTTCGCAAAGTCCCAGTCGCGTTCATCATGCGCCGGCACCGCCATAATCGTACCATGCGCATAATTCACCAATACATAGTCCGCCACAAACACCGGAATTTCATCCCCAGTATATGGATTACGCGCCATAATACCGTCCAGACGCACGCCTGTTTTTTCTTTTGTTGCATCTGTCCGGTCAAATTCAGATTTTTCCGCAGACTGTTTTATATACGCACGCACCGCATCGGCATTTTTGATACGCCCGTCCGCCAGCCATTTAGCAACCAGTTTATGTTCCGGCGCAATTGCACAAAATGTCGCACCAAATATAGTATCAACGCGTGTGGTATAAACGGTCATTACATCGTCACCAACCATAAAATCAACATCCGCACCCGTGGATTTCCCAATCCAGTTTATCTGGTCGCGCTTTACGCGTTCTGGATAATCAACCAACGCCAAATCATCCAACAAACGCTGGGCATATTTAGTAATCGCCAGATTCCACTGCATTTTTTCACGAATTTCAACCGTCCCATGACAACGATTGCATTTACCATCTTCCAGTTCTTCGTTGGTCAATGTAGTGCGGCAATTCGGACACCAATTCATCGGCAACATAGACTTGTACGCCAAACCCGCATTAAAGAACTGAATAAACATCCACTGGGTCCATCTGATGTATTCTGGATCAGATGTCGCAATTTGCGATTTCAAATCAATTGACCAACCCATTTCTACCATATTAGCAGTAAATTTTTTTACCAGATCTGCAACAACCACGGACGGGTGCTTGCCAATTTTTGTGGCATAGTTTTCCGCCGAAATACCCAATGAATCAAACCCCAGCGGATATAACACATCATAACCCTGCATACGGCGAAAACGCGCCATGACATCACAACCGGTGTAATTCAGCATATGCCCCCCATGCAACCCCGTACCCGATGGAAACGGAAATTCCGCCAACATATAAAACGGCGCCTTGCTACCATCATTTTTCGGGGTAAAGACACCAGCATCCGCCCAACGGCGCTGCCATTTTTCTTCGCGTTCATGGATTTTTGTTATATCTTCTGCCATTTTTTATAACCTATTGTTAAAGTCTGAAAAATTTTATACCTAAAACACACTGAATTCAAGGGGTAAATTAATATCACTGCGCCACACGGCGCAAGTATGCCAAATATTCCACATTACCACTGCCGCCACGAATGGGCGATTCAATGATACCAGATTGTTTATAGCCGACTTTTTCAAAGTTTTGCACAACTGTATTTATCGCATTTTGCCGGTCGACCGCACTTTTAATAACACCATGCGCGCGGGCGGCAATACTGCGCGAAACCTCGAACTGGGGCTTAACCAAGGCAATAATTTGCGGCGCATTCCACGCAACCAACGCGTCACAGATATTGGTTAATGAAATAAAAGACACATCAACCACAATCAAATCAACTGCGCACATCGGGGACAACGAACGAATGTCCGTCTGTTCCAACACGGTTACACGCGGATTATTACGCAACGGTTCCGCCATTTGATTTGTCCCGACATCCACCGCAATTACGCGCGCCGCGCCGCGCCCCAACAGCGTTTCGGTAAATCCACCAGTACTGGCACCAACATCCAGACAAACCCATCCCGCAGGATTTATCCCAAACGTATCCAACGCGGCAACTAACTTCAAACTGCCGCGTCCCGCGGAATAGGGCAAATCACCACCCACAATAACATCAGCATCGGCGACATCTTGGCTTGGCTTTTGTGCAACCCGACCATTAACTGTGACCAATCCAGACCTGATGGCCGCCACCGCACGCGCACGTGTGGAATACAATTTTCGTGAAACCAGGGTTAAATCCAATCTCATGCTATGAATTTTACATCACATCGCATACAAAATCAAATTATTATCAAATAACGACTACAAAAAATACTGAAATTCAACTTTAATACTAATAATTAACTATTTATTTTTTATATATTATTTTAATTTATCAAATTTTATGCTTTCCGACAAAATTTACCATATTCACCATCAAAAACACCACCGCACCCACCCGAAGACAACGACACAGCATATAAAACACAGAATAATCAAAAAGTTGTTCTTTATATTTTATATACAAATTCAACACCAAAGCAGGGCAAAAACCACACAAAAATCGCCGCAACCCCGCAGAACCCCGCCATTTTTTCGCTATCAGACATCCAGAATAGGGCACAAAAACCCCAATTTTAGGCAAAAATACCGTCACAAAAAACCAATAAAACATCCAAAAACAACCATATTTATAAAATTAAATATAAATTGTAATTACAAAATGATATACAAAAAAAATAATAATCGTTTTCAAAAAAACACCGCGCCCGATAATCCGCATCACAAATCCACCATTCAACGAATTCCAACAAAACAAATCATATGACCATAGATTATACGACTATGATGCAACATTTAACGAGAGAGCCGTGACGAACCAAACACGCTGCGCCACATGTCATAACACCATATTATGTATTGTTTAGTGAGCCACAGCGAACTAAACCCGCTGCGCCACACGTCATGACACCATATTATGTATTGTTTAGTGAGCAATAGCGAACCAAACACGTCACCACACGCCATATTATGTATTGTTTAGTGAGCCACAGCGAACTAAACACGTCACCACACACCATGTTATGTATTGTTTAGTGAGCCATAGCGAACTAAACTATACATAATATACATTATGCGCCTTTTTACAATCGCTGCCCTGGGTGCTGGCGGCTAAGTTTTTCCCGGCAATCCTTGTGGTTCATGCGCATAAAAAAACGGCGGTGTTCGCGCCGCCCGCCACAAACGGTGCATTTGCGCGCGCCCTGTATTATAACCACAAATCACGACCAATGACACTGACCGCACAATTTCTGAAAACCTGTCGCTGCCACCAATTCCATGCACAAGCACCAAAAAAAGCACCACACAAGGTAAAACTATACATAATCCACACGCAGAAAGTACAAAAAACGGCGGATTTCCACCATTTTTTACAGTTTTCCGTTTTTGACCGACCCTCATTGATCCGGCCCGATACAAATCCCGGCGCCCCGCCCCATTCGACAGCCAAACCCAGCAAAGCAATACTTGAAGTATATTTTTACAAATTATCTGGAACGCTTTGTTATTTTTTTAATTTTTTTCAAATGCTGGTTTGCCGATTTTGCAATATTTTTAATATCGCTTTCCAATGCACTGGGCGCATTTGGGTCGTATTTTACCGGTTCGACATCCGAACAACAATTCGGGCACTTTGACGCCTGGGAATTGATGGTAGATTTACAATACGGACACACCCGTGTATAGGATCGTGTACGAACGCGATTTATTATTTTCACCATCATAAATATCGCGAACATTGTGATTATAAAACTGACCACAGAATTTAGAAACACACCGATATTCATTGTCGTTGCACCGGCGGCCTGGGCTTCGGCCACGGTATTATAGCGTGCACCCGGCGCACCACCCGACAAAACGATAAAAAATTGAGAAAAATCAATATCCCCAATCAGCATCCCAATTGGTGGCATAATAATATCTTTGACCAGCGAATTGACCATACTGGTCATGACACTGCCAACAATGATACCGACCGCCATGTCGATTGCACTGCCCCGTTCCACAAACGCCCGAAATTCAGATAAGAATTTGCTTTTAGCCATTTTTTTGCCCTTTTTTTACATAATCTGCAATCGCAGACACAACCTTGCTCAATGTCTTACGCAGACTTTCATCCCGGGTTTCCACGGTAATATCGGCCAGTTCATATATTTTGTATCGTTCATCTATCAACTGGGCCAATATTTTTCGACTGTCCGCATGCAACAATTGTGGTCGCGTATTTCGAAAATTTGTTCGCTTTACCAACAAATCTAAATCCGCGCGCAACCATATCGACAACGCGCGCCCCAGCACCATTTCACGCACCGCAGGTGTTATGAATGCCCCCTCGCCCGTGGAGATTACTTTCAGTGCCGGCGGTGTATCAAACAGTCGCGCGATTACGCGCTGTTCCGCGCGGCGGAATTCTTCTTCGCCGTACATAGAGAAGATATCCACCACACTACACCCAGCAGCAGCCTCTATCTCTTTATCAGAATCAACAAACGGGATACCCAACCGCCGCGCCAATGCGCGTCCGACACTGGTTTTCCCTGCCCCCATCAGGCCAACCATAACAATCGGTTTATCCAAAACTATATTTTCTATCATGCGTATAATTTTAATAAAAAATGCGTTCTTTCTCAAATAAAAATTGCTTTTTATTTTTCAAGACATAAAAAATATGCTATAATGCACATATATAGGAATAAAAGAAAGCGAGAGAGCAATGAAACACATATCACTGGTTGCAGTATCTGCATTTATGTTGTCTGTGGGCGGCGCGTTTGCGGCCGGTCCACATATTTTCGCAAACACATTCACAATGAATAACATCACCGCATTCCAGCATTCTATTATGCACAGCGCGATGCAAACATTCGAAGGTACGGCCGCCGCCGCACTGGCGGGGCGCAGCATTACGGGCCCGGCGCACACAGAAACAGAACCCAGCGCCGATTTATACGGCACACTGCCAATGTACGGGCGTCCACACTTGTATGGCGAATATGGCGATGACGGCACGGTGTTCCAATCTGGGCGCAATGGTGGCGATATCTTGATATCCACAGATACACGCCCCGCGGTGAACAGTGTATGGATAAATTGGCAACATTTTAACGATGATGTTAAATTCAAAGGATATGATGAATTAAATTCAGATTATGATTTGATAATGTTTGGTCTGGCCGGTGGCGAAGCGCAATGGGGCATCGGCATATCAGAATGGGGAATATTTGGTGGCTATGTCGGCGGAACCCAGGATAACCACTTCATAGACATTGACGAAAACGGCGGATACATTGGTCTGTACAGTGGATATAACATCCAAAACTTCAATCTGTCATTGGCGGCAAACGCCGGCGCATTATACAACAGCGCTGAAAACGCATATGGCACAGACGAATTCGCCAACATGTGGGCGGGCGTGGCTGTGAATGCGACATACAACATTACCCTGGACGATACATTCACATTACAACCGGGGGTATACGCGGGCTATACATGGATTGGCGCAGCAGATTATTTATCAAAATCTGGTGTTTCAATTGCAAACCACAACTTAAATTCATTTGAGATTGCACCATCGTTGCGTGCGATAAAAAACATTGGTCGCGGATGGTTTGGATACATCGGTGTAAAGCACGCATTTGTATCTGGACATGGCGGCACGGTTATTGTTGATGCTATGAAATATAATGAACTGGACATCCGTAATTACACAGAATACGGCATTGGGGTTGAAAAATCGATTGACCGGTTTAATGTGGCCCTGAATCTGAATCGCCGCGATGGCGGACGCAGCGGGTGGAACGGTTCTGTCACAATGAAGTATATATTCTGATAAAAAAAACACCCAAATGGGTGTTTTTTTATTCCATGTTTGCCAATCGTTCCAATTGATCGGCCGCGGTCAGCGCATCAATCATTTCATCCAACGCCGGCCCACCCGCCAAGATATCGTCCAACTTATACAAAGTCAGTTTTATTCGATGATCTGTCACGCGTTGTTCTGGGAAATTATAGGTTCTGATTTTCTCACTGCGGTCACCCGAGCCAACCATAGATTTGCGCGATGCATTGCTGGCATTTTCTTGGGCGGCGCGCTGTTGTTCGTATAACTTGGACCGCAGTATATCCATGGCCAGCGCCTTGTTTTGAAATTGGCTGCGTTCATTTTGACATGTAACAACAATTCCAGTTGGAAAGTGCGTGATTCGAACCGCGCTGTCTGTTTTATTAACATGCTGGCCACCGGCCCCAGATGCACGAAACACATCAATTCGAATATCTTTATCATCGATTACGACATCAATATCTTTGGCTTCGGGCATAACGGCCACAGACGCCGCGCTGGTGTGAATACGACCGCTGGCTTCGGTTTCTGGGACACGCTGTACACGATGAATGCCCGATTCGAATTTCAGTCGCGCATACGCCCCCACCCCATCGACCTTGAATATAACTTCTTTATATCCATGCAAGGATGTTGCGGCTTCTTCTATAACCTCTACCTTCCATCCATGACGCAGCGCATACGATTTATATTGATTGTATAAATCCCCCGCGAACAACGCCGATTCTTCGCCACCGACCCCGGCGCGAATTTCCATAATAACGCTGTTATCATCAGCCTCGTCCCGGGGCAACAGTGCGATCTGTAATTTTTTTTCGATTTCTGGCAACGCGTGATTCAGGTCATTCAACTGTTGCGCTGCAATCGATTTCAATTCAGCATCATGCAGCATTTCATTCGCATCATCAATTCCACGCTTGATCTGAAAATATTCATCAACCAGCGGCAAAATTTCCGATAATTGCGAATATTCTTTGGACAGCCGCGTTAATTCCGCCCCCGTTACCGTCCCAGAATTCATCTGGTCGGCAATTTCTGCGGCATGCGATTGTATATCTCTCAGTTTATCTTCAATAATCATTTTTTTACCGCCTGTAACAATTCAATCACCTGGGCCAGATTTAAATTCTGTTGTTGTCCAGAATTCATATCCTTGACCGCCAGTGTTTCAGATTCGCGTTCGCTATCCCCGATAATTATGCTGTAATCTGCATTAATTTTATCAGCGAATTCAATTTGATTTTTGAATTTTTTATTCGCATCCAGGTACGGTACGGTTGTTATCCCCGCCCCGCGCAACGCGGCCACCGCACGCATTGCATATGCAACCTGGTCCGACCCCATAACCAACACCGCCGCACGCACTGGTCGCATAAACGGTGTCAAATCAATTTTATTCTCGTCCATCAGTGCAACCATCAAACGCGAAAAACCAACCGCCGCACCAACACCGATTATTTTCGTCTTGGAAAATTTAGACGCCAAATCTTCATATCGGCCGCCACCGCCAATTGCGCCCAATTCTGGAAATTGGTCCAAGAAAAATTCAAACACAATACCCGTATAGTACGCATGGCCACGCATGATACCTAAATCTATTTGCGCGTTTTTCACACCCATTGAATCCAACAAAACCATAAACCCGTCCATTTCACGAATCGCCGCATCCAATGCATCTGAAACGCCAACAAAAGACTTATAACCATTTGTAAATACTGCATTTATTTTATCGGCCGCACTTTTTCCGACTGTTTCCACCAACCCGTCATAAAAATCATTCATCTTGTCTTTTTTATCAATCAAGACAAATGCAGCCCGGCATTGTTCCGAATCCAGATTTAAATATTCGAACATCGCGTTCCAAAATCTGCGATTTCCCACACGCACACTGACCGGCCCAATAAATTCAGCCACCGATGCATACGCCGCCGCCAATGTCGCGACAATTTCCGCATCATAATTTTCAGACAGCGCGTCAATCCCCATAATATCCAAATCCATCTGATAAAATTCACGGTAACGACCGCGCTGTGGCCGTTCGCCGCGATAATTGCGTGCGAATTGATATGCCCGAAATGGGAAAACCAGGTCATTCATATGCCCTGCGACATAACGCGACAGCCCAACCGTTCCGTCATAGCGCAACCCCATTTTTGTATCGCCCTTTTGGAATAAAAACATTTGTGTTTCGATTTCATCCCAATTGTCTTTATCGGTCAAAACCTCGGCCCGTTCGATTGCCGGCAAATCCAGATGTGCAAAGCCGGCTGTTTTCAACACACGCTGCATACGCGTGGCGCATTCGTCAAAACACCGCTGTTGGACAGGCAATAATTCTATGAACCCAGACAAAGTTTTCGTTGGTTTTAATTCCATTTTCAAAATCCTATTGTTCACCGCGATATCGCGGCATTTTAATGTCACACTATTATATCATATAAACGCACAGATTGCTATAAACAGTCGCCCCACGGGGCGTGATGGAATGCAAACAAGATAAATTTTTGAATTTTCACACCGCAATCTTAGCCGAATTTAGCCAGATTTCAAGGTTTTTATTAAAAATACCGATGTAAATCACCACCATGCACATTCAGCCATCGCCGCGCGCGTTCTACGCCAAAACCATACAGTTGTGATACAGTGTGCCAAAACGCGGGCGAATGGTCCATATGTACCCTGTGCGCCAGTTCATGCATAACCACATATCGCATAACATCGCGCGGCGCAAACGCCAAACGCCACGAAAAAGACATCGTTCCCGTGGTTGAACAACTGCCCCAGCGTGTCGATGTATCGCGAATTGTAATTCTGCGCGGCCACAGTTCCCGCGGCGCACCGCGCACCATTTGCTTTACAATAATCAAGAATTGCGCACGAATAAAATCACGCACCCGCCGTTCGAACATATCCGCACCACCACCAATCACCAGTGTACCTGAACCATCATCGTGCAAGTCAAAATTATTGCCGCGCCGCGTGGCATCATGTATAACGCGCACATGCCAGCCTAAAAAATCTATCACATCACCCGAGTGCAGCACGACCTTGGCCGGGGCATTTGCAAAAATTCGTTCACACCAACGCCGCTTTTGCTCCAAGAACTGCAATGCTGTCGCATTCGGCGTCAGCCACGGCTTTGATATATGTATCGCGCGCACGCCACGCGTTTTTGGCCGCAAAGTAATATTACGCAACCCACGCCGCGTATTGATAATTATCGGGATTTTTTCACCCGATGACAAAACGAATTCGTAATCAGACATCTTACCTGGGTATGCTTATTTTATTTTCTTTAAAATATCGCGCGCAATTGCGTCTGTGTCAAATCCAAAATGTGCATATACCGCGTCACCCGGGCCCGAGACACCAAACGAATCGACCCCAACAACGGCATCGGCAAATTCGAACCATGGCGCGGTGGCCGCTGCCTCTATGGCAACGACAAATCCGGCCAAGATTTTTTTCTTGTATTCATCTGTTTGGACACGGAAATCAGACACCGATAACATACTGACCACCTGGATCGCATCCCCTAGTTTTTCTGCGACATTTACCGCCAATGGCACTTCTGCCCCGGTTGCAATTATGGTTACACGCACACGCCGTGCGGTGGCCGGATAAATAATATATGCCCCGCGCGACATATCTGCATCCCCCGGCGTTGGAATTTGTGCAAACTTTTGCCGCGACAAGATGATTGCCGTTGGTCGTGCCCGTCCTGTGATTGCCGTACGCCAGGCGTACGCAACCTCGGCCCCGTTACAGGGACGAAAAACATTTAAATTTGGCACCAAACGCAAAGACGGTAATTGTTCCACCGGCTGGTGCGTTGGCCCATCGGTTCCGACCGCGACACTGTCGTGCGTAAACACATAAATCACCGGCAAGTGCGCCAATGCCGCAATACGAATACTGGGGCGCATATAGTCACTGAACGCCAAAAATGTTGAACCGTACGACCGCAAACCGACATACGCCATACCGTTCATAATTGCACCCATCGCATGTTCCCGCACGCCATAGTTTATATAATTACCATTAAATTCGGGTGGCACAATATCAATACTGGCATCTGATTTAACATTTGTGCTGCCCCCCAGATCTGCACTGCCCCCGACCAATCCGACACCTGCCGCCACCAGGGATTTTAAATACATTCCCGATAATTCGCGTGTTGAAATTTCTTTATCAACATTCGGCACAGCAATATTATCCAGTTTCGGAATTGATGTTGTTTCAATATTTTCCACCGGCGCAATATTTGCAACCACATCCCACAAATCATCACCTGTGGGCGAAATATATTTTTCAATCAAACGCATCAGTTCCCCATCAGACAGCGCAAACCCATGCGCCGCAGATGTTCCCGCCAAACTAGAATCGCGTCCAATTTGTGTCTTGCACTGAACAAATGTTGGTCCGCGACTATCGCGCGCCGCCAACAATGCGCGTTCAATTTTTCTGAAATCATCGCCCGGGACTGCCAGTGCCGCCCACCCTGCCGCACGCATACGCAACGGAATATCAACATCCGTCAACGCCGCCCCGTCCATACTGACCCCATTGTCATCCCACAACAGAACCAAGTTATCTAATTTGTATCGTCCGGCAAATGCGATTGATTCTGCGGCCACACCTTCCATTAAATCACCATCACTGCACAGACAATAGACCATTTCATCGGTGCCGCGTATTTTTGCCGCCAACGCCATACCGACCGCATTACCGACACCCTGCCCCAGTGGTCCAGTGGTTGCCATAACCCCATCTGTTCCAAATTCTGGATGTCCTGGCAACCCACCCATTTTTCTAAAATCGTCCAGATTGCCAACATCGTACCCCGCCAATTTTAACACGGAATACAGCAACGCACTGCCATGTCCTGCCGACAGAACAAACCGGTCGCGTCCCCGGCGCAAAAAATTTGCATAAATCACGGTCAGAATATCTGCGGCCCCCAAAACAATTCCAACATGCCCCGCACCCGCACAACGCAGTGCGTGCAACGCATGCGCGCGCACCGAACAAGACATTTCTTTTAATTGTTTGGCGTCAAATCTCATTTTATGATATTATATCACAAAAGCAGGTTATAAAAAATGTTAAAAATTTGGACAGATGGCAGTTGCCTGGGGAACCCTGGTCCAGGGGGATGGGCGTTTATTGCGACAAACGGCACAGATATTGCCGAACGCAGTGGTGGTGCCGAAAATGTAACAAATAATCAAATGGAATTAACCGCGGTGATACGCGCACTGGCGGCCACCCACCATCATAGCGAGGTTGAAATTCACACCGACAGCCAGTATGTAAAAAATGGTATGCAATTGTGGTTACGCCAATGGAAAAACAACAACTGGAAAACCGCCGCAAAAAAACCGGTAAAGAATAAAGAACTGTGGCAACAACTTGATACATTGGCACAAAATCGAAAAATTCATTGGGTTTGGGTGCGCGGGCACGCCGGGAATGTGTACAATGAACGCTGTGATGAACTGGCACGCACGGCGGCCGAAAAATTAAAATAATCACTATCCGCGAAATCCCATCGCAACGATAAACATCTCTACGCTATCTTTGCGTGATGCCGGTGGTTTTATATGATGAACCGATTCGAATTTTTCGCGTATTTGTTTTAATAAATCATTTGTCGTTCCACCTGTAAAAGATTTCGCAACAAATACCCCGCCTGGTTTCAACGCACGCACGGCAAAATCAAACGCATATTCCAGCAACACCATTTGCCGAATGTGGTCAGTTTTTTTATGTCCAACCGTATTCGGTGCCATATCAGACAGCACGACATCAACCGTCCCATGCGATGCGCCATCGGGCGACAAGTTTAATTTCTGTTCCAGCCATTTTAACGCATCATCTGATGTAAAATCACCCCGGTAAAATTCCACACCTGGGATTGGCACGATTTCCAGCAAATCCATCGCGAACACACGTGACCGCGGAAACGCCCGCATAACATACTGTGACCACGACCCCGGTGCCGCCCCCAGGTCGACAACCACCTGGCCATTTTTCAAGAACTTGTATTTTTCATTTATCTCGATCAACTTATACACGGCGCGCGCACGATATCCATCGCGATGGGCGCGCGCGACATACGGGTCTGCGGCCTGGCGCTGTATCCATGCCGCCGAAGATTTTTTTGATGCAATTTTTTTATTTAAAATCTTCATTTGGTATTTTTCGTTTCGCGTGCATTAACACGAATTTTGTCCCTGGTTACCTTATAGAATTTTATTGCGCGCCCCAGCGCCGCACGCCGGCTGTCAAGACCAGGATCTTCCGATGTGGCAAAAAACATTCGATGCACGCCATGATGTTTATATGTGACTGCCACTTCGTATCCCAATAATACCCGTCCAACATCACTGTATGTCTCGTATATTGGTTGGGGCACTGCAACTGCAACAGGTGTCCAATTAAAAGCTCTTTGCACTGTTTCCCATTGAAACAAACGTTTCCAACTTAATACTTTCATGTTATTTATTCACCGCCCCTGGTTGTTGTTTTTGTAATTTTTCCATCACTGCTTCCATCCCGCCCATGCGCTGGACCATGGCCATTTGTTGGCGCATTTTTGTATACTGTTTGATAATATGTTCAACATCACGAACGGAGCAACCCGCGGCATCTGCGATACGCACCTTGGCATTAGCAAATATTTTTTCTGGCACGGCCCGTTCATCTGGGGTCATTGCTTCCAGTATTTTTATTTGCGCATCGACACTGCCGTCTTTGATTTTTTCTTTCATTGCAGCAACAGCGCCCGACATTCCTGGCACCATTTTCAACAGCCCGCTAAAATTACTCATTTTTTTTATTTGTTTCAATTGTGCCAGCATATCATTCATATCAAATTGTCCTGACATCATGCGCTGGGCTGTTTCTTTCATGCCACTGGGCATTTTCGCTTCCATTTTCTGCAATTCTTTTTCATCAATCTGCACATTGTCATCCAGATTTTCTGTGGCAGATTTTGCGGCTTTCTTTTTCCCAAATCCAAACATGATTTTTCCTTTTTGCTGTGTGTTAATTATTTAGAATTACTTTTCTTTTTTGGCGCACCCAGATATTTTTTCAGATATTTCCCTGTCAGTGATTCTGGATTATCTGCGACCTGTTCCGGGGTGCCGGTGGCAACAACGCGCCCACCATTTGCGCCACCGCCCGGCCCCAAATCAATAATCCAATCGGCAGTTTTAATTACTTCCAGATTATGTTCAATAACAATCACTGTATTACCCTGGTCAACTAATTCATGTAACACAGATAATAATAACTTAATATCCGCAAAGTGCAACCCTGTTGTTGGTTCGTCCAGAATATATATCGTCTGCCCTGTGCTGCGCGCGGCCAATTCCTTGGACAGTTTTATACGCTGGGCCTCGCCCCCGGACAAATCCAACGAACTCTGGCCCAATTTGATATAATCCAAACCGACACGCTTTAACAATTCCAACTTGCGCGCGATTTGCGGCACATTTGTAAAGAACCGATACGCTTCTTCGGCCGTCATATTTAATACATCAGCGATAGATTTTCCCTTGTACTTTACCGCCAGTGTTTCATCGTTATACCGTGCGCCGTGACATTTATCACATTCGACATACACATCCGCCAAGAAATTCATTTCAATTTTTATCTGGCCATCACCTTGGCATGCCTCGCATCGGCCACCCTTGACATTGAACGAAAACCGCCCCGGTCCATACCCGCGCGCCTTGGCCTCTGGCAGGTTGGCAAAGAAATCACGAATATTTGAAAACACACCGGTATATGTTGCCGGATTGCTGCGCGGGCTGCGCCCGATTGGCGATTGATCGATATCAACCACCTTGTCCACATGTTCCATGCCACGAATGATATCGTGCACGCCCATTTCAATTTTTGAATTATACAGCGCACGCATCAACGCTGGATATAATGTATCCAACAATAATGTCGATTTACCTGACCCAGACACCCCAGTTAGTGCGACAAATTTTCCCAACGGAAAATCAACATTTATATTTTTCAGGTTATTTTCACGCGCCCCCTGGATAGAGATCACATGCCCATTTCCACGGCGGCGTGTTTTTGGAACATCAATCTTGCGCTTGCCCGATAAATATTGTCCGGTCAATGAATCTTTGTTTTTTATCACCTGGGCGGGGGTTCCTGCGGCAACAACACGCCCACCATTTATCCCGGCACCTGGCCCAATATCCACCAGATAGTCTGCCGCACGCATTGCATCTTCGTCATGCTCGACAACAATAACAGTATTATCCTTGTCACGCAGCATTTTCAATGTATCCAATAATTTATCATTATCACTTTGGTGCAATCCAATTGACGGTTCGTCCAACACATACAACACCCCAGACAACCCACTGCCAATTTGCGACGCCAATCTGATTCGTTGCGCTTCGCCCCCCGACAGCGTTCCCGCCATCCGCGACAGTGTTAAATATCCCAACCCCACATTTTGCAAAAAATGCAGCCGACTGGTAATTTCACGCAAGATAACCCGCGCAATATCATTTTCTTTTTGTGTCAAATGATTTGGTAAATCCGTAAACCAGCGCAACGATTGATCCACCGCCATATCGCACGCATCCATAATATCCAGTCCATAAATCTTTACACATAATGCCTGGATATTTAAACGTTTACCATGACACATTGGACACGGTTTTTCCGATTGATATTTTGCCAATTCTGCACGCACAGCCTCGGAATCCGATTCGCGCCAGCGGCGTTCGATATTTGGAATAACACCTTCGTATGGTTTTTCATACACAAAACCATTCCAGTTTATTTTTATCGGATCGTCCCCACTGCCGTACAAAATAATATCTTTCTGTTGCTGGGTCAGTGTATGCCACGGCTTTGACAATGGTATTTTATATTTCTTGTGCAATGCATCCAGCAAATGATCAAATTGACTTAACATTCCACCACGCGACCATGGTGCAATTGCGCCATCCAATATAGATTTTGACGGATCTGGCACAACCAAATCTGGCGACATATTTAATTGCACACCCAAACCATCACACGATGGACACGCACCCATCGGCGCATTAAAAGAAAACAAACGCGGTTCAATCTTTGGCACGGTAAATCCACTGACCGGACATGCATAGTTCTGTGAATATAATACATCTTCGTTTGTATCCAGCCGTCGCACCAAAACCGACCCCGGCACCAAACGCAACGCCCCTTCGAACGACGAATACATCCGCGACCGGAATTCATCCATATCAGATTCAGCCGCGCCCAATGCCGGCATCTGCAAACGATCAACAATTACAAATATTGTATGCTTTTTGTTTTTATCCAACGGCGGCACCGCAGATAAATCGTACAATTCGCCATCAATTATCGCACGCTGGTATCCTTGCTTTACCAAGAATGCAATTTCTTTTTTATATTCACCCTTGCGTTCACGAACCAGCGGCGCCATGATAAAAATCTTTACCCCTGTGGGGATTTTCATGGTCCAATCGACCATTTCCCCGATTGTTTGGGATTTAATTGGCAACCCCGTGACCGGTGAATGCGGCACCCCAACACGCGCCCACAACAATCGCAAATAATCATATATTTCTGTAACCGTACCAACCGTAGAACGCGGATTTTTCGATGTTGTTTTTTGTTCAATGGAAATTGCGGGCGCCAATCCTTCGATTAAATCGACATCCGGTTTTTTCTGCATATCCAAGAATTGTCGCGCATACGATGACAACGATTCTACATAACGCCGCTGACCTTCGGCATAAATGGTATTAAACGCCAACGATGACTTTCCCGACCCCGATACGCCAGTCAAGACCACCAATTTATTTTTTGGTATGTCCAGATCAATATTTTTAAGATTATTTTCGCGTGCCCCGCGAATTTTTATTACCGCCGCCATAATGTTTATAAATATAGATTAAATCTGTAAAATTGCAATAGCCCGATTGAAAAAAATGGGGCACGCGCCCCAACATTTATTCACCGGCGGCAACCGGCATTAATTTTTCTGGGGACAGTGAAATACCCGACACCCGCGCATGATCTGCGCCCTGGGCCGGGGCTAATTTTCCGTTCACCCAGACATCGACACCACCCGCGTTGCCAAATGTCGCGCTGTAACTATCGCCTGATGGTACATAGTACACATCACCCGGCACCAATACGCGGCTGAACATTGTATTGCCACGCCGATCTTCGACCTTGACCCATGATTCCTGGGTTGCTTGTAATATCACCGATGCATTTTCACGATTTTCCGTACCGAAACGTTCGCGTACATCTGTGTTATATTGCGGTTCGACAACACTGTCTGTCGTTACAACGTTTTCTGTCATTGGAACATCTGGGGCGTCCGCCGTGCCAATTGAATTAATAAAAATTACCCCGCCAACCAACACAACCAGCAGCACCAAGCCACCCAGCACCCATATCCAGTACCGGCGCAAAAATTTCACCATACGCATCCACAATTCGTTGTACCATTTATCACGATTATCAGGTATCGCACAGGCCGCCACACCATTTTTTTCTTCATCCATGCATTCCGCATCCAGCCCCATTTCGCGTTTCAGTTTACCCACAATTTCATCTGGATCCAGCCCCAGTTCCATTGCATAATTGCGCGCGAATCCCAAAATATAAACATTTTCTGGAATAACACTGTAATTGCCATCTTCCAGTGCCTGTAAAAATTCTTCACGAATACACAACTGTTTTGATATTGTCGGAATTTCACGCTTGCGCCGCCCAGTGGTACGGGCGTTGCGTAATATCTCGCCAACTGTCATTTCTGTTTTAATATCTGTATTTGTGTTTTCAATATTTTCCGTCATATTGTATATTCCCTTGGTATCTATGCTATCATAGAATCTATATAGTCCGTTCGCAACCCCAAAATTTACAAATTTCATCAACCAGTTCTGGAACAGATGTTATCCCATTGACCCGAATTCTGAAATCGGCCGAATTTGGTAGACCTGCGGAATACCATGCCGCATGCTTGCGAAACATGGGAATTGCGTTTTTTTCACCATAGTATTCAATCATATACCCCAGATGTTGCAACGCAACCACACCGATATTTTCTGGCACGCACGCCTGTCCAGTCAATTCGCCAAAAATCCATGGCCGCCCCAACATGGCCCGCCCAATCATCGCCCCGCAGTAACCCGCCCCCATTACATTTTGCACATCTGTGACAGTTTTAATATCACCATTACCAATAATCGGAATTGGTGGATTTTCCAGTTTCGGCAACACCGCCGCCCCCATGTATAACTGTGCCCGTGTGCGTCCATGTAATGCGGCAAACTGTACCCCGCAATCAGACGCAATACTAATTAAATCCGCCCAATCACGATGCGCATCGTCCCACCCCAATCGGGTTTTAATTGATACAGGTATCTGTACCGCACGAACAACCGCCCGCATAATCTTTTCTGCCAGGTCATGGTCACGCATCATATTTGCCCCTGCCCCGCTGCGTGTTGCCACCTTTGGCACAGGGCACCCCATATTTATATCAATCCATGACGCCCCCGCGTCTTGCAAGATGCGCGCGGCATCTGCCATCAATGCCGCGTCTGCGCCAAAAATTTGTGCGCCGATATTTCCTTCGTCATCATATCTGTCAAAATTACGCAGACAATTTTTATGTGACGCAACCAACGAATGACACGATATCATTTCTGTATACAGCGCGACATCCGGGGCAAATGTGCGAATTATACGGCGGAACGGCTTGTCCGTGATTCCGGCCATTGGTGCACCAAAAATTTGCTTATTCATAAACATTTGTGATATAATGCCACTGATGAAGGAAAAAATCAAAAATTTCTTTGGATTTATTGGTCGTGCATGGTCTGGGGGCTTTCGCGGTAAATTTGGTGTAATTGCAACAATATTTGCAGCATTTGTGTTTATACGAATATTTTGGGGCGATGTAAATGTCCAGAATTTTATAATAAACATATGGCGCCTGAATTCTGAGCAAGAACAACTGGCCGCCGAACAGCAAAAGTTAGACACAATAAACCGACATATTGAATTATTACAGGGATACAGTGCCGACTATGTCGAAGAATTGGGGTTAAAATACCTGAACATCGGTGACCCCGATATAAAAATATTAAAGATATAAACTGGGGCCGCCAATTGGCGACCCGCAGTGTTTTAGTTCAACATAATTATTGCCGTATTTAAATACAACGCGAACACCAGCCATAATATATACGGCCACACCAGATAATATGCCGGCCGACTGATTTGCCGAAACGCCACCATCATCCAGACCGTGAAACCAATCAACAACAATAACACAATCAGCGCAACACCAGTCAGGTTAATACCAAAGAACAGATATGACCACAACGCATTTAACCCCATATGCACGGCAAACAAAGAATAAGATTTCGCCTTGCTAAGCCGCGTTCTGTCAACCATAATCAGGTACAACGCAATTCCCAACAGCAAATACAATATCGGCCACACCACGGCAAACACCCACCCCCCTGGGGTCAACACTGGTTTAATCAACATGTTGTACCAAACATCAGACGCCCCATCTGGTGAAAACAACATCCCAATAATTCCCGGTAAAAACGATATCGCAATCGCCAAAATAAACAGTAAAAATTTTTTCATTAAAATTCCCCCTTGTTGTTATATCACCAGTATATCAAAAAATATCATTCCCCACCCCAGGAACGATTTCATAAAAACGCGCCCTTTTAAAAGTAAAAACCGCCATACGGCGGTTTTGATTTTCTGGCACGCCCAGCAGGATTGCTGCGCCACCTGGCAAAATTTGCTGGCGCAAACCGGCGCACTGCCGTCCGCCTTTTTGCGGCGGTTCGAACTGCTTTCTCGCAGGTTCAAATCCTGGGACGTTATACATAAAATAAAAACCACCATACGGTGGTTTTGATTTTCTGGCACGCCCAGCAGGATTGCTGCGCCACCTGGCAAAATTTGCTGACGCAAACCGGCGCACTGCCGTCCGCCTTTTTGCGGCGGTTCGAACTGCTTTCTCGCAGGTTCAAATCCTGGGACGTTATACATAA
This sequence comes from uncultured Alphaproteobacteria bacterium, assembly GCA_944389525.1. Lineage (GTDB taxonomy): Bacteria > Pseudomonadota > Alphaproteobacteria > Rs-D84 > Rs-D84 > Enterousia. The sequence goes on along the minus strand of CALXMR010000007.1, from coordinate 8,434 downwards.
AATAAAAACCACCATACGGTGGTTTTGATTTTCTGGCACGCCCAGCAGGATTCGAACCTGCGACCTGCGGATTAGAAATCCGATGCTCTATCCAGCTGAGCTATGGGCGCACTGTCCACAATTATAAATAAATTTTATCAAAACACAAGTGGCGTTTTATACACCATCACTACAAAAATACCACTATTTACAACCGACAAAATTCCTGGTATAATTCGCCTTGAATCCAATGGGAATTGGGTTCGGGGCTGTCGTAAGCCCATAACTTCCGGTACGACATGTGTCCATAATCTAAAAATTTGCACTGTTGTATCGTTAAAAACACCCCCGACGCTAGTGTCGGGGAGCTGTTGGTTATACAACAGGCACTGACCAAAGACCAGCAGAATCATTGAAGTTATGATTTACGAACTCCCCGACCGCCAAATTTCCAATGGCGGTTATTCTTTTTAAATTCCACCAAGAGGGCACACGAATGCAACCACAAATCGTAATTTCATTGACTACTTTTCCAAAACGCATAAATACTGTTCATTTAGTAATAAAATCATTGCTGGCCATGCGCCCACGTCCGGATAAAATCGTTTTATATCTATCAGAACCAGAATTCCCAGATAAAAAACTGCCACCGATTTTGACCGATATGCAAAATGACATTTTTGAAATCAGGTTCACCAAACGCAATTATAAATCATTTAACAAACTGGTTCATGCGTTGCGCGATTTTCCTGAATCAACAATTATAACCGTTGATGACGATATAATTTATCCATCATACATGACAAAACGATTACTGGCGACACACAAAAAACACCCAACAGACATATGCGCCAACCGAATTCGGGAACTAAATATATCAGACGGCCGTGTCCAACTATACGCCACATGGCGCCTGTCAGAACGCAGAAAACTGTTTGGTCATCATCCACATCCTGGATACACAAATGTACAAATGGGTGTTGGCGGTGTATTATATCCGGCACATTCTTTACACCCAGATGTCTTAGACACGAAAAAATTCACAAAATTATGCGAATACCAAGATGATATCTGGTTCTGGGCAATGACCGTTTTAAACAACAGAAAAATCATTCCGACATATTTTGGTTGTAAATTAAGTGGCATTGAATCTGCAAAAGAATACGGATTATACAGAAACATAAATTCTGCCACAACCAGTCCAAACAACATTGCAATCGAAAATGTCATATCAGAATACCCAGAGATAAAAAATAAAATTAACTTAAAATAAAAAATCGCCCAAATGGGCGATTTTTTTAATCTTCGACCAATTTTTTCAACCGCAGTATTTCAATATACATATACACATCCGCGGCGGCATACAGCAACAGTGTCATCGCCAGATAGTATACCATAACCACGGCGCCTGCCACTGGATATACCAACAACAATACCGCCAGCGCAATCAACACCAATGACATTATCAAGTCAAACCAATAATATCCGATTTTCGCGCGTATCATATTGATAGAAAATATCAGTGACAAAATCGCACGCAACATAAACAAAACAACAAAGATGTATACTAAACTAAGCACTGAGCCACGCGGATATATACAGAACAACACCCCCAGCACAACCGTCAATATCCCGAACAGCACATCAAACCAGCCGCCCCCGGCATCGCGCGAAACGACAAACCCTGCGATTGTGCGATACAGGCCGAACAACACCAATGCAATCCCAACAACCCATACCAACGCGGACAGAATCATAACTGGTTTAAAAACCATCAATATAGCAACCACGCCGAACAACAATGCTTCGCATATTAACAATGGCGCACTCTTGTTATACAATCGTTTCACCGATGCCGCAATTGGATTTCGTGGTGTGCGCGATGCGCGTACAGACTTTGCCTTTACAGATTTTGACTTTTGTGATTTTGATGTCGGCATTTAAAACTCCCTTCTACTTTATGATTCTCATTATAGTGCTATTTAACAAAAAATTCAATAAGTGTTTTATCCGCCCACCGATTTACGCATTTCCTGGCACAGCCAAAATAACGATGCCGAAACCCGTAATAAGTAATAAAGGATCAGTTTTAGCAAATGTCAGTAAAATAATCTACTATGAACCCGATAAAAATAAACGAAATCCTATCAGGAAGTTCAAACAATAAAGTGAACGACCTATTTAAAATCGCCTCAGAAAACCAGTTATAAATTTTTTATTTCTAGTACTTTTTTCAATGGTATAAGAATAAGGACTATCAAGGCTAGAAATATCACTGTGGTCATCTCTAAACCAAAATTATTTAACAGCGGCTTTGCACCCATTAACACCACGCCAGATATTCCCATATTAAACATAGCGCTTACACTTAACACTGTACCACGCTCATTTGACTGAATCCTGGTATGAATATAGTCATTAAATACTAATACGCACATTGTCTGAACTGCTGGCACGATTGCGGCTATTCCACATATTGCGTACACCAATGGCATCATAAATCCATTTGAATTTATTGCCAAAAGAACGGCAGAAAACCCCAGAACCAACGCCCCAACACAAGCCCATAATAACTTTCTTGTTCCCCAAAAATTTAAAATTCTATGCGCAAACTTAGAAAACAATACACGACTTCCCTGGTTGATAGCAAAGAATATGCCAAACAACGCAACAGGAACCAAAGCCATCTCCATCATTGGCTGGAACAACCATAATAACACTATTGTAAAAGTAGAATATATCGCAGGAAACAACATTAGCCACTTTATTTCTGGATGCTTTACAGACATCTTTACTATACCAAGACAATCTTTTAGCGGGCTAGCTTCCGGTACAACTTTACGTCTGACTTCTTTTATTTCTGGCAATAGCAACATCAACAAGAACCCAAAGAATACTACAAACGCCTCGACCCCCAACAATACATTCTCACCCCTTGCCAACAATACCCCGCCTATGACCATGGAAACAAACATCCCAACCTGTGCAAATGACTTTATTGAACCATTTTCCTTAACATATTGATTTTCCTTACCTTCTCGCTTCAATAGGTCATATACATAAGCTTCACCCGTACCAGAAAGTAATGCGCTGGCCATTCCCAACAGTGCCTCACAAACCACAACAGCCCAAAAGCCCTGGGCCCATATCAACAAAAACATTCCCAAAAATTGTAAAAGCGCGGCCAAAACCATGATTTTCTTTCTGGAAAATACGTCAGCCAGATAACCACTGGGTATTTCAAATAAAAAGGCCGCTATTCTGAAAATTCCCTGAATTAAAAAGAAATCCGCCAACGAAACACCCTTGCCCAAATACACCAATGTAACAACAGGTATCAAAGGCATAAAATACATACAAAATTTTGATAATTTCAATATCAGCAACGCACCAGCATTAGACATTTTTACCTCGTTTTTATTTGATACAACCTTGTCAAATAATATTCTTACAAAATATTTGACCTACTGTTTTCCAGTTTTACTGCATTATCTTCATCAACAATTGCAAAAACCGCTGTGTCATAGAAATGATTTACCGATTTCATAAATACATCTTTCTTCATTATGCCCTCACAAACAAAACCCACTTTTTCTGCCAACTTCATACTCGGAATATTTTCTGTTGCGCATTCTATTTTTATACGGACGAACCCGGCTCTAATAAGCTCTTTTACTAAAAGTTTAACAGATTCTGTCGCATATCCATGTCCGGTATATTCTGGATTTATCTCGTACCCTAACTGGCACGCCATTCGCCACATACTAATATCCCAACAATTTACAGTACCAATGATTCTGTCATCAAGAAAAATAGTGTAATAAAAATCTTTGCGGTTTTTATCACTGTTTAATTCAGTAAAATAATCAAAAATTTCTTTTTCACTTTTCCAACAACTGTTCTGCCATTTTATAAAGAAATCTTGATTATCTTTGACATATTGCCACACAGCACTGGCATGCGACGGTAAAGAGCGGCACAATTGCACCCGTTCACCCTTTATATAATCTGGTAAGATATTCATTCAGCAACACACTCCGCCGAGAGAATAACAAAAAAACATGTAAAAATCTATTAATATTATAAAAATTAAAACCGCCGCGAATGCGACGGGTTGAATTTTCTGGTCGGGGCGAATCCGAGTATGTGAAAACGAGCAATGCGAAGTTTGAACAACTACGAGGATACACGCAGGGCGCATCGCGACCGAGTGAAAGATTCGAACCCCGGCAAACGACTGTTTGTCGGCTGACACCGCACGGGCCACCCAGAAAATTAAAACCGCCGCAAATGCGGCGGGTTGAATTTTCTGGTCGGGGCGAAAGGATTCGAACCTTCGACATCTTGCTCCCAAAGCAAGCACTCTACCAGACTGAGCTACGCCCCGAAACGAAAGCGATTATAACAGCTTTTTATACAAATGCAAATATTTATGTATATTTTATGCTTGTCTGAATCAAACAAAATTCTTACAATGATACTGATGTTAAAATATATTCATATTTTCGCTGTTGTGGGTATAGTGGCATTTATACCGGCCACATCGCGCGCGACAACGCGTGCATCTGATTATGTCAGTGCAAATACATACAACAACCTGTACCCATATATGAATAACACCATGCGAACCCAGTTAAACCCCGGGGTTACACCATCGCAATCTGGCGCGCAAATTAATGTGCTGGCCCGGACCAAGGCGGCACCAAACACCACCGCGCGCAGTGTTGTTGCGCGCACACCGGCCAAGACATCGTCCACGGCACGCGCCGCAACCCCGACAACACAGTCGACCACAACAACACGCCGCGTCACCCCACGAACCAGCACCGCGGCGCGCGCGGCAACACCTGGTGCGACAGCTGGGCGCCGCACGGCCAGCACAACGGGCACACGCCGCGTTGTATCGCGTTCTGGGACAACAGTTGGCACAACATATGCGGCACGGTCGAATCGCAATGATTCAACAACCGTTTCACGCGACCCGACCAGCGCATATTTATACAATACAAATTCAAATTCCACATCAGTATCATCGGCGCGTTGCCTGGCAGACTATACAGAATGTATGAATGATTACTGTGAACGGCCCGATATGGAATATAACCGTTGTTATTGCAGTTCGAAACTGGCCCAGATTGACGCTAAATACAAGCCAGAAATAGACCGTTTAATCAAAGAGATTTTAAAACTGCAAAACGAAAATTATTGGACAGATACAGAAATGAACGAATATTGGATGGAAACAATCGGCAAATACACCGGCGAAAATTCGTGGCAAAATCTGGAAGATGCACTGGACATTGATTGGTCCACCACGGCCAGCAGTGTCCGCGGCCAACAGGCATTTGCCATGGGGCACGAATACTGTTCCCAGCATTTAAAAAATTGTGCATACATGCAGACAAATTTGCGTGATGCATATCGGTCAGAGATTGCACGTGATTGCGCACTGTATGAATCATCATTACAAAAATTGCAAAATGCGGCCGAAAGCATAGTGGGGTCGTACAAATGAAAACCAGCATAATGGGCGTTGAATACGGTCGCGGCGCAACCGCGCATGTTGTGGCCAGCGGTGGGCCCGCGGCGGCACCTGCGGCCGTAAAACAGATGTATCCCGATGCCGATTGGACAACGGTTATCGCCGATCCTTTTGATGCCGCGCTGTGCACGACCGACCGGTTTGGTGAAAATTATCTGATACAGAAAAAAATTTATGCCGCCACACCATTTGAACCACATGTCATGATTGGTGGCGATCATTCGGTGAATTTTGGGCATTTTGCGGCATTGGCCGACAGATTACCTGACACAGATTTATGCCTGGTGTACATTGATGCACATCTGGATATACATACGCCCGCCACATCCGTGGCCCAGGCATCTGGCGCCCCGCACGGGACAAATGTTCGTGCGCTGTTGGGCGATGGGGATGCGCGTTGGTTATCGTTACAGTCGCATCGCCCGGCCCTGCGCCCAGAAAACATATTCTATCTGGGGACGCGTTCATACGAAGACGCCGAAATAGAATTCGTTCGCAAAAAAAATATTTTCATGCGCCGTGCCGATGCACTGCAAACCCCTGATGATTGGGCACGCGCCATTAACGACATTCGCAACAAAATCAAATCGCGTCAATATGTTGTGTCATTTGACTTTGACGCCATCGACCCTAAAATTTTTAGTGATGTATTGGTCCCAGAACCAGATGGTATCAGTCTGGCCGCCGCGGAATACTTTATCCGTGCCTTTGCACCTGATGCACACAGTTTTGAATTTGTTGAATACGCACCATCTGGCGACAGTGCCAGCGCAGAAATCGTAAATAAACTGGTTGGAATTGCGCTGTCAGAATAACTACGATGCCGATTCGCACATTCTGTTATGCCGATATATATTGCGCGCCAGGTCATCACTGATAATATTCCAATCACTGGCCCGACCATATATTGGCACACACGGGGCACACGCACTATTCAGCGATGGAATATCTTTCGCGCAAGATGCGGCGAATATCATCCAGACTGGTATTAACAGTTTCCACATTTACTTTCTCCATTGTTTTTGCTGCGCATGTTATTGCACGCGCATTCATGTTGGCAATTCGTGCATCACATTTTTGTGTCGCCACACGCCCACCCGCCCAATATGCACCAATTACAATGCCGATAAATCCGATTAAGATGTATATTTTCTGCATAATTTTTCCCAAAAATAAATGCGCCCATTTGGGCGCATCTGACATTCACAACAAACGACCTATTGATTCATAGACGCAAAGAAATCCGCATTTGTTTTTGTCACGCGCAATTTATCCAACAAGAATTCCATTGCCTCTAAGGTACCCATCGGATTGATTATGCGGCGCAAAACATACATCTTGGACAGTGTGTCTTTGCCAACCAACAAATCTTCCTTGCGGGTACCCGATTTAGTAATGTCAATGGCGGGGTAAACGCGCTTATCAGACAATTTTCTGTCCAATATAATTTCGCTGTTTCCGGTACCTTTGAATTCTTCGAAAATAACTTCGTCCATTTTGGAACCAGTATCCACCAACGCCGTTGCGATAATGGTCAGGCTGCCGCCACCTTCGATATTACGGGCCGCACCAAAGAACCGCTTTGGCCGCTGTAATGCGTACGCATCGACACCCCCGGTCAAGACCTTGCCGCTGGATGGGACGACCGTGTTATACGCACGCCCCAATCGGGTAATAGAATCCAGCAATATGACAACATCTTGCCCTGCTTCGACCAGACGCTTGGCCTTTTCGATAACCATCTCTGCCACCTGGATATGTCGTGCGGCCGGTTCGTCAAATGTTGACGAGATAACTTCGCCGCGTACACTGCGTTGCATATCGGTCACTTCTTCGGGTCGTTCGTCAATCAGCAACACAATTAACTTTACATCTGGGTAATTTGTGGCGATTGAATGTGCAATATTTTGCAACATAACAGTTTTCCCCGTACGCGGCGGCGCAACAATCAGACTGCGCTGGCCCTTGCCAGTGGGGGCAATCAGATCAATAACACGTGCCGACAAACTGCGCCCTTTGTCTTTATCGTCTGGCACCTCCATCCGCAGCATTTCATCCGGATACAGTGGCGTCATATCGTCAAAGGATACACGATGGCGCAACTTGTCCGGATCGCCGCCATTCACGCGTTCGATTGTTTCCAGTGCGAAATACCGTTCTGATTCATTTTGGGGCGCCTGGATTTGCCCTTCGATATAATCACCGGTTTTCAGTCCGTACTTTTTTATCAACGCTGGCGACACATATAAATCGTCTGGCCCGGCCAAATAGTTGCTTTCTGGCGCACGCAAAAATCCAAAACCATCCTGCATGCGTTCCAGAACGCCATCCCCAATCAAGACAATTTTTTTATCTGCGGCAAAGACACGCATAACCGCAAAACGCAATTGTTGAACATTCAACTGCGCCGGGTTTTCAATCCCCATATCTTCGGCCATTTTCAATAACTGTTGTGGCGACTTCGCCTTTAATTCATTTATATGCATAAAAAATCCTTTTGTGGAAACAGGGTCACGCAGAACACGCCCCATCGATTTACCCCCGTATTATACGATTTTTTTGTCAAAAAGTCAAGAAGTTAAGGCGCACCCCGCCCACGGGGCGCCCCCCCATTTTTTTCGTCACGTTGTAAGAAAAATTATAAATCTATCCTCATGCCATAGGGACAATTTCCACCTGTGATTTCGTATACCCCAGTCTGGTCAGCCAAGGTGCACGTTTGTTCTAAATAACACGAAGCAACGAATGGCGCCCCCGCCGCACTGGTGGTTATATTACAACTGGCATCAACATAATCTACTTCATCCTCTGGACGTGGGCATTGGGTACAGCCGCTGTATTCATAGTGTACCGGCGCTATACCACCGCCTGAACTGGAACTTGAAGTCGTCCGTTGTGGCCACCGACCATACC
>CALXMR010000006.1 GCA_944389525.1 uncultured Alphaproteobacteria bacterium | reverse complement strand
GAAGATATCAAGCCAAACAATGTTTCCACCTGCAATATGCTTTATTATTGTGCTTGTCGCATTTTGAATAAAATGGAGCATCGGATCAGACGTTGTAATGGTGGCCACTTGCCCTGTCGCGACAGAATCCTGTTACGTCGCCTTTACCGCAAAATTACTCAACTGGCTGCTACCTATAAAAACAAATCTATTTAACTTGACTTTCTGTACTTTCCAAGCAGTAATTGGCCAAACTTAAAAACACAGTAAAAACAAAGGACAGCATTATGGTAAAGCACCCTGAAGTAATCATTACTCTGCCCAAGAACAGTGATGCTTATGTTATAATAATAACTTGTTTACGGGCGATAAAAAATCACAATTTAGGTTCCGAATTATACGATTTCGCAAACCACATAAAAAAGAACGGACATAACAATTTGTTAAAGTCCGTTTCTTACTGGTTCACAATAAAATCTATTTAACTTGACTTTCGGGGAATGGTAAGCAGTAATTAGAAAAACACCATATCTTTTCGATATCAGCAACTTTATTGCTGAAGACTTAATTTTAAAACTTGTAAAATCATCAAAAATATTTACTACGGTTTTATCCTTACTTGCATTACACATAATCCATATTATTCATCAGCATACCCTCATATAAAAATTTGACCCGCAGCAAAAACAAGCATTAAGATTTAATCATAACAACAATCTGACGACCTAACAAGGTATTGGAATGACAGTTTACAACCTAATACCACCCCAAAATCCATATACATCACACCTTTTGGGCAATGTTTTTCAATAAAATCGTCAATTCCGAACATCTTTCGCCCCCGCATTTGGTCTCTTTTTCTTTTTTACTCTATCTTTTTCCCATTTGCTAAATATAACGTACAAAAATAACGGGAAGCCAAAAATATACAATACTGTAAACCATATAGGGAAAGGGTTATTACCAAGCGACATCGCAAACATAAAGACAATTAAATACAAAACTATACCAGCCAACAACCACATCATAACATCTCCTCTAACACATTGTTCATTGCCTCAAACAGTTCAATTTGATTATCCAAATCTGTCCACTCTTTTAACCCATGAAACATGTTATTTCTTATGCGATAAATAGCCAACAATCCGCCGGCCAAATTATCCTTGCCGTCACTATTCATAAAAGCTAATATCAAATCCATATCTTCTGAATTTAACCCATGCCCCATCGACAAACCATGTCTAACATAAGCATCATAATGTAAACCAAGCAATTCGCTTCTATGTTTTAATGTCCTTGCTAAATTTTGAAAATGTTCTGATGGCGCAAAAATGCTTATTTTACGCAGTTTACCCGTGGAGCAATGATTATTACATTTGTCCTTTTCAAACTTATTCCAAAGTATTGCGAATTTCCCCACTTCTTCGACTGTATTCTGTCTAAAATTATATCCGGCAATTTTAACCATTGTTAACCTTCTAATTCTTTTACTATTGCATCAATTTGCGCGCGCAATTTTGACTATTTTTCTACTATTTCCGCAATTTCTGTGTTCAATTTCTCTATACCTATTGCTTCTTCTATATTTTCATACCTTTTTAATTTTCTGCAACAGTTTCAAACAAACGCAGATAATCACGATAACCCCATTTTTGCCCGTATACATTATCGCCCTGTTTTACAGGATATAAAACCCCTATAGCTTCCAATCGTTTTATCAATTTATATGCATTTGGCTTCGACAACTCTGACCACTTCAAAACATCTGCAATACCAACAATTGGTATTTTATACAGGTTTTCTATTACTTTCATTGTTGATTCAGACGCCGTTCTATTTAACTTTTGAATCTGTTTACTATTGTATTCTCGCAATCTTATTATACCATCACATGTATCTATTGCTGATTGTGCTGTTTCTATTATACCATCTAAAAAAAACTCTAACCAATCTGATATTTCACCATTATGATAGCCATTCAATTTTTCATAATAAACCTTTTGATGCTTTTTGAAAAATGACGACAAGTACAAAACAGGAACCTCTATCAAACCATTTGCTAACAAAAACATTGTTATCAGCATTCGACCTGTTCTGCCATTTCCATCGTTAAATGGATGAATCGTTTCAAATTGTGCATGTAATAATCCTGCCTTTATTAACGGTAAATAAGAATTATCTTTACACATAAAGTTTTCCAGATCATATAAAGCCTTTTTCATATTTTCAGGTGGAGGCGGAACAAAACGTGCATTATCTGGCTTAGTGCCGCCAATCCAGTTTTGTGTTATTCTGAATTCTCCTGGATAGGCAAACTGTGTTTTACGAGCACCTATCATCAATTCTTTATGTAGTTCACGAACAAATCTCAACGATATTGGAAAAGTTTTGCTTCTTTCCATTCCATAATTTAATGCCTGAATATAGTGTAATATATCATCAACATCGGGTGGCAGATATGACCCAGGTTCTATATTTTCTTTTTCTATGGCATCCATAATTGTGGCATTCGTTCCTTCTATTTGACTGGAAGACGATGCATCCTTACGAATAAACATTTTTAAAAAACAGTCTTTATCTGGTAATAGTTTAGTAATACCGTTTAGTTTACCCAACAACAACAGAGCATTTGACTGTAGCGCCATTATTTTTTGCGAAATTTCTATCTCTGGCTTCGGTGGAAAAGCACACGGAATAAACGCATTAAAACCGCCAGGTTGCTTTACATAATCGCCGATTTTTACTTTATTATCAGACATACTAATCCTCTTTTCCGTGAAGTATTACACAAAAAGATTACTTTTTCAAGACAAAAGTAATGCTTTTTGCATAAAAAGATTACCTTGATTGGCAATAAGTAATGTTTTTATCATTTCTACCGACTTGCATTTTCGTCTGAAATTGTCATATGATCAAAATCTAGCACGGCGCCCACACCGTTTTTATTAAGATAAGTAATTACGTTTTTACTAACAAACCTAAAATATACTACTTAAAGTTCAATCCCCCACCCACCAGACAATTCATTGCCATACACGATACAAATATCCAAGTTCAAAAAACAAATCTATTTAACTTGACTTTCAGGGAAAGGTAAGCAGTAATTGGACAAACTTAAAAACATAGTAAAAACAAAGGAGTCAAATATGCCTAAATACCCTGATATAAAGGTTTATTTAACCAATCGTGATGGTAATGCTTTCGCTATCCTTGCGCGCTGTAAAAACGCCTTGGTCTTGGCCGGCAAGGAAGATAAATGGTCCGAATTCTTGACCGAGGCCACCAGCGCCGATTATCCACACCTGCTTGTCACCGTTATGAAATGGTTTGAGGTTGAATAATGCCATATAAAAATCCACCAAAATCAACCAGATTCCACATTGGTAAGTCCGGCAATCCGTTCGGGCGTATGCCCGTAATTACCAATAAAGACCTGTATCACAACCTGCGTATTCTACGTATGTTAATTGATATTGCTATGCAACACCTGCGACAAAAGGGAACCAGTAATGCAAAGGAAAGTTAAAGAGATTTTACCCAAAACATTTGAAGAATTAAAAGCGTTATCACAAGATGAGCGCGCGCGTTTATGGGCACGGTATTCGCCCCACCCTTTTAAGCGGCAAATGCGACCACTGTGGTACTATATTCAATGTGAACGATTAAACCTGTGTATTGAGCCAAAGTTCATCAAGAAAATCAAAAAATATAAAGACAACCCCGCCGAATGCGTAAATCGTGTATTAAAGCACAGGTATAATATTGCGCCCGGCACAACCATTATAAGACACTTTCGGAATATAGAACATAAAGTCTTGGTCAATTATGACAACACGTTTTTATATAACGGGAAACAGTATCGTTCATTATCCGCAATTGCGTCTGACATTTGTGGTGCGAAGACATCAGGACCACACTTTTTTGAACTGGATAAAAGGAAAGTAAATGCCGGTGATTAAATGCGCTGTTTATGTCCGCAAGTCAACTGAACATGGATTGGAACAAGAGTTTAATTCCCTGTTAAACCAGGATGAATCTTGCAAGGCCTACATTGCGTCCCAGGCATTTAATAATTGGGAATACGTTCGCACTTATACTGATGCGGCGATTTCTGGCGGAACCATGGAACGACCCGCATTAAAGCAAATGTTAGACGATATTTCCAAAGGGTTGATAAACACGGTTGTTGTGTACAAGGTTGACCGATTATCCCGTTCTATCTTGGATTTTCACAATATGATGAAGTACTTTGATAAATACGGTTGCAACTTTGTATCCATTACTCAGGCGTTTGATACCAGTACTTCTATGGGCAAGCTGACATTGAATATGTTGCTGTCATTTGCACAGTTTGAACGTGAAGTTGCCAGTGAACGTGTGCGTGATAAAATACGTGCCAGTAAAGCCAAAGGTTTATGGATGGGTGGTAATCCACCATTAGGATACGATATAAAAGACAAAAAGTTGGTTGTAAACGAGGCAGAAGCCCAGCAAGTAAAACAACTGTTTGAAAAGTATTTAGAGTTGCAGTCTGTAAAACGCTTGGTTCAATATGCTGAAGCACAGGGTATATATTCCAAGAAATGGATTTCCAAAAAAGGCAATCAAAAAGGTGGCAATAAAATATCACTGATGGGAATGCACCGCCTGTTGCGTGATATGACTTATATTGGTCAAATTGCACACAAAAAAGCAAATACCTTTGCCAAGGGCGAACAAGACGCAATTATTTCAAAAGAACTTTTTAACGAAGTTCAACAGGCGCTAAAAAACAATTCTAATAACAAAACAGAATCACACCGTTCACCGAACTTGTTGTCAGGCAAACTGTTTAACAGTCAAGGCGAACGTTTTATCAACCAAGTTAAAACCAACAAAAATCATACTAAAATACATTACTATGCACAAAAGGGACTTTTTATACCAGCGGCCCCAGTTGACGAAGTTGTGTCAAATACTCTTTCAGAGTTTCTAAATGCCGACCTATCCTATTTGCCCCCAGATTCAGCAAGTGCATTAAAGTCAGTAAATTGGGCGGCTCTATCGGGCGTACAAAAGCGCGACTTTATACAAGCAATAGTTGATAAGGCTATTTTCTCAAACAAGCAACTGATTATCTATTTAGATATATCGCCAAATTCTGTGCGACCATTTATTACAGATGTTTATGTAAATCAGTCAAGTTTACCAATGGAATTTATTACAAACGAATACAGTGTTACAATAACCGTTCCAGTAGTTTTTCGCAGGTATGCGAACACCAAATTTAGCAAGGCAAAAACAAGCCTGCTTACAATTACAGAAAACAATAACCTTATCGTCAAGGCGTTTGCAACTGCGTGGCGATATCGTGAAATGTATGAAAAATGTGGCGATGTGGATACAATCGCGAGGAACGAACATATCGCCCTGCGCCATGTTTATAAACATCTGTCGCTGGTATATCTGAACCCAGAAGTCGTAAATCATATATTGAGTAACCAATGTCAAATATCTGTTCGTGATATGTTGGACAAGGCATCACGCAGCAATGACTTTGCCGAGCAGAAAAAGTTATTTGCCGCCCATTTATAATTGCATTTTATTACTTCGCTTTTTATAATCATATAAAGTGAGGTTGATATGAAAATAGCATTTTTGATTTTTCCTTTATTTCTTGTTGCCTGTGCGGAACAATCTTTTATACAGAAGATAAGTGCACCATCAGAAACAATCCACAACGAAAAGTGTGCAGAGATTCAAAAATATAGAATTTTTCAAGTTATTGATAATGGTTCATTGGCCATGGCTTGCGAAAACACATATGGCATTGAATCATGTATGGGCTTAACTGTGTTTATTCCAAAAGAAAAAGGTAAAATATATTATGACGACATGATTGTCGAACCATCAACTGATAAGTGCATAATCTATGCTGATGTTTATCGCTATACAACAAATCGTGGTGATACTAGAACAGTTCCAAAAATCAAATTTGAAAACAAAGACATTCCAAATCCCGATTTTGTAGAATGGCAAAAAACACAATCTAATCAATAAAATTGCCACGGTGGTTTTAGCCATTGTATGTAAGAGGTAGGGATATTCGATTATTTGATAACTTCGTTGTACATACTGGTAACTTCGTGGTGAAAAAGTGGCGGAAGTCCGCCTAAAAACAAAGCCCCGACAGATTTTGTCGGGGGTTTGATTATTCCTGGCGGAGATGAAGGGATTCGAACCCTTGATACCCGGGTGGGTATACCACATTTCCAATGTGGCGCACTAGACCAACTATGCGACATCTCCTGATTTTTATTACCGCGGCAACCGCATTATTCCGCAGATAAATCCGCCGTTTCTTCGGTTTCGTCTGGCGCAACTGGGTTTTCAATCAATGTGTTTTCCAGTTCGGCATCAATTTCACGCAACTTTGGATCTTCGACCGCAGCAATTTCCAATGAATCATCACTGTCCGCGGCCACAGGCGTTTCCTTGTACGACTGCACAAATTCGTGACGCAAATTATCCACATCCAGTTTTCCAGTCGCAAATTCACGCAACGCAACAACCGTTAATTTATCATCATCCTTGTCAACCAATGGGTCGGCACCACCGTTCAAGTCACGAACGCGTTGAGACGCCAACATCCCCAGTTCATAACGACTGTCCACATATGGTAATGTATCTGAATTTGTTGTACGGGCCATTTTATTAAATCCTTTGTTGAAAACGATTTTAACCAAGTTATAATGCCCCATGGATGGTAAAAATGCAAGAAGAAAATAAAAAAAATAATATTAAAACATTGTCTTTTGGGTGTCGGCTGAATGCGTTGGAGTCTGAAAAAATCCAATCCATGTTGGCGCCAGTGTTTGATGCGGCGATTGTGGTGAATACCTGTGCCGTTACCGCCGAAGCCGAACGCCAATCTGGCCAGGCGGTTCGAAAACTATCCCGCGAGAACCCAGATGCGCCAATTTTCGTTACTGGATGTGCCGCGACACGAAATCCAGACTTGTTTTACCATATTCCAAACGCAATTGTTGTTAAAAATCGCGATAAAATGCGGCTCGATGCATATACAGACGCATATGCCGCCGCACCATGTGAGTTTAAATCCCCCAAGGTTGTGCAATTTAATCACCCTGCACCGCATTTATCTAAGCAGTTTATCCAGGTTCAAAATGGTTGTAATCACCAGTGCACATACTGTGTAACGCGATTGTTGCGCGGGCCGGCGGTGTCGTTTAACTATAAAGAAATTCTGTGTGATGCGCGCACGGCGGTGAATAATGGATTTGGCGAAATTGTCCTGACTGGGGTTGACACGGCCAGTTATGCCTGCGACGGTATGTTGATATCCGATGTGTGCGCAGGACTGTTGCGCGATGTGCCAGGATTACAGCGGTTACGACTGTCATCTGTTGATCCGGCATCGCCGCAAATTTTCAAGATTATTGATTTGATGCACAGTGATGCGCGAATGATGCCGCATATGCATCTGTCGATGCAGTCGGGGTCAGATGAAATATTGCGTGCGATGCGCCGGCGTCACAGTGCAGACACGGTGCGCCGTGTTGTCCAGGCTGCGGGCCGCGGTATCACATTCAGTTGGGATATTATTTGTGGGTTTCCCGGCGAAACAGATGAACTGTTTAACCAGACAGTGGACCTGACCATGCAAACGCGCCCAATAAAAGTGCACGCGTTTCCGTTTTCGCCCCGCCCCGGGACACTGGCGGCGGATATGCCAATTCAAATAAACCGCGCGACTTCGAAACAGCGTGTAAAGGTAATATCTGGGGTCGCGGACGGATTTCGTCATGAATTTATGCGCGCGCACATTGGGCAAACCGTACAAGTATTGGTCGAAGAAAATAATATTGGCCGCACGCCGCACGATATTCCTGTTAAAATTATGGGCAAATCAATACTGGCGCGTACAATATGCGATATAAAATTGACCGGCATCGATGGCGATGAATATCTTGGCGAACAGATATAAAAAATCTGTTGGCATTGTTAAATATAATTGCTAGTATCAAATCACCATGAAAAAGAAAATATTTATCCTGTTATTATCATTGATAACAACAACTGCGCATGCGGATTTTTCTACACGCGCAAAATCTGCGTTTTTGATTGACTATGATTCTGGGGCGGAAATTGTTGCCAAGAATGCCGATACACTGATGCCGCCGTCATCTATGATTAAATTGATGACGCTGGCGGTGCTGTTTGATGAAATCAAGGCGGGCAATCTGACCATGGACGACAGATTGACGGTCAGTGAAAATGCCGACTATGAAAATCCATTGTGGTACCCGGCCAGTAAAATTTGCCTGGTTGCGGGTCAAACAATATCTGTACGCGATGCGATTCTGGGGTTAATTGTACTATCGGGTGGCGATGCATCGGTGGTTGTGGCAGAAAAATTGGCGGGGTCTGAATCAGCCTTTACAGAATTGATGCAAGAAAAGGCCCGCGCAATTGGCATGACGCAATCAACATTCGGAAATGCCAGTGGTCTGCCGAATCCAAACAATTTGATGACCAGCCGCGAATTGGCAATATTGGCCCAGCACATAATATCGGACTATCCAGAAATATATCCGATGTTCGCAACCAAGCGATTTGAATTTGCAGAATATAAAAGCGACTGGTGTCGCGAATGGGGGCGCACCCATACAATGAACTATAACAAACTGTTGTTTACTATGCCGGGGGCGGACGGTCTGAAAACGGGCCACACAGACGATGGCGGTTATGGTATGGTGGCCAGTGCAAAGATTGGCGGGCGGCGCCTGGTTGGTGTTATAAATGGATTTAACGGGAAAAGCCACGATGACCTGGCGGCAGAAATGAAAAAACTGTTGAACTATGGCTATTCAACCACCGCAAACAACACATTCTATGACGCAGGGGATAAAATTGCCCAGATTCCTGTGTGGTATGGGCGCGACAAAACAGTCGTTGCCACAGTGGCAAAGCCGTTTACAATTACTGTACCAAAGGCAGATGGACTGGCCGGTATTCGCGTATTGGCACGGTATAACGAACCGGTGTTGGCCCCTGTCATGGCCGGTGATGAAATTGGCGAGATTATCGCCGAAAAAGAAGGTCGCGTAATTGCACGCGCACCACTGGTCGCGATGGACACGGTTAAAAAGACCCAACTGTTTGGGCGCGTATGGCGGAATATTATGGTTATGTTGGGGCTGGAATAATGGCGGCAAAAAAAACCGATACATCTTTTACATTCCCCAGTCCAATGGATAACGATGTATTAATTGGGCATACGGATGTATTAAACGATTTTATGGCGGCATGGAACAGTCGTGATGCACACCCAATACACCCGGTGTGGATGCTGGCCGGACCACGGGGTATCGGTAAATCAACATTGGCATATAAAATCGCCAAGATGGTATACGGCAATGTTGGGGATTTTTTTATAATAAATATTGCTGCCAATATTGACAAAGACGGCAAAGCAAAACCAGACGGAAAACAGATTTCTGTACACACAATCCGCGCGATGATTGAACGGATGCAGATGTCGTCTATGTCTGGCGAATGGCGGGTGGTATTAATTGATTCTGTGGATGAATTAACGCGCAACGCATCAAATGCAATGTTGAAACTGCTGGAAGAACCGCCAGAAAAAACACTGTTCTTGTTGGTGGTGCACCAATTGGCCAATGTACTGCCAACAATTCGTTCACGCGCACGCGTTGAAAAAATGCGGCCGCTGACCATGCCACAATTGCACGAATTGTGTGCAAAATTCATGCCAGACGCAAATGTCAGTGATGAAACACTGCGCCTGGCCAACGGCAGTTTTGGGCGCATCGCAAACTTGAAAAAAAGCGGTGGTGACGAGATATATAACGACCTGGTCGAATGTTTGAAAAATCCACGGGCAACCAGTTCGGATATAATGGCCATTGCACGGCGTATTGCCGCCGATCCAGAATTATACACTATTTTACTGGATGCAATTGCGACATTTGGATTGGCGGAATTGTACTCATCTGCGACCACGGCAATTTCTGATATAACGCGGATATATCTGGAACCAGAAATCGCGTTATTTAAAATAATCATGGATATAAAGAAATGTTTATAGATACACACTGCCATCTGACTGACAGTTATGTCACAGGTGATTTAGACGATGTTTTGGCGCGCGCGGCCGCCGCGGATGTCGGCATGATGATTTGCCCAACTGCCGACCCAACAGACATTCCGGGCGCAATAAAAATCGCAGAAAATCACGCCAACATCTGGGCCACAATTGGAATTCACCCAGAATATGCCGGCGTAGATGCGACACAGTATTTAACAGCAGGTGTATTGACGCATCCGCGCGTAATCGGGATTGGTGAAATTGGGCTGGATTACCATGAACGCAATGATAACCAGGCGGCACAAATCAAACTGTTTGAACAACAATTGGAACTGGCAAAGAAATATAACCTGCCGGTAGCGGTGCATACCCGCGATGCCGAAGATGATACGGCGGCGATTTTAACGGGCGATGTGCGCGGCGTTATGCATTGCTTTACCAGTTCATGGAATTTGGCAAAAACCATGCTGGATCGCGGTTTTTACTTCTCTGCCAGCGGTATTCTAACATTCAAAAACGCGGCCGAAATCCGCGAAACATTCGCGAAAATACCAATTGACCGCATTGTCATCGAAACAGACAGTCCATATTGCGCGCCTGTGCCGTATCGGGGAAAGGTGTGCGAACCCGCTTTTGTGGTTGAAACGGCACACGTGTTGGCACAAATACATGACTTGCAATTAGACAAATTGGCGTCTATACTGGCAGAAAACACAAAACGGTTATATCCAAAATGCCACGCAGTATCATAAAATTTGGCCAGGTTTCTGAAAATCGCAAGGCGCGATACAGTTATTCTATTGAAGATACAATAGAGGCCGGAATTTCACTGACTGGCGCGGAACTAAAATCTGTGCGGTATGGGCTGGTTACAATCGTTGATGGTTTTGTACAGCGGCGTGGGCGCGATTTATACTTGGCAGGGATAGAAATTCAAAAACTGCCCACGGTGGCGCGCATTGTCAATTTTGACGAACGCCGTCCGCGGCAATTATTATTGCATCGGGCACAAATAAATCGACTGATTGGCAAACTGCAAGAACGCGGTGCGACAATTGTCCCATTGAAACTGTATTTTAATAATCGCGGAAAATTGAAAGTCTTGCTGGGGGTAGGATACGGGAAAAACAAGGTCGATAAACGCGAAACAATTAAACGCCGTGAATGGGATAAACACAAGGCAAGATTATTAAAAGGATAATTAAAAGGATAAATTATGACAACAGAACAACAGATACAACTGATTAAAAACAAAATATCTATTGCAGACTATAATCGTGCACGTTTTTTAATGCGCAATATTGATACTGTTGGGGATGTTAAAAAGAATTTCTTTAATAAATATACTGACAACGAACTGATGGGGGCGGCCTGTCATATCGTTACAAATTATGAATGCCCAACATATACTTTTCGAAAACTGGCATCAATAATGACAGACAAACAGATAAAAAAGCTGTTGGCGGTTGCCGTGCCACAATGGCAGCGCGCTGTTAATGCATGGTTTGCAAAACGCAATACAATTATCAGAAAAATGGAACAAGGAAAATAAAATGCAACCGTCCAAGTTCACCGAATATGCACACAAAAGAATCGGTATTGCGAATTATAACCGTGCTGAATTCATAGTTCGCAATATGGACCACGTTCCAAAAATATGCACATATGCCGCCACTGAACTGTCATCTGAACATGTGGTACAATGTGCAGACTTTATTGCCCGATGGTATAAAAACCCCATGCCGTTGTACATACGATGGCGCAATATATTTGGTCCGATGGTGACCGTGCGATGCACACGCCGTTTATTAACAGAATGGACTGACGCGGTAGAAGAATTCTGGCGTGCGCGCGAAAGGATGGCCGGACAAGTTTATGTAAAAACCAAATAAAAAAATCCCGCAAATGCAGGATTTTTTAATCATCAAATTCCGTCATACGCATCTGGCGACGCAATTCCGCGGTAACTGTACGGAATTCTTCGCGTGATATACATCTGTCTTGATCCATATCCATTACCGGCACCAGTGCCTGTAACTGGGGGCATTTGACAGAAGAGACAACCAAACAACCATCGTCAAATTCAACACGCGGGCCAAAGGCACGACCATTGTCAACCAATTTTGCCGCAGCAAATCCCAATGCAAAGATAATCAACACAACAATCAGTTTTATAACAAAACGGCCAAATCTGGATCCACGGCGCGCGCATTTGCAATCACCACCACATTTGCATTCTGGGCCACATGGACACTGTGGTGCATGTGCTTCCACAACTGGTTCTGTGGCAACCTGCTTCTTCGCTGTCGCGTCTGGTTTTGTCACCTGGGGTGCAGCCTTTTTCACAGCCGGCTTTTTTACGGTTGCCTTTTTGGCGACTGTCTTTTTCGCCGCAGTGGATTTTACAGTTGTTTTTTTAACTGGTTTCGTAGGCATTTTTCCTTCCTTTATTTGTTTTACGATTTGATTGTATTCAATATCAAAATCTATGTAAAGCAGAAAATACAGTTATTTTAATTGAATTTATGCAAAAACATGCTAGCATATCCAACGCAGATGAGTGGAGCATAGCTGGTCAATGAAAATTGGCCGGAGGAAAGTCCGGACTGCACGGGACAGCGCATCGGCTAATGACCGAGCGGGGCGACCCGACGATTAGAGCAACAGTGACGAATCGATTGAAACATATCGGGTGAAACGGGCAATCTCTGCGTGCAGCAACTTCAAATAGGTCCCCTGAACGGGTCCCGCGTTGGGGACGGGTAGAAGGCTTGATGTATTGTGGTAACACAGTATACAGACTAATTATGCTCGCTACCCCTGGGGTGGTTGGAAACGACTGGCCTGGGGCAGAACAGAATCCGGCTTATAGCACATCTGTGAAACGCCCCAATGGGGCGTTTTTATTTTTTGTCACTATCACGATTAATTATTAAATTGCCAACCGCCCCACCAACGACACCAACACCCCCAACAATTGCCCCTGTCTTGGTTTTTTGTTCGGCACTGGCGGTTTGTTCAGCAATTTCGGCGGCATCCGCGCTGGTTGAATCTGTAATTGCGCGATAAACAGATGCGTATCCGCCGTCAGTTTTGCCAACCGCAGCATTGTCGTATAAACCAGTGGCGGCGCCATCTATGATAATTTCTGATTCAATGCCGCCGGACATCCCCAGTGTTTCTTTACGCGTTTTGACATCTGCCGCCAGTGTTATAAATTCTGTCTTTAATTCGATTAGATTTGCGGCGGGTAATGTGATTTCTGTTTCGCCGCCTTGGATGTTTCGCCCTGCCCCATAGTCGCAACGAAATGTCGCAACATATGCAGTCATATCACGCATCGCATTTTCATCCGCACGCTGTTCTGCCAAACCAGACGCCAGCATCATTCCACCAATTCCCGCCGCACCAATGGACAGACCGCCCAAGATTTTGTTTGCGGTTGACTGCTCGCGATTTCGTGCGGAAATGTATTCATTATATAATTCATTTGTTTGATTATACGTACTGATAATTTCTAGACCAGATATCTGTTCATACATAGACATGAATGGATTTTCTGGTATTATGTTGTTTGATGCGCCGTATGCACCATATGTAACAACAGCACAATACAACAGTAATAATTTTTTATACATTTTTATTGTCCGATGCTGAACCATGAACTGGTGGATTGTAATACTTCAAAACTTGGTAATGTTTGCGATTTCCATTGTTTGCTAGTATCCATTTTTATCGCGATATCACCAAATGGTGAACCGGGGGCTGGTTGGTCTGTATCTGTTGCAGGAATATATTTGCCTGCACGAATATCGGCGCATTCTTGGTTGCGCCATGCATGGAATTCATCATATTTGTATTTTTGCCCACTGAATAACAGATAATAATCTTTTATAGACGATGTTTCGTTTTTGTTTAATGTGATTGTTATTTGATATCGGACATTTTCTTCTGGTTTGTCCATAAACACTGCCAGTTCTGTACCTGGGATAAATTCAATTCTAAATTCCATAAAACCCGCAGGATAATCACATGCGCGTCGTTCCAACAGGTTATAACATTTTTCTTCATCATCTAAATCGCCGCCGTCCAGCCAGAATTCTGTACCAACATTTTCCCAGCCACCTTTATTATCAACATCTCGTATTATAGATGATATTTTAATTTGCCGTCCCGTTTCTTCGGATGCATTTTGCATCATACGCATATACTCATCATAATAAAAATCGAATGATTTTTCTGCCAACCATGTACGAATAGCGATTAATTGATTTTCATCTGACATCATTTCCAGTTGTTGTGAAAATGCGGGATCATAATTAGAAATGCGATCTTTGATTGGTTTTAATTGACTCTCAAGGCCCTTTAAAGAAGCAAACACACCCAAATCTTGCATACTTATGTCTGAATCTGCAGCATTCAAATTATATATCGATATAAACACCGCGATACACGCATAGATAACAATATGTTTTATTTTCATTTTGCCCCATCCCCACAAAATAAAACCACCGATTTTTCTTACGGTGGCAGGAGGTTAGCAACTATATTCGAGAGACAATAGTATGGTGTATTTGGTTATTCCACCATCCTCCTGCCTGATATAAGCAGGAGTGTTTTCATCGGTTCTTGGACAAGAATCGATGCCCTCGAATTACGGGTTGCTATACCCCGATATGATAACACATCATATCAGGGTATATTTTATCAAATTTTTAATCTTATAACAAGAAGATTATCGGGCAAATTGTCTGCGAATTAATCTGTCTATTGTCGCGCGTACATGTTCGAATACTTCGTTTATTGTCATACGCGTATTATCGGGTTTCATTTCATTAATAATTGTCCATGTGTTTGGATTTGCGTTTGCAATTTGTCTGTATACATTTGATGTGTCATATAATAATTTAAAATCGCTTTCGTGCATATCGGGTTTGCCATTTTGATGTGGTTTCAGCCCCAGGTATCGCATTCCATATGCGACACGCGGATCCAGGTATAAATATATGTTGTGGTCTGGGCGCGTAATGCCCATTTGATTAAATTCCAGTTCTTCCATAAACTTTATTTTTTCATCCCATTGTTCGCGCGGACATTTTGCAACAGAAAAAGCATTGCTGTATGTATATCTGTCCAAAATTACCCATTTCCCGTCACGCAACCATTGTGATATTTGTGGCTGGAATTGTAATCTGTCCAGCGCGTATGGCAACATTGTATATTCAGCAGGCAAATCATGCGTGCCACCAAATTTTCCGCCTAAATAATTTTTTATCATTTGACCAAAAAATGCATTATATTGTGGAAAATCCAATGTTTCTGCGGAAATTCTGCGTTCGCGCAAGTAATTAATAATATTCATAACCTGGGTATGTTTACCCGATTTATCGGTACCTTCGACGGCAATCATATATCCTGTTTGCATAATTTATCCTGTTATTAATTGCAAAACCCGCCGTATGGCGGGGTGCGTTATTGTTAATCTTCCAAAAAGCTGCGTAATTTACGCGCGCGCGTTGGATGTTTTAATTTATTTAATGCCTTTTGCTCAATTTGGCGAATGCGTTCACGGGTAACGCCGATGTATTCCCCAACCTCTTCCAGTGTGCTGGTTTTATTAGTGCTCATCCCGAAACGCTGGCGCAGGACGGTTTCTTCCTTTGGATCCAGTTCAGATAAAATTTGTGTAACGATTTTACGCAAATTCTTTTGCGCCGCCGATACGAATGGATTTTTTGCGGTTTCGTCTGCAATGATTTCGATGCGGCTGCTGTCGTCTTCGGTGCCAACGGGGGCCTCTAATGAAATTGGTTTCAGATTGACCTTCATCGCCTTGTGAATCTTGTCCACCGGCAGATATATGATTTTAGACAGTTCTTCGGCGGTCGGCTGGCGTCCATATTTGTGCATAAACTGGCGTGTGGCACGCTGTATCTTGTGAATATTGTCAATCATATGCACAGGGATTCTGATGGTTCGCGCCTGGTCAGCAATGCTGCGCGATATGCCCTGTTGTATCCAGTTGGTTGCATATGTAGAAAATTTGTTCCCCAGACGATAATCGAATTTATCTACCGCCTTCATCAGCCCGATGTTTCCATCCTGGACCAGGTCAGAAAAATCCAACCCCAGGCCACGATTGCTGGATTTTTTGGCAAATTTTATAACCAGACGCAAATTCGCCTCTATCATTTCGCGTTTTGCGCGGGCGGCTTCGGCCTGACCACGGCGGACCAATTCAACAACCTTTTTATATTCACCGGTGGGCTGGCCCGTTTCTTGGGCAATTGCAGTGATATCTTCTTGGATTTTCAAGATATCTTTCTCGTGCTTTTTGGCGAACGCCGCCCATGCCGGATTTTTATGGCGCATCAATTTCTTGACCCAATTGCGGTTAATTTCATTGCCGGTATATTCTGCCAGAAAATCTTCGCGTTTAATCTTGTTCGCCATTGCCAAACGCAACAGCTTGCCTTCTAATCCCATCAACAATTGATCGCGCTTGGTCAATTGTTCCAATATTTCGGACACGCGGTCATCGTTCAGACGAATCTTGCTGACGTGTTCAAACAACGACAACCGCATTTTTGTGTATTTCTTTTCCAACGCATCATCTGGCTTAGATGATGTTAACAGATTTTCCAGACGCATGGCCTGTAACTTCTGCATGCCGTTAAATATGCGCTTTATCTTGCTGAACAATTCCATAACCATCGGCATCAAGGCTTCTTCCATTACAGGGATTGGTACGCCAGATGTGCCGCGTGGGGTATCTTCTTTCTTGATACCATCATCGTCCATATCGTCTTCGTCATCATCGTCTTCATCAGACGCGGTGGATTCCGCCAAGTCATCTAAATCATCATCGTCCAGTTCATCGACATGTTCGACCCCTTTGGACTTCATGGCTTCGGACAATGCCGCCAATGATTTTTGTTCAGAATCACTGGAATACATCACTTCCAGATTTACAATATAACGCAACCGAATATCTTCGTTCTGCAACTGTTGATACCAGTCTAACATCGCCTGGATTGTCATCGGACTTTCGCACAGGCCATAGACCATCAGCCGGGATGCAGCCTCTATCCGCTGGGCGATTGCAACCTCGCCTGCGGCGGTCAATAATTGTACCGTGCCAATTTGCTTTAAATATGATTGTACAGAATCCTGGACCCCCAGAACCAGGTTGCCTGTTTGACTGCGTTCCAACTGTTTCGCATAATGTTCATAATCATCATCGTTAACATCGACCTGTTCGGCGTCTGCATTCAACAAATTGCGGGTTTTATCGGTTGGTTCATCAGAATCATCGTCATAATACTTTTCCATATCGCGGGCAAAATTGTCCGTCTCCAACACTTCCAGACCCAAGTCCTGTTGAAAAAAATCCAAGACTTCTTCTTGTTCATCTGTGGGAACTTCGTCCGCTTCGGTTGCGGTTTCAAAATCCATCTTGGACAGATAGCCAACCTCTACTGCGCTGGTTGCCAGTTTTTGCAGATTTTCCGGCAATGAATCAATTAACAGTTTGGTTGCCGCATCTAGTTTTTTTGCCATAAAGAAGCCCCCGGATTAAAAAGGTTTTTATTTTGTTGTCTGTTTATTTTGCTTTGGTTGCCTTGGTCGCCTTGGCCACTGCATCATGCAGTGCGGATTCCGACACCAATCCCAAAACAATCGGACTTTGAATCTGTATCAATGAATACGATTTGTGCGTTTTGTTGCGAACCGATGCGACCGTTGGATTCGTGCTGCGCATCAGGCGGGCAATTTGACCATCGGACAATTCTGGATAGTTCTTGATAATCCACAAAATACCACCCAATCTGTTTTGACGATGCAATTTTGGTGTGTAACCAACGCCCTTTTTATTTTGCGCCTTTTGCGCCAAGACAATTTCTTCGCGTAATTGCAGGCGTGCGGACGGATCCGCTTCGCACCGGGCGATATCTTCACGGGTTAATTGACCGTTCAAAATTGGGTTTAAACCCTGGATTTTATATGTTTCTGCATCAGCGATATTTTTAACCTCTAATTCATGCAGACCACAGAAATCAGCAATTTGTTCAAATGTTAGTGCAGTGTTTTCAATCAACCACAACGCAGTGGATTTGGGCATGTATGGGTAATTCATAGAAGTTTCCTCTTGTTGCTGGGGTGCAATATACACCAAAATTGCCCTGAATTCAAGAGTTTTTTATATAAATCTGTATGCCGGATTTTTGGCATACAGATTCAAGATAAAAATTATATTTTTTTGACCAGTTTCGACCCATTTGGTGTATCTATAATGTTCCAACCGGCGGCATCAATTTGTGCACGAAGTTCATCTGCTAGCGCCCAGTTTTTCTCACTCTTGGCATTTGTACGTGCATCTGCTAAGGCTTGAACTTCTGCTGGTGCGACCTCTGATTCCAGACTATTTAGCTTATTCGCCCTGTCAATAAACTGTAAACCCAACAATCTATCAACAAATTCAAACAAAGCAATTTTAGTTGCAGGATTTATGTCAGAATTTTTTAACAAATCTTGCACAATTACCAGCGTTTCTGCGGTTTTCATATTATCAGACAGTGTTGATAACATTTTGTCATGCCAAATATCATACACTGCTTTATCAACTGTACCTTTGTCTGTTTCACTTAATAAAGTAGCAAGCTTCTTGACAATATTTTTATAACCGTTAGAAGCAGACTCAAGACCTTCCCATGAAAAAGCAAGCTGTGCTTGAAAATGACTCAATAAAACAAGATATTTATAAGCCATTGGGTCAAAACCACGACTACGTATAGCTTCCATTCCTAAGAACTCGCCATTTGATTTACTCATCTTTTCACCGCTTTTATCTACTAAAAAGCTGGTATGCATCCAATATTTAACCCATGGTGCCCCAACAATTGGTTCTGATTGTGCAATTTCATTATTGTGATGAATACGAGATAAGTCTTCACCACCAGCATGAATATCAAAATGATTACCAAGCAACTTCATACTCATTGCGCAGCATTCTGTATGCCAGCCCGGGAAGCCTACACCCCAAGGACTATCCCATTCCATTTGACGTTTTTCATCTTTTGGTGAAAATTTCCACAACGCAAAATCTGTAGGATTTCTTTTTAACGAATTGAACTCTACCCTGGCACCTGCACGATTGCCAGATAGGCTGCCACCGGTTAACTTGCCATATCCTACAAATTTGCTGGTGTCATAATAAATTCCATCACCTTCTATTTCATAAGTATAACCAAGTTCTTCTAATTGTTTTATTAAATCAATTTGCTCTTGAATGTATTCTGTAGCGTGAGGCATATAAGTAGGACGTATAAGATTCAAATCGTCAAAATCACGTAAAAATTCATCTTTATAGAATTTTGCAATTTCCCAAACGGATTTATTGTCACGTGCTGCCCCTTTTTCCATTTTATCTTCACCAGAATCAGCGTCGCTTGTTAAATGCCCAACATCTGTTATATTAATAACGTGTGTTACTTTATAACCATTTTCTGTCAACATACGCTTTAATACATCATTTTGTATAAAATAACGAAGGTTTCCTATGTGTGCATAATGGTATACAGTTGGACCGCAGCTATAAAAACCAACCTTCCCTTCTGCCAGCGGTGTGAATTCTTCTATCTTTCTAGACATGGTATTAAATAATCTGATTGTCATTATACGCATCCTTTTTGTAATGTTCGAAATATTATTAAAACGATTGATTTTTTGCAAACAGAAACGTTTGCCGTGGCAAAGAAAATTATCTGCGACAGTAACAAGATAAAAACTTTTTCATGTTAAATATGGTATATTATATCACGCGAATTTGCAACTGGTATTTTTTATGGACTTTTATATGTAATTTTGTAATCTGACAGACAGATAAAGGAAACATAATGTCATTGCGTTCAAATGATTGCAAACCAACCATGTCATGCCGTTTGGCAACTAAAAACTATTTAATTTTTATTCCACGTAACCAGATTTCAAAATACCAATCAGGTCAGGTTATAATTACTGTATTTTATCGTATTCCTGTGCTGGGGACACGTGGCCACCTGATAATGGATGAACAGTTTGACACGTTATCACGTGAATTTACATCATATGATATGGCACAAAAATTTTACAAACAAAAACAGGCCAGTTATAAAGCACGTAAATCTGCACGATATAAACGATTGTATGATGCCAACATTAAATATTTTGCGCAAATAAAACGCATGTACCAGCCAGAAATATAAAAAATCCCACATACAGTGGGAAAATTCCTGGCGGAGCGTATAGGACTCGAACCTATGGACCGCTATAACACGGTCACGGATTAGCAATCCGCTGCATTACCACTCTGCCAACGCTCCGCTGATTGTGTGGGGTATTGTATATAAAACCGAATTGAAAAGCAAGTATAAAAATACCGATGTTTGTCGCCAGTCTGGCTAGTTATCATCTGTGCGCGCGCGGGGATGCGCGTGTTCGTATATGTTCTGGATTTCGGACATATTTACCCGCGTATACAACTGTGTCGTGGACAGGGACGAATGCCCCAGTAATTCTTGCAAACTGCGCAAATCTGCGCCACCGCCCAACATCGCGGTTGCAAATGTATGGCGCAATGCGTGCGGGGTTACATAATCGGGCAACTGTAAATAATGGCGCAGTTTTTCAATGACTTTTTCTGCCATGCGCGCCGTCATGGGCAGACCGCGAACACTGCGAAACAGTGGATCATCTGGTGCCGTGCCAAATGGTCGCAGGCGCGTATATTTTTCAATCGCATCCAAAACAGGCGGCAGTATCGGAACAATTCGTTCTTTGGACCCCTTGCCCAATATGCGCAACGCATCTGGTCGCCCACGAACATCAATGTTTTTTAATGATAACGCTTCGGATATACGCAGGCCACAACCAAATATCAGCATAACCAACGCCCAATCACGCGCAGCAATCCACGGCGCGCGTTCATCAATATCACGAATTGCGTTGTGCATATCATGAACATCGCCGATATCAATGGCCTTGGATAATTTACGCGGAACACGCGGTGATGAAATCAGGCCAATTGCACTGTTTTGTATATTATGATGCCTGGCCAAATATTTATAAAACCCGCGCACAGACGATAACGCCCGCGCTGTTGATTTATGCACCAACCCGCGCCGCCCGCGATCCGCCATCCATGCACGGAAACAAATCGCATCGGCGCGTGCAATTTCGCCCAATCCGACAACCGCGCCAATATAGTTTTCGTAAAAGTTTATAAAATCACGAATATCTGTTTCATACGCGGTCGCCGTGTGCACAGAATAATTTTTCGTCTGTGTTAAATATTCTATGAATTCGGCGACCAGTTCATTCATTTTATCGTTTTACTTTATTTCAAATGTTGCAGACACAGTGACTGATACTTCGGTATCCTTGGCAACAATGCTGCCGGCGGCGGAAAAAGCCTCGGCATCGGCAACCGCCATCTTGGCAGACGCGGTTAAAAAGTTTGATGACCGCGGCTGTATCGCAGATGACCCACCAACACTGTATGAAACGTTTAACATTTTGCCGGCACTGCGACCATCGCCCGCCGCCAATGCATTTGCGCGTTCACGCGCATTTTCAACCGCAGCCCCCAGGCAATCTTCCAGGATTGGTTTCATTGCCTCGGCACTGGTGTACATGCGCAGGTTTTCAGAATAAACATCCTCTTGGCCTGCAAACTGGGTCAAGATTTTTTCAATTGTTTCGATGTTGTCGGCCGAAACCTCTATGGCGATGGTTGTTTCTGTGCCCAGCACAACAGACTTTTCCAATTCACGATTCCATTCAGAACGTTCATATGAATTGAATTCAGTGGTCTGCATCTGGACATCTTGATTTTTTAAATAATTGGTGATTTCGTTCACCTTGGCCGTGGCCATTTTCATTGATGTGGCGGCCGACTTGTCCAGTGTCGTCACGCGCAATGTGATTGCAGTTCTGTCCTTTGGCGCGGTGGCCAAACATTCGCCATTAACAGATATTGTACGTGGCGCGTCCGGTTTGTCCATCCATCCGAATAACAGTGCCAACACGGCGCCGGCACCAATTACACTGCCCGTCCAGATTAATGTTTTTTTCATATTCTCTCCTTTCCTGTTGATGTTTTTTATTATACCAGCATTATCCCAACATTGCACGATGAACGCGTTCATATGTTTTTTCCGCAACACTGCGCGCACGCGCCGCCCCAGATGCCAACACCGCGTCTATTTCCGCCGTATTTGCCATCAGTCGTTCGTATTCTGCACGGGGCGCAGATAATACAGAATTTATTTTTTCAAATAAAATCTTTTTCGCATCACCATACCCCATACCACCGCGTTCAAATTTCGCACGCAAATCGGCGATTTCATTTTCGCACGCAAAATGCCGGTACAGTTGGAATATTGTGGATTCATCCGGATTTTTGGGTTCATCTGGCAATTTGCTGTCGGTGATAATGCGCATAATTTTCTTTTTCAATTCAGATTCTGGCGCAAACAACGGGATAACATTATCGTAAGATTTGCTCATCTTGCGGCCATCCAGCCCCGGAATAATCCCCGTATCTGCCCCAATCATGGGTTCAGGCAATTTGAATGTTTCGCCATAGATATGGTTAAAGTATCCCGCGATATCGCGCGCAAATTCAACATGCTGTTTCTGGTCGGCACCAACCGGGACAATATCTGTATCATACAGCAATATATCCGCAGCCATTAATATCGGATATGTATACAATCCCATGTTAACACCCGCGTCAACATCGATGCCCATTGCAATATTCTTGTCAACCGCCGCCTTGTACGAATGGGCGCGATTCATCAGTCCTTTTGGTGTGACATTCATCAGCATCGTGGCCAATTGCGAAACCTGGACAATATCGGACTGGCGGAATAATGTTGCGTTATCCAGGTTTAGTCCCAATGCCATCAGAATCGCGGCGATTTCGTGTGTATGCTGTTGTATTTGTTTTGGATCGTGAATGATATTCAATGCATGTAAATCCGCAATAAATACAAATGTTTTGTTTGTTTTTGCCATTTTAACCAACGGCTTTAACGCGCCAACATAATTACCCATATGCGGCGTGCCAGTTGGCTTGATGCCTGTTAATACAATCTGGTCTGACATAATAAAATACCTTTGCTTAATTTGTTATTATACTAGGATGTTTACAGAAAAATTAAAAGCACAAAATTTTATTGTGCATGACATAAAAATCACCGGGCGCAAACGCGCCAGCAAAATGTTGCAAAGATAAATTCATTCGAATACATGCCATATATTCTATAACACATGCCCCAAAAGTCAACAAAAAATCCCGCAAATGCGGGATTTTTGTATTCTGCCCCCCCATATTAACGGGAATAGAATTCGACCACCAGTTCTGGGAACATCTGAACCGGATATGGAACATCTTCGAACAATGGAACGCGCGTAAATGTCGCGGTAAAGTTCGCACTGTCCACATTGATGTAATCCGGCCAATTGCGTTCACCCGATTCCAACGCCAACACAACCAATGGCATTTGTTTTGCCTTGTCGCTGATGGTGATGACATCGCCGGGTTTAACCTGGTACGATGCAATTTTTACGCGCCGACCATTGACATAGATGTGACCGTGGCTGACCAATTGACGGGCAGAAAAGACCGTTGGGGCCAATTTTGCACGATATACAACCGCATCCAGACGGCGTTCCAGCAAACCGATTAAGTTATCTGGGGTATCGCCACGCATATTATTCGCTTCGATATAATACTTGTGGAACTTCTTTTCACCAATATTGCCATAGTAACCCTTTAATGTCTGTTTTGCACGCATCTGTTTTGCGTAATCAGACGAGTTACCACCGCGTGATGTTGGCCCATGCTGGCCAGGTTTATATTTACGCTTGTTAAATGGTGATTTTGCCTGGCCCCACAGGTTTACACCCAAACTGCGGCCGATTTTTAATTTACGTGTGCTGCGCTTTGCGCCTGCTCTTGCCATAATTTTATCCTTTTGGTTTTTATGGTGCCGGACATTTCACAGAATCCTTATCATATGCATGACCAAAAGTACATGCAACTTAATCAGTTCTGGTTATCCAGCGGGGGTCAGTTTACATACTTTTTTGACAAAAATCAAGTATTTTCTGTATGCCCTAGAACTTTACCTTTGGTGCCTGTTTTTCAGACTCTGCCATTTCGAACAGTTTTTCTGGGGTGATATTGAACATACGCGCAACAATATTTGATGGGAACTGTTCTATTTGTGTATTCAATCCCATGACAACATTGTTATAGAATTGGCGCGCCGCCTGGATTTTTGTTTCAGTGTCGGTCAATTCGCGTTGCAGTTCCAGAAAGTTTTCATTTGCACGCAATGTCGGATAGTTTTCAGACAATGCAAAAATGCTTTTCAATGTTTCGGTTAAATGATTTTCAGCGTCCGCCTTGGCCGGGCCGGTTGCTGCCATGGCCGCATCGCGCGCACGCGTGACAGATTCCAATGTTTCGCGTTCATGCTTGGTCGCGCCGCGTACAGATTCAACCAGATTAGGAATTAAATCATAACGGCGTTTCAATTGCGTATCGATTGTTGACCACGCTTCGCGTGCCTGGTTCCGGCGGGCAACCAATCCGTTATACACCGCGATAAAGTACAATAAAATAACCGCCACAATGGCAATTGCAATCCACATGATTTATCCCCTTTGGTTATATACTAAGATTTATACGAATATTGTATAATCTGTTTTGAATAAATGCAAGTAATCGTTTGGCCCGGTTATTGTAAGCAAATAAAAATCCCCCAAACGGGGGATTTTATTAATTCAACGCATCCTTTAACGCCTTGCCTGGTTTAAACTTAGGCTGGGTTGATGCCGGAATCTTAATCGCGGCACCCGTCTGTGGGTTGCGGCCTGTTGTTGCCTTGCGCTTTGCTGTGGTGAATGTACCAAAGCCGACCAAGCGAACTTCGCCCTTCTTTTTCAGTACTTTTGTCACAGTGTTGATAAACGCATCCAAGCATGCCGCCGCAGTTGCTTTGGTTACTTCGACTTCGTTCGCGATTGCTTCGATCAATTGCTGTTTGTTCATTTTGTTTCTCCTTTCATATAAATTTATACAAGGTGTCCGGCAGTCCCAAGGCAATGTCAATGGAATCTGGACCGTGCAGTTATTCGCCACTTTACAACCATGACATATCGCAACCGCACATATTCCACAGACATTGCCTGTCCTGCTTAACCGAATCGTAGAGAATTCGGGCGTTCAAGTCAAGAGCATATTTAATAATTAAACTTTTTTTGAAAAGTTGACAAATTACATTAATTATGCACCGCGTCCGCACGAACAGCGCGCGCACCAGGCGTGTCCGCATCACACAGTACCCACTCATTAACCGTGCCGTCAACATGCACCGTGCGAAAATAATTTGGTGTCATTACAAAAATTGTCACAATTATCGCCGCCCAAAACGTTATCTTGGTCAATTGCCATGGTTTTTTAAATGTTTCGCGTTTGAACGAATCTGTTAATAAATTTTGATACAGTGCCCACCCCCAACTGAACAACAACAGCATTATTACAAAAAACAGTGCAAGTATAAAATAATATGAATACGGGCGCAATGCAGATGCCAGTGCATCCCACAAATTACTGGCCACTGGGCAGACATATAAAACATTGCCGACCATGTCTGGCGCAACACTGATTGGATCGTTTGGTGCCAATTGCAATCCAAATGACGACACCAATATAATCGCCGTCAGTGCAACAATCGTAAATAACATTGTCGGTTTCATTTGTACACTGTCCCTTGGGTTTGAAACATCTGATCGATAATATATTATAACATAAACAAGTAAGCGATTGCAATTTTATAAACTTTTATTTACAATCACTCGCATGATGCGCAAAAAAAATAATATCGTTGTTGGGCTGACCACCGTTAATACAGAAATGTTGGCTGTTTCTGTGCCGGCGTTGGGACGGTTGCGCGCGAAATTCACGCTGGTAATATATAACGATAATCCAATGGCGACCGTGTCACGCCGCCAGATTAGAAAACTGGGGTACTGTGGCGATTTACAAATTATAAATGGTCTTGAAAACATTGGAACGATGCGTGCACGGATGGCTGTGGTTGATGCGGCGGCAACGGCGGGCATGAATCCAGATTGGTTTTTGTTCTGTGACGATGACGATATTGTGGTTGATTTAGATATTCCAAATGTTTCATCCGATAATTTTGCCATTATTCAAAACGCTGTTATTATTCGGCATCGGGTTGGTGACCTGTTGCGGGTTATGGCAAATACATCAGACTATGATATCGATGGCGAAAATGTGGAACTGGCGCGGCCGCATATTGGGTTTGCCGGCACACTGATACGCGCAAATGTTTTAAATCGGTTGTTTAAAATCATGGACACTGTCACGGATGCAATACAAAAAATTGACGACAGTCTGGATTGGCGGCCACCAGTTGACGCAATGATGTGGTCGTATGTAAATATTTTTGCAAAACATGAAAACCCAGATGCGGTGCCAATCTATATGGACAAGATAAACTATATCAAGAATAACATTGATACCCCGCGCATGAAATATGGTCGCCTGGCCCGGCCGATGCGCAATGAACCAGAACACTATCGCCGCGCATTGGCAAAATATGACGCGGTTTTGCACACTGCGCTGGATGCGGCTGCCCTGCGGGGCTGAATATAAAATACACTGTTTATAAAATACAAATTTATTGAAACATTGTTGCAATGCGTTTAGAATTGCACCGACAATCTGGGGGAATAAAAAAATGAAATATAATGATATTCGTAAAACTTTTTTGGAATACTTTGAATCACACGGGCACAAGATTGTGCCGTCTGCATCACTGATACCGAATGACCCAACACTGTTGTTCACAGTTGCGGGCATGGTCCCATGGAAGGGTATTTTACAAGGCACTGAACCGGCATTTGCCCCGCGTGTTGCAGATGTACAAAAATGCATCCGCGCCGGTGGCAAACATAACGATTTGGACGAAGTGGGATTTGATGGTCGCCATCATACATTCTTTGAAATGTTGGGGAATTGGTCGTTTGGTGATTATTTCAAGGCCGGCGCAATTGAAATGTCGTGGGATTTGTTGACCAATGTATTGAAACTGGATCCGGCGCGGTTGCGCGTAACCACACATGTTTCGGACGATGAATCAACAGAAATCTGGCGCAAGGTTGCAGGCAAAGATGCAATCCGTCTGGGTGATAAAGATAACTGGTGGTCGGCGGGCGATACTGGCCCATGCGGACCATGCACGGAAATATTCTATGATTTTGGTGACGATATTGAAAACGAAGACGACCGCTGGGTTGAAATCTGGAACGATGTATTTATGCAGTTCGATCGCGATGCAAATGGAAATCTGACACCGTTGCCGAAACAAAATGTCGATACCGGTGCGGGGTTGGAACGCTGGGCCGCGTTATTACAGGGCAAGGTTGACAATTACGACACAGACCTGTTTTCGGCATTAATCGGCGCCACCGAAGATATTGTCGGCGTAAAAAAGACGCCTGAAAATATTGCATCGTTCAAGGTTATTGCCGACCATTTGCGTGCCGTTGGATTTGCCATCGCTGATGGTGTTATCCCCAGCAATACAGACCGTGGGTATGTAATTCGCCGAATATTGCGCCGTGCAATGCGTCATGGGCAATTGTTGGGGCATCGTGGGGCATTGTTGTCCAGACTGTACCCCGCGTTGGTCACGGAAATGGGCGTGGCATATCCTGAATTGGGGCGTGAAGAAAAACGCGTTGTTGAAATCATTCAAAACGAAGAAAACGCGTTTGCGGACATGCTGCAAAATGGGATTAAATTGCTGGATAACGAAATTCCAAAAATTCAAAACAATATCTTGCCAGGCGAAATCGCGTTCAAGTTATTTGATACATATGGGTTTCCGCTGGATTTGACCCAGATGATCCTGCGCGAGAAAAATATTGATGTCGATGTTGATGCGTTTAATCGCGCAATGGCCGAACAAAAAGAACGCAGTCGCGCCAATACCAAGGGCACACGCACACTGTGGGAATCGCAAACACAATTGCCGGGAACAGATGACGCGACAAAATATGCCCCTGATGAAAATATGGCATCGCACGTGTTGGCAATACTGCGCGATGGCGAATTTGTACAGGCGGCAAATGCGGGTGACGCGGTCGAAGTCGCACTGGACAAAACAAACTTTTACGGCACCCAAGGTGGCCAGGTTGGCGACAGTGGGGAAATGACATCTGGCACAATGACCGTCATGACCGTGACCGAAGCGGCGCGCGTTGATAACATCGTTATACACAAAGGTACACTGGTCACAGACATGCGTGTGGGCGATATAGTCAAAACGATAATAAACAAAAGTGTGCGTGAACAAACGGCGCGCGCGCATACGGCAACGCACCTGTTAC
This sequence comes from uncultured Alphaproteobacteria bacterium, assembly GCA_944389525.1. Taxonomy (GTDB): domain Bacteria; phylum Pseudomonadota; class Alphaproteobacteria; order Rs-D84; family Rs-D84; genus Enterousia. Next base: position 20,629 of record CALXMR010000006.1, on the reverse strand, counting down.
AAGCCGCATTGCGTCATGTTCTGAATGAAGATGTTGAACAGCGTGGATCCAAGGTTTCGCCTGATTCTGTGCGCTTTGACTTTTCGTTTGGTCGCGCAATGACCGCAGATGAAAAACAGGCAGTCGAAGATTTGGTTAACAAATGGATTGACGCCGATATGCCGGTCACGCACGAAGAAATGTCAATGACAGACGCAAAATCACGCGGTGCGATGGCACTGTTTGGTGAGAAATATGGTGACACAGTCAAGGTTATTACCGCCGGCGATGTGTCATGCGAACTGTGTGGCGGGACGCATGTTTATCACACGGGTGAAATAATTCATGCACGCGTAAACAAAGAAAAGTCCATCAGCAGTGGGGTGCGCCGCATAACAATGTCGGTTGGTTCACTGGCCGAATAAAAATGCCCCATGTGGGGCATTTTTTATTTGGAAGAAAACACCAGCACGCGTTCAATTCCAGCCAAGTCCATTTCTGAACGAACAAATTTCCATCCGGCGGTTGTGAATATTGTTCGTACATCGCGGCCCGCCCCGTCACCAATTTCCAGGTATATTCTGCCGCCGCGCGTAATCCATTTGCGCGCATTTTTTGCAATTGCGATATATGCCGCCAATCCATTATCGTCGGCGTACAGTGCCATTTTTGGATCATGTGATGCACCAATATCAACCCGCGTATCACCACGCGCAATATATGGCGGATTTGATACGATTATGTCAAATCGTGGTTGGCGAATTATGTTTTGTTTTGTAAAATCGCCAATTTTTACAGAAACGCTGTCTGTGACATTTAAATCGCGAACATTTTTTCGTGCAACGCGCGCCGCGCCGCATGATTTTTCAATTGCCAAAACATGCGCGTTTGGTATGTTCTTTGCCAACGCCACCGCAATGCACCCGGTTCCCGTCCCCAGGTCCAGAATCTGTACCCCCCTGTTGTGATTTACATCCGATATAACCGCCGTGACCAATGTTTCTGTGTCTGGGCGCGGATCCAGTGTGTATTTATTCGTATAAAAGCGCAATCCATAGAACCATTTCTGGTGAATTATTTTCGCAACCGGCACCCCACGGCGTAATGCGCGCGCCATGCGCCAAACCTTTATTTTCGAAAAATTTGTTGTATTTTCAGTTATTACCCGCGCGGCGCGAATGCCACCGGCACGCATCAGAATTTCAAACGCTTGATTTATTGTCATAAACCAATTATAATCCGATGCATGAAAAAAGTAAAAGATATTATTAATTCGGCCACGGTTGCACGTATTGTCGCAATTGTGGCAGTTATATTGGCAATTATCGCAACGATATTAGTGCTGGCACGGCCACGGGGTGGTTCGGGGTTATCTGTGACTGATGATGGGGAACACACTTCTGTGGTGGTGGTCGCGGCGGGTGACACATTGTCAAAATTGCTGGTTGACCAGGGTTTTTCCAATGCAGATGTATTGGAAATTGCCCGGGTATTAAAATCTGATGCCGATATTACGAATCTGCGCGCGGACAACGATAAAATTGAATTTGTCCGCACCAGTCCAGATGCGCCCGTGGATAAAATAGTAATTATCCCGTCCCCATGGCGGCGGGTGGAAATAACATGTGACGATGCCGGAAAATGGCTGTGCAGTGCCCAGGATATTGAACCAGACCGGCGTGCGGTATATCGTGCCGGCGAAATTCGTGACGGGGACAGTTTTTATCTGGCCGGGGGACGCGCCGGAATTCCAGATGGAATATTGGCCGAAGTATACGATTTATTGGCGTTTGAAATGGACTTTGAACGCGATGTTCGTGCCGGACAGCACTTTTCCGTACTGTATGAAGAAAACTTTTCAAATGGTAAAAAGGTTGAAAACGGTCGCGTGTTGGCCGTACAGTTCGAGGCGTTGCGTGGCAATGTCAAAATGTATCGGTTTAAAAAATCTGATGACAAGGTTGGATACTATGACGAAAACGGCAATGGTGCAATAAAATCGCTGAAACGCACACCGATAAACAATGCCCGCGTCACCAGCAGTTTTTCTAACCGGCGCAAGCATCCTGTGCTGGGGTACACCCGCGCGCACAAGGGCGTTGATTTCCGCGCGTCAACTGGGACACCTATTCCTGCTGCGGGGGCGGGTCGTGTTGTCGCACGCGGTTATAACAGTGGGCATGGGAACTATATAAAACTGCGCCATAATGCATCGTATGAAACACTGTATGCGCATATGTCCCGTTTTGCCAAGGGGGTCGTTGTCGGCACAACAGTAAAGCAAGGTCAAACAATCGGATATGTGGGGTCAACTGGGTTATCTACGGGGCCACATTTGCACTATGAAATTATCAAAGATGGCAAACATGTAAATCCGATGACGGTTAAATTGCCTGCAATCAGTAATCTGGGCCAGGCAGATAAAGAAAAATTCTTGGAATACAGACGGGTTCTGGACGCAGGAATTGATTTGTTATCAACGCATCCAGACTGGTTTATTCAACTGTAATCATTATGTCCCGCAGATGCGGGATTTTTATTTTGCTTGCATTCGTGCGATTATAATGTATCATTATTCGCGTCAGAGAGAATTTGGGTACACAATACCCGTACGACACATCCCCATCGATACATAATTATGTTTTTATTATCGCACGGGATAAATGCCGCATCGCCACAGATTCACTACGAATAAAGAATTTTCTTTATTGGCAATGAATTTAGTGGCGATGCAAATGTTAAACATTAACAAGAGGTTTTTTTATGGTAAAAGTTAGAGAAAAGAAAACAATGCCGGATACAATTGAATCCGCCACACCAGACATGCCCGCAAAAATACGCGGCATGAACAAACATGAAAGTGATAAAAACGATGAAAAATTGTACTTTATGGCGCTGGGCGGTTTGGAACATGTCGGTCAGAATATGTATGTTTATAAATACAAGGGGAAATATCTGGTCGTTGATTGCGGCATGGGATTTCTAGAAGAAGAAATCGGCGCCGGCGATGTTCAATATTGTGATACAACATGGCTGGAAAAGCGCAAAAAAGATGTCGTCGGGTTCGTTATGACCCACGGTCACGAAGATCATATCGGCGCATTGAAATATGTTTGGCCAAAATTCAGAAAGCCTATTTACTGTACCCGTTTTCCGGGCGAAATATTGGCACAGACATTCCGCGGGTGCGAAATTGATTTTACCCCGGGTAAAGATATCGTGATATTCGATCATCATGGCGCAACACTGAAACTGGACCCGTTCGAAGTTGAAACATTCCATGTTTCCCATTCCGTACCAGAAGCCCAGATGTTGATTATCAAAACACCCGCCGGCAAGGTTTTACATACAGGTGACTGGACATTTAACGATGATAACCCTATCGAAGAACCAACCGACTATGCGCGGTTGCGTGAAATTGGGTCTGATCCAAAATTGTTGGCGTGCATGTGTGATTCAACATCTGCATCCCGGCAAGAGGCACAGACAACCGAAGTCCAGGTTCGCGAAACATTGACTGAAATTATGAAAAACGCCCCGGGTCGCGTGTTAGTTACTGGGTATTCGCGGTCGATTGCGCGTATGAAAATGTTTGCAGAGGCCGCGCGTGCCGCGGGACGCGTTGCCGCAATCAAAGAACGCAGTAATCCCAACCCGGTGCCGTATGTCGGATTGCCAGAATTCCGCGAAATGGGTATGGATTTTGGATATCTGGGACGCGATGAAGTTTATCTGCACAGCGACATCAAAGATTTACCCGCAGAAAAACAGGCAATTTTCTTGACCGGTTCCCAGGGTGAACAATATGCAATGCTGACGCGTCTGTGTCGTGGGCATGTGAAAGAAATGAAATTACAGCCAACGGACACCGTTCTGTTCAGTGCAATTATTATCCCGGGGCGTGAACAAGATGTTTCATATCTGTACAACAAACTGGCGCGGATGGGCATCAAGACACATACGATATTTGATACAGATCATCTGCACGCCAGTGGTCACGCCGGACGCCCGGAATTTGAACGATTCTATGACATGGTTCACCCCCAGGTTTCTGTCCCGATGCATGGCGATTATATTAACGAAATGCTGAACGGGAAAATGGCGATGGAACGCGGTGGCGCAAAGCATATGATGGTTGTGCATAACGGTGAAATGATTGCACTGGCTGATGGCGAGGCACCATATATCGCCGAAACAATCGAAACAGGTTTCGTTGTTATGGAAGGTGAAACCGAACGCAGCACGGATGACCCAGTGTACAAAACCCGCAAAAAGATTGCCACCAATGGTGCGATATTTGTCACGCTGCCGGTGGACAAGCGCGGTTTCCTGAAAGGCACGCCAGAGGTATCCAGTGCCGGTATATTCGAAACGGATGACACCGGGTTTATGAAACGGCAAATTCAAATCGAAATTACCAAGGCAATCGATGCACTGACCAAGACAGAACGCAAAGATCGTTCAAACCTGATTCGCGCGGTCCAAGTCGCATCGAACAAGGTTGTGCGCGCATCACTGGGGCCGGACAAAAAGCCACAATACAGTGTGCATTTCGTACAAAAATAAAAAACGCCCGTTTGGGCGTTTTTTATCATTCTTTGAAATATGGATTTTCTTTCTTTAACAGTCCAATTGTTGAATCAATACCATGTCCATGAACAACATATGTTTCATCTGGCAAATTCATTTGATAAATCTTTGCAATCGATTGCATCAGCATGTTCATATCGCCACCCGGCAAATCATATCGGCCACAACTGTCACGGAATAATGTATCGCCTGTAACCAACACACCAAAATCTGGGAAATAATACGACATGCCGCCCGCTGAATGCCCGGGCGTTTCAATAACATCCATATAAATATTTGGCAATATCTCTATATTACCAGAATCGATATCTGTGGGGGCGCGATAATTGCCGTCCAGTTTAGGCAACCCAAAATATTCCAGCAAACCGTCAGACCATGATATTAATACATTGTCTTCGCTGTTTAAATACCATGGAACATTATATTTTTCGGCCAGTTCAGGTGCCGCAGCAATATGATCGCCATGTCCATGCGTTGAATATATCGCCCGCAAACGCAATCCACGCGATTCCAACAGTTTTTCCCACGCATCCGCGCGACCCCATGCATCAAAAATTACAGCATCGTCACCGGATGTCACCAATAAAGAATTGGTGTTTTCTGGTGGCATGTGCAGCACTTCAAAATTCGGTGTATTATTTTGATTTGGCATTTTTGCGCGACTTCCCTGGTGTTTTTGATTTTTTTGCTGTCTTTTTCTGTGATTGACCAGAAATGATTTCTTTGATTTCATCGCCCGTCAATGTTTCACGCGCCAACAGTTCTTCTGCTAATTTGCGAACAGTTTCTTTGTTTTTACTTAACCACCGTGTGGCATCAGCATGCGCCGCATCCAACCACGCGCGCACTTCGGCATCGACAATTTCTGCGGTTTTTTCAGACGCGTTTTCCAATGCCGTCCGATTGCCAAAATTATTTACCTGGTTTATTGCCGCCAGTCCGACTTTTTCCGACAACCCGGCCGTTGTTATCGAATAACGCGCCAACCGCGTTGCCATGGCAATATCGCTTTCTGCGCCGGTGGTGATTTTATCCGTGCCAAAGAATACCTCTTCGGCACTGCGCCCCGCCAGCGCAATCGCCAGATTTGCGCGCACTTCGGCAATGGTCATTGAAACCTTGTCATCAATAGGCAAATGCTGGACCATCCCCAGTGCGCGACCACGCGGGATAATTGTCGCCTTGTGTATCGGGTCGGTGATATCCGAATACATTACGCTGACGAACGCATGACCCGCTTCGTGATATGCGGTCAATTTGATATCTTCGGGGCGCATCTTGCGAACCTTGCGCGGACCCATCAATATTTTATCGCGGGCTTCTTCTATATCCGCGGGGGCAATTTCTGTGCGACCATTACGTACCGCCAGTAATGCAGCCTCGTTCAATAAATTTTCCAAATCTGCGCCAGAAAATCCAGTTGTGCCACGCGCCAAATCTTGCAGATTTACATCAGATGCAATTTTCACCTTTTTGGCATACAAGTCCAATATCTGGCGCCGTCCCGACAGATCGGGCAGTTCAATGTATACCTGGCGGTCAAAGCGACCCGGGCGCAACAACGCCGGATCCAACATGTCCGCGCGGTTCGTTGCACCGATAACAATTATGCCCGTATCGTTCGAAAATCCATCCATTTCAATCAGCAATTGATTCAATGTTTGTTCGCGATCTTGATCATTGTATGAATGCGTACTGCGCCGCTGGCCAATTGCGTCAATTTCATCGATGAATAATATACATGGTGCATTACGCTTTGCCATGTCAAATATTTCTTTGATTTTTGCAACCCCCAGACCAACGATAATGCCGGAAAAATCACTGCCGGATGCGGCAAAGAACGGCACATTCGCTTCGCCTGCGATTGCACGCGCCAGCAATGTTTTACCCGTGCCTGGTTCGCCCGACAGCAATATCCCACGCGGCACGCGCGCCCCCAGTGCCTGGAATTTTTCTTTATTCTTTAAAAAATCAACAATTTCCATTAACTCTTGTTTTTCAGAATCAATTCCGGCAACATCGTTGAATGTCGTTTTTGTTTTTCCTGTTGTGATTTTTGTCGGGTTTTGTTGCGTCAATGTGCGCCCGATGCCACCCGCCGCGCCCTTGAACCCGCGGAAAATCCACCATATAAAGAACAACCCCATCAAAATCGGCACCCATGTCCCCAGATAATCAACCCATGTTTTTGATGTGTCGATTGATATTGTCGCACCACTGTCGGCAATTTTTCCCAACAGTTCTGGATCATATGTAATTGTTGCCGTGTATGGCGTGCCATCGTTCAATGTACCTGATGCGTCATTACCACGAATATCCATTGTCTTTATATCAGACGCGCGCCGCAGTACATCAGAAAATGTCAGTTCAACTGGCTGGGGCGCGGGTGTGCCGTCTGGCAAAAATTGTGGTGCCGATGGCGATGCAACAAACGCACGCACCAGCATCGCGGCAAACAATGCCACAAAGATAATCAGAAATACATTGCCACCATCCCCACGGCGAAAAAATCCGTTCTTGTGTTTCTTGTTATTCATGTTTTTTTGATTTTTGTTTTCCATGTCTTGTCCTGAAACTTGTTTTTGAGCCCTCTGACACGATTAAAATCCGGCTGCCCAACCGCCGCAGCGTGCAATGCCCCAGTGTGAATTTACAATCATGTTGTAAATTACTTAGTGCATTTGACAGCGAATTCAAGCGCGGCTGATATTCGTCCCCCCCGATTTTTTGAATCAGTGTCCCCAGCAACTTTAATCTAATATCGGGTTCGGGGTCAAATAGAAAAGATGCATCGAATACCGCGCGCTGATTATCAATGACATGCGCCGCCAAATCTGCAATTTTTCTGTCCATTGCGTCACGCGTACGCCCCAGATTATTAATTGCCAATAAAATTCGCGCATCAGTAATCCCCAGTTTGTCCGCCAACAAATGCCGATTCTGGCGAATGCGCACGCGTGTGTATTGTGGGTCGCGGTTCATTTCATCAGAAAAATATTTAATCCCATTATCTTTACAATATTTCGCCAATTCTGCGCGCGAAACATTCAATAACGGTCGCAAGATTTTAACCCCATCACGCACAGATTCACACCGCATCGCCGCCAAACCATACAGGCCACTGCCCCGCCCCAGGTTCATTAAAAATGTTTCAATCTGGTCATCGGCCTGGTGCGCGGTTAACAATGCATCAATAGTATTTTCATGGCAAAAGTCTGTCATGAATTTATACCGTGCGTTACGGGCGGCGGCTTCTAGTCCCGTGGTTGGTTTGTCATCTGTCCAATAAAAAATCTGGCATGGAACATTTAATTTGTCGCACAGTTCACGCACATATTGTGTTTCTGTTTCGGCATTTTTGCGCAACCCATGATTTACATGTAAACACACCACGTCCATTTTTAGTTCTGCCAACCAGTGCAACAGGCAGACAGAATCCACCCCGCCACTGACCGCCACAGCCAATTTTGCCCCCTGGTATTTCCGCATAAAATCAATAAAGTTTTGATTCATAACGCAGTCATTTTATGCTATAATTTCCAAAAATAAAGGAAAATCACATTATGACAGGAAGATTGAAATCTATTGCGGTTTATTGCGGACATCAATTCGGCACAAATCCAGACTTTGCGCGTCATGCAGCACAAATTGGTGAATTTTTGGGCGAAAATAATATTCGTATGGTTTTTGGTGGTGGCGATGTCGGTCTGATGGGCACGGTTGCAACCGCGGCACTGGACGCCGGCGGGCATGTTATCGGTGTATCGACAAGCAATGTTATCGAAAAACAAGAACCAGTACATACCGGTGTTGATGTGGCTGTTGTCGATGGTGTCAATGAACGCAAACAAAAAATGTTTGAACTGTCTGATGCATTCATAATATTGCCAGGCGGAATTGGGACACTGAATGAACTGACCGATATTATGACGATGCAACAAATTGGTGAATCGAAAAAGCCGCTGTTCTTTTTGAACACTGCATCATTTTGGGCGCCATTTGCGCGATTGTTTATACATATGCAGCGGTCTGGATTTATCGAAAGTGTGCACGACTATAACATTCATGTTGCGCGCACACCGACCGAACTGATCCAGAAAATAGTGAATTATTAAAACTGGATAACCTTGTCCCGGGATGTGGTGCCGCGGATGATTTGAATGCTGGATTTTGGCACATCAAAGTGCCGCGCCAGCATTTTTATCACCGCCGCGTTGGCCGCACCGTCTGTGGGCGCGGCGGTTGTATACACGCGCAGATTGCCGCATCCGTCATCAACAATTTTATTTAATCTGGCACGCGGCACAACACGAATATTAAAAGTCTGTTTTGAATCGTTCATCACTCATTATATGCACATGAAAATGGAACACGCTTTGCCCGGCCCCCGGTCCCGTATTCGCGACCGCGCGAAAGTTTTCCCGCAACCCCAATGCGTCCACGGTTGCACGCACGCCACGCCAAAAGCCCATCTGTAATTCCGTGGGGGCGTTGGCAGTAAAGTCATAGATATCTGTATATTCCCCGCGCGGCACCACCAAAACATGCGTTTTTGCGCGCGGTGCGTTGTCATAAAACGCCAACACATAATCATCGCTGTACACCACGCGGGACGGAATTTCACCACGAATTATTTTTGCAAATACATTGTTTTTATCGTACATATATATCCCCTTTTGTTCCCATTGCGCTGATGCGTACAGCATATTATAGTGAATGTATAAAATCAAGCCTTGAAATCCGAAACAGACGCACTATATTCACACGCAGAAGCAAGATTACATGGGTTTAACAAAGGAGAATCGCATATGTTTAAACCGTTACATAACTATGTCCTGCTGGAACGGGTCGAAGAAGAAAATAAAACCGCCGGCGGAATTATAATCCCAGACAACGCAAAAGAAAAACCATCACGCGGACGCGTAATCGCGGTGGGCGATGGCGCATTTGATGGCGATGATCGCGTACCGATGTCGGTTGCGGTTGGTGATGTCGTGCTGTTTGCGAAATGGGCATCATCTGCGAACGAGGTTAAAATTGACGGCAAAGATTATGTATTAATCAAAGAAACAGATATTTTAGGCATCTTAGAATAAGGATATAAATCATGGCAAAAGAAATTGTTTTTGATACGGATAAAATGGCGGCTGGTGTTGATAAACTGGCCAACGCAGTAAAAATCACCATGGGACCAAAGGGTCGCACGGTCGTAATCGATAAATCATACGGCGCGCCGGTCGCAACCAAAGACGGCGTTACCGTGGCCAAGGCGGTATCTTTGCCAGACCCCCAAGAAAATATCGGGGCGCGCATGGTCCAAGAAGTCGCCAAGAAAGCCGGTGATGACGCCGGGGACGGCACAACAACGGCAACCGTATTGGCACAAAAAATTATCCGCGAAGGACGGCGCGTCATCGCCGCGGGAATGAATCCGATGGATATCAAACGCGGTATCGATATGGCAACCGCAGCCGTTGTGGCCGATATTGAAAAACATGCGCGTCCCGTCAAAGACAGCGCGGAAATTGCCCAGGTTGCAACAATCTCGGCTAATTCGGATGCTGAAATCGGCGAAAAGATTGCCGGCGCAATGGAAAAGGTTGGCAAAGAAGGCGTTATCACAGTCGAAGAAGCCAAGGGGCTGGACACGGAAATTGATGTTGTCGAAGGAATGCAATTCGACCAAGGATTTATGTCGCCCTATTTCGTGACCAACAGCGAAAAAATGCTGGCTGAATTGGATGGCGCCCAGATTCTGGTTTCGGAAAAGAAAATCACCGGTCTACAAGCGTTATTGCCGATTTTGGAACCTGTTGCACAATCGGGTCGCCCATTATTGATTATTGCCGAAGATGTCGAATCCGAAGCGTTGGCGACATTGGTGCTGAATAAACTGCGCGGCGGGTTGAAGGTTTGCGCGGTCAAGGCCCCAGGATTTGGCGACAGACGCAAAGAAATGCTGAAAGACATCGCGGCGGTTTGTGGTGCAACGGTTGTGTCTGATGATATGGGCATGACATTTGAAAACATTACCCCAGATGTCTTGGGCAGTGCGAAAAAAATTGTCGTCACCAAAGATTCAACCCTGATTGCCCAGGGCGCGGGTGACAAGGCGGCAATCAATGCGCGCGCCGATGAAATTCGCAAACTGATGGCAACATCAACCAGTGACTATGATAAAGAAAAACTGGCCGAACGGTTGGCAAAATTGGTTGGGGGCGTTGCCGTTATCAAAGTCGGTGGCATGACAGAGGTCGAAGTCAAAGAAAAGAAAGACCGTGTTGATGACGCACTGGCCGCGACACGCGCCGCCGTTGCCGAAGGTATTGTCGCCGGTGGTGGAATTGCGTTAGTACGCGCGGCGGCGGCGTTGGATAAACTGACCGGCGCAAATACAGATCAAAATGTCGGTATTGATATCGTACGCCGCGCATTGGTTGCACCATGTGCCCAGATTGCTGAAAACGCGGGCGTGTCCGGCGAAATCGTTGTCGGCAAGGTTATGGAATCCAAAGACTATAATTTTGGGTACAATGCACAAACGGGCGAATATGTCGACATGATGAAGTCTGGGATTATCGACCCGGCCAAGGTTGTAAAAACCGCAATCCAGGCCGCGGCCAGCACCGCCGGTGTATTATTGACAACCGGTGCGGTGATGTCAGAAATACCCGAAGAAAAACCCGCCCAACAAATGGGTGGCGGTATGCCGGGCATGATGTAAAAAACGGGGCGATGCCCCGTTTTTTCAAAGTGCAAAGTTCAGAGTGCAAAGTGCAAGTGTTGTCCGCGCCAACGGCGCGGACTGCTTTTGTGTGCCATTCCGTGGCTTTCTTTTTGTCATTGCGAGTGCAGCGAAGCAATCCAGTCAATTATGCACGCGCGTATGCGCGACTCTATTATAACTGGATCGCCACGGTCGCGTTGCTCCCTCGCGATGACAAGGAGGGCTTGGTGTGATATATAACAGTTATAAATCACGGTCGGGCACAAAAAAACCGCCCGGACGGGCGGTGATTTTTTTAGCAATAAAAATTATTTTTTCCAAAATGCAAAGCCACTGCGGCGTTCGGATTTTTCCGCGCGCTGTTTGCGATCTTCGGCGGCGCGGCGGCGTTCCGCACGGCGTTCTTGGAATCGGCGGGCTGATTCTTCGTCACGCTGGACCAATGTCAATGTCGTCACGGACAGTTTGTCATTGCGGACTTCTTCTTCAAACTCTACGATATCATTTTCATTTAAAAATCTGATACCGGCGGCTTTTAACGCGCTGGAATGAACAAATACATCATCTGTATTGCCGTTTTCATTTGGTGTATCGGGGGTGATGAAACCAAAGCATTTTTTACCATTGTACCATTTTACTTTACCTTGACGCATAATGTACCTTCCTTTTCTTATGCTTGTTATGGCACCTATAATAACACAAGTACCTGGGGTAATTGTGGCGAATAAATTATATGAAAGCAAGAAAAAACGCCCCACGGGAATAGTTCTGTTTTCCCATGGGGCAAACGCGCATTATTTCTTGTAATAGCGTTGAACTTCGTTCATGACAAAGTTAAACAACTTGCCCGCCATTGTATCAGATGGCACCGCCCAGTCACGCCGAACATACGGCATCGCCGCGACCAGAATAAAACGCGCCATAAAATGAAAGATTTCATTTTGTTGGGCCTGGGTCAATTCGGCCGGGGCATCCGTGACACGAAAGACCTCGTTCTCTATTGCATCATCCAGTTTTGACGATATTGTGTCCAGTATCTTTTGCGGATAGTACAATTTGCACTGTTTCGGAAAACCGTCAAACATAGATACGCCATTGCCCTGGCTGTATAAAATATTCCAACCAACACGATCAAACAAATCTTCTAGACATTGGCATATCATCAAATTATATTCTTTGACGCCCTGTTCGTGTTCTTTGGCCCCCAGTGCGACATTTTTTTCGGCATCTTTGACGCTGCGCCGGGTTTCTGCACGGCGTGAAACCTCGTAATTGCCGTGCGTTTGGCGTTCGAATTCAAAGAATGTACGAACCTGGCATATGATTTCCATGGGAACAACATGACCGCCAGTGCCAATATCAATTATCAGTTTCGCATCACGATAGTTACGCGGATTTTTCATGTCATAAAAATTATCGCGTACAGACAAAATTCTGTCTGGCATCATGTCGCGAACACGTTCGATAAATGTTCGTGCCTGGGGGATTAAATCAAACAGACATTTTACACGCCAAACATCTTGCAGTCGCATGCGCGGACGCGGAACTTTATCTAATGCACGAACCAAATCAACCGCGATTTTTTCATGCCCAGAACCAATGATAGACAACACTGCTTCTGATGGGGTGGATATGTACTTTTCATTTAATTTGGCACGAATTTTGTCCGCAATTGCACGGGCAGATGCCTCGCGGTCGTGGGATGCAATAACATGGTACACCGTATTGGCCACATCATCAACATATGAACGATAGTATTTCCCGGTAACCTTGTCCAGGGCACGAGTAACGCTTTTTTGGGCGCCAACAATAACCGTCACAATTGACGACACCGCCAGGTCTATTTTATGCCCGGCACCACTGGTAAAAAATTGATTCCGCATGGGGTCGGCATCCAAACGATGATGCACAATGTACGGCGACAGTGGATTTATATCTGATAACTTGATTGGTTCATCTATCGCGCTGTCGGTGGCGTAATCATATCGCATAACCGGGGCCTTTGGCGCACCAAAGCATTTGCCCAGGAAATAAAATACTTCACGAAACCATGTTATACCATCAGAATACAATTCCGACAAATACTGGGCCGCTTCGTCATTTATACGGCCGGTGGCACGCGCATTTTCTATGACCGCCAGATTTTTTCTGTCATTATCTGCGGCTAAATCGGCGGCATAATTTACCGAATAAGAACTGATTGCCATGGCACCCCCCATATTATTTCATTATTGGAAATAATATAACATCACGCAGTGTCGGTGCATCGGCAATGATAGAAAAGAATCTGTCAATACCCAGGCCCAGTCCGGAAATCGGTGGCATACCATGTTCCATCGCGCGCAAAAAGTCTTCATCCAGATTAAACGCTTCGTCATCACCAGCCGCTTTGTTGCGGGCCTGTTCTTCGAACGCGGCGCGTTGCACAATTGGGTCAACCAGTTCAGAATATGCCTTGATCAATTCCGCCCCGCACACAATCAATTGGAATATGTCTATGCGCCGATTATCTGCATCATTGCGCCGCGCCAGCGGTATCAAATATGCCGGATAATTGTATACGATTGACGGCTGGACAATTTGATCACGAATCTTGCGTTTGAATACATAATCAACAATCGCTGGCACAGACTTTAATGGTTCTAGTTCGTCTGAATCAAACATTTTTTTGTCGATTAATTGTTTCTTTAACCCATCTGCATCTGTGAATTCCAATATATCCACCCCCAGCAATTCGTTCATGCGGGCGGTGTAATCGATTTCGGTGTACTTTGAAAAGTCCAGTTTTGTACCCTGGTATTCAATCTGTAATGTACCGCGCAAATCCATTATTAATTTTTGAATCATTTTCCACGAGAATTTAATATTATCACGATAATTCCAATAGGCAGCATACCATTCCAGCATGGTAAACTCTTGCAAATGCATTGCATCCATACCCTCGTTACGGAAATTTTTACCCAGTTCATATACCCGGTCAAACCCGGCGGCAATCGTTTGCTTTAAAAACAATTCTGGTGCAATGCGCAGGTAAAAATCCGCATCCAGTGCATTATGATGTGTGATAAATGGCCGCGCCGCCGCACCACTGGCGACAACCTGCATGATCGGGGTTTCAACCTCTATAAAACCATTTGCGTTTAAGTATTCACGGATTAGTCGCAACATTTTAAACCGCATTTTCATTGTGCGGCGTGTGTCTTCGTTGGCGATGATATCTAAATAACGCTGGCGATATCTGGTTTCCATATCGGTCAGCCCGTGGAATTTTTCCGGCAACGGACGCAGTGCCTTGGACAATATTTCATATTTTGCAACGCGCACCGTCAGTTCGCCCGCAGTTGTGTGGTACAATTCGCCATCAATACCGATAAAATCCCCCAGGTCAACATTCGCCTTCATAAATTTGTATTGTTCTTCGCCCAGTTCTTCGCGGGACATAGAAAACTGTATTTCACCATCAATATCGTAAATACGACCAAACATTAACTTGCCCAGCCAACGCAACGCCGTCACGCGCCCCGCCAGGCGCACATGCGTGCCATCCGCCAAATCGCGTGCCGCCACGATTGTATGCGTGCGATCGTATTTGTCTTTCCAAACAACACCATCGCGCGCACGAATGTTTTCAGCCTTTTGCAGGCGCGCCTGTAATTCATTGGTTGAAATTTTTGTTGTGTTGTTTGTGTTTTCTGACATTTCATATTCCTTTTTGGCGAAAAGATTAAAAAAACGGACGCCCTGATAGTGCGTCCGTCAATCCCTGATGGTCGCACCGTATCAAATTAAAACCACTTTAATATTTCGCATAAATAACCCTGTATTTTAGTATGTTCGACCAGTTGCCAGTTATTATTTACTGAAAAAATCAAAAAGTAAAGAAATATTTACACTGCCGAAAAAAAAGGTTGGTTTAGATTAGGCATAAAAACACTGGACATTAACGCTGAAAATTGGCTATACTTTGTGCATAATCTAAACCAACCTTTTTTAGACATGAACCGCGTAAGAGGGATTTTATTTATTTTTATATTTGTATTAATGGGCACGCCCGTACATATTGCGCATTGCGCGGATGTTAATGATGCCAAAAAAATGATTTCTGTTGTTGAACACGCCACGACGGATAACATCGCACCGGATATAAAAACTGCGTACGCTTCGTTAAAACAATCGGTTGACGATTTGGAAAAATTGAATGCGGAATACGAAACAAAATTGACAGAAAACGCGGATGCAATGCGGGAAAAAGAACAATCCACCGCAAATAAATTATTGGGCGGACTGTCGATTGGTGCCACTGGTATCGGGGGGATGCAACTGGCGTCTGCGGTGGCAGAAAATCGCGCCGATGATGCCGCCGAACGCGATATGGCGGCATATCTGGCAACATTCCGCTGTGACTATGGTGCGGGCCGCAATATCGCGGGTGGCGAAACAAATATACAACTCCCGAACGGAAATACTTTACTGCAACTGCGCCAAGAATTTGCAGATCTGGCGGCGGATTTAAAAATACGCAAAGATGCACTAGAATTGCCCGCCGGTATAGAATCCGAAGTCATAATGGACATCGCAACCATGGGACTGTACGACAATGTATCGTTGGGCAAAACAGATGGGGCATATACATCGCTGTCGCGCGCGCTGTCTGATCCAACGGGTGCCGATGCCACTGAATGGGCGCAGTCGCGTTCGGACACATCATCACAACTAAAAACTGGTGCAATCATTGCAGGCGTTGGTGCTGTTGGTGGTATGGTTGGCGATTTGCTGATAAATCGTGATGCACCGCAAGAACAATCGGATGAAATCAAGACAGAGTACGAAACAAAAAAACGAACCCAGGAACAAAAAATTTCTGACGAAGTTGACGCGCTGCAAAACGCAATTAATCAAAACAAGCAAAAAATCGCCGAATATAATAATCTGTTGGCACAACACCAGGCATTTGTTGCAACGATAACTGAACCAGATTGTATCCCAAAATTTTCAGAATACATTGAATTTATAAATGGATTGCAACCAATAACAGATGAATTGTCAGACGCAACAAATTTAGATATTCCATATGATCTGGACGAACAAAAATCACTGTATACGCAATGTGTCCAGGCAGTTGCGGAATTACAACGCAAAATCAGCGAATGCGAATCCCAGCCGTATCATGAATGGGTAAATAACGAATGCGTTGATAATACCCCTGTTACAATCGATACAACAGATGAAGAAATTACACCAGTCCCCCCAACAATAATTTCTGATGATGTTGAATTATCTGAAGAAGATGAAACCACACCAGTACAGGCAATTGACCCAGATCAATGTCCGGCGATTAATCCGCGTTTGCGCAGTCTGACAGATAAAAACCGCGTTGGCGATCCATGCACATATGGTAATGTTACCCGCGGCGTTGTATTTAAGCGCACCGACGGCACATGCAGTTGCAGTGCATTGGAATGTAAACCAGGGTACCAGGTTGTATCCGGGATGTGCAAAGAAATCGTTGCCGATGCTGATGGATATTGTCTGCGCCAGGAATATGATTTAACCGATGAAAATAATACATTAAACAAATGCGAAACATATTGTAAAGAAGTTGTCGCAACTAAATTGAGCTGCAAGATTAAAAACTGGGCCATACGACATTCTGTTAATAAATGTATTTGTAATTATGATTCTGATGATTTTGCCCAAATACAACAAAATAATGACGAGATTGCAGAACAAAAATTACGCGACTTGCACTATTACGAAGTTTGTGGTGACGACAAAGGTAAAAGTGGCGGCACAGAATACTGTGTAGATGATGTATTCAATTGGACAAATGTGCAATTGTTACAAGCGGTCGCACTAGCCCAAGAATATGCATTGGTCAAACACAACCGTAAAATTGTCTGCAACAACAACACACGGCTGTCATATAACGATGACTATGTAAAATGCGTCAGCACGGACGGAAAGTATTTCTATGAATTTCAATTCGATGATGTAAGGGAATCACGGGACGTAGATATTCAAGTCAGTGTTCGCCAAGCATTGTGTAAAATACACAATGGTCGCAGCAGTGGTGACGGCACATATTGCCGAAACATATCACAAAGCCAGTGTAACGGCGCATTTAAACGCAGTGCAGAAAAACTGGGATATACCAGTGGATGGGGAAACGGATGTTATTTAAAAGATCTGGTTCAAAAAACAGATGATAATTCAATTGCCCAGGTCCCAGGAATTGATTCATACATATTTTATTCCGGCATACAAATCCAGGCAAATACAACAGTTATTACGCGTCTTCAACAGTATGTATCATCCATAATGGGGACGCGTCTGCAAAGTTTTTCATGTGTTAACAACCCACGACAAATGAGTAAAATAAAAGATCATTCCGTCAGTGGTTCAACAGATGATGTTTTGCGTTGCACAATAAATGAAGATACACCAATCGATTTTGTGTTTGATGATATGTCCGAAATTTCCGACACATATCACGAAGGCGGTATGCAGAACATTGACTGTCGCGTTATTGGCGGTGAATACAACGGCAGAGCCTGCATGTATTTAACCCAAGAAAAATGTAATACGTTGCGTAACTTGAATGCGGCCAGTTGTCCTTTCTGTCAGGGAATTTTCTGGGATGGCAAGGTTTGTCGTCTGCCCAGTGCTGCTGCGGCAACAGAACTAGAAAATAATATAGAAGTTTATTCGTTGGTTGGTGCCGCGGCAGCAGGCGTTGTCGTAACGATTGCGACGGGCGGGACTGCAGCACCAGCATTGGCTTTATTGGCTGTTGAAACTGTTGGTGCCGGGATCGAGATTGCCACAACGACAATGATACACAATGCCGGGGAAGAATTTTTGAACGCCAGCCAGCAATGTCAAGATGCCACATGCGCGGAATCTATGCTGAAGTCAGATTTACAGCGTATGGCGAATTTAGCGAACGATTTACCAGACGCAACGGTTAACGGAATCGATGCAGAATTGGCACGATTGATTGAATTAATCCCAGCAGATTCACAATTCTATCAAGATGTTATCAAAAACGGTTCGTCAACCGCCAATAATCAAAAAGGATTTTTTGATACGGAATCATGGGAACCAGAACAAGTTTGGCGCGCGGTCGGAATCACACTGCAATTAGCTAGTATTATTAAAAGCGTTGTTTCATGGGGTGTATCAAAACTGACCCGCGCAACAACCGCATTGGAACGCCGCATTAACAACGCATATGATCTGATACCATCGCCACAAAGACCGTCTGGTGGCGCACCAGGGGGCGGTAGATCAGGGGGAGGTGCGCCGGGTGGTGGCGCATCAGGGGGCGATGCAATGGGCGACGCATTGCACGCCGCAACAAACACAATACGACATGGCACGATTGACAATCCATTGACTATGGAAGAATTGCGCGCTGGCAATGGACTGGAACAAAATATATCTGATATATTTGACAGCACCAGTGATAATATTTATATACATCGCCGCAATATGTCCGGTTCAGAACTGCGCAGCATCCAAAGGATCGCCCGAGAAAAAGGCTGGACAATAAATAGTAATCGTGGGGGCGATGTACTGTTTTACGCTAAAAATGCCGATGCCCCAAATGCGTCGCATGCCACCAATACAGTTGATGATGTCGCAGATCGGGCACCAAACACACCACACAATCTCGCACTTGTGAATAATATCCCGGATATTGCAACATTGCGCAACCGCGCCAGTAGTAATTTTGACACATATTTAAACGATTTCAAAGAAACCGGTCGCAGCACACTGCTGCCAAAAGACCGTCTGACTGATGCAGAATGGGATGCGCTGAACCAGGCACTGGAATCTGATGGCGTTCGGCTGCGTCCAGGAACCCAAGACGGCAAACAGTATATGGCTTTTGACGACATCCCAAATCATCCCGCCGCCGTTGCCCGCCAACAGGCGCGTGTTGCCGATTCAGCAACAGATGCCGTGGAGGTGATATCCGTAAATGGCGAGCCTTATTTCGGCGACGTCGATAATATAGATTCAGCAACAGATGCCGTAGAGGTGATATCCGTAAATGATGAGCCTTATTTCGGCGACGTCGATAATATAGATTCAGCAACAGATGCCGTGGAGGTGCTATCCGTAAATGATGATCTTTATTTCAGCAGCTTCGATAATATAATACTTAATTCTGAACATGTGACATATCGTAATACGCCTGCATACATATACCAACCCACAGGATTTGGCAGAGACCGGGCAGCTGATTTAGCAACTGAGATAAACAAAGAGGGAATTTATTATGCTACCCCCCTGAACAAAGTAGGCCATAGCGGTGCGGATTACATGGTTATCACAATGTCAAAATCTGATGCCGATAAAATGCGCTATGTTTGGGATGGTCGTTCCCTGACTTATCCGATAGATAATTCACAGAATATGGCGCGGCTGCAACGGCAAATTGGCAAACCAATAACGTCTATTCGGGGAACCCCGGTTGTAATCGAGACGATGTCGGATTTTGGCAAACGTTCCGGACGCGCAATTGTTATGGTAAAGGTCGGAAATAAAAAGCTGCCGTTT
Organism: uncultured Alphaproteobacteria bacterium; assembly: GCA_944389525.1. Classification (GTDB taxonomy): domain Bacteria; phylum Pseudomonadota; class Alphaproteobacteria; order Rs-D84; family Rs-D84; genus Enterousia. The sequence goes on along the minus strand of CALXMR010000006.1, from coordinate 768 downwards.
TATATATCAACTGGAAGTGCTGGCAAAACCGATGTTCCAACCGGCAAGTGGGAGTTTTTTGGAGGCATTGCAGAAAGCGGTTGGTTTCGTAAGGGGACCCTTGAACAGGTTGTTAATCATTATGGTTCTGCTGAATTAAAACAGATTGCAGATGCATTGGATAATACAATTGGCGATCTGCGTGATACAGAATTGGTCTTGGAAACAATAGGACGACAAAATCTGCAGGGAGTAGGCAAAGTTGCCAAGTTGAATAATGCCCCTGACATAAGCAAGGAAACCATAAATCAATCTTTCCCCAAAGAGATAGAGACCGAATGGGGGGAGACTGGTGAGTTTCAGCAGTATTTGAGGCAAATAAAAATTTACTTACAAGGGTTATAATTATTCAGTGTAAAAAACTGGACGGGTACCCCAGCCGCAGAATGGAACTTGGCCTTCGGCCCATCGCGAAATAAGTTCTTCTCCATTGGAGGGTTGGGCACACCCCGGGGTGATTAGAGCATTCAAGAAAACGCCCTTACTCCCCTTTGTCATCGCGAGCAAAGCGTGGCAATCCAGTAAATAAATTCGATTTCATTTGCAAAAAAAAGACCGCAACAAAAAAATCCACCATCTGGTGGATTTTTATAAAACTTTGGTGCGAGCAAAGTACTTCGCCGTGCTAACGCACGGCTCGCCTCGCAACCCTGCGGGTTCTCGCCCCTTTGCTCGAACTTAAATAAAAAACCGCCCATGGCGGTTTATAAAACTTTGGTGCGAGCAAAG
>CALXMR010000005.1 GCA_944389525.1 uncultured Alphaproteobacteria bacterium | reverse complement strand
CAGTTTTGTCTGGAATTATCTTCTGCGATCAGTTCAGCCGACTTAACCTGTGGGGCTACTTCTCGTAAAAAGGTATCCCACACCTGGTCCGCAACGGCAACACATTGCTTCGTCACACTCTCACACAAGGGTTTTTTAGACATTAATATATCATACGTCGATGCAGAAATTTCTATATCTGTGACTGCACCCTTGACTCTATATATTTTGGCTTCTTCGCCACGACCACGTGTATTTGTTGCATCAAACGCCACCACAGATGCACATCCGGCAAAATCGTCGCCACAGCCACCAGTGTCAATCATACAGTTCTTAAATTCAACCACGCATTGGCCCAAATCGTACTTATTCGCGCTTTGATATTGTTCCAGTGCCGCATCACGCAATGCCGTTTCCGCCGCCGCTAATTTTTGTGCACTGGCATTTTTTTGTTGCTTTAAACTATTCTCATAGGCCGTACAATCCGAACGAATTTGTTGTTGATACATCAATTTCAACATTGACATTTCGTTCGCGCATTCTGGTATCTGCGCCACACAAATCTCGTCAGCTGCGGCATATAAGTCATCACCTTCCACTTCTTCCACCGGCTCTTCAAATGCAGTATTAAATATATCGATATCTGCGGTATCGTACAAGTAATCAGGATTACTCCACAACGAAAGATCTAACCCCCTCTTCTCTTCAACCTCTTCTTCCTCTTTATCTGCATCAATAATAGATTGTGCAACCGCGTTTGCGCTGGCAATAACTGCGTCCGCAGAATCACCCATTTCAATTCTTTCAACACCATATGTCGCCATCTGGTAACTGCGCTGATCCAATTCTTCAATCTGTGCCAGAACATCATTCAGTTCGGCATTTTTATCACTGCAAATACATCTACCACCACTGGCGTTATCCAACATACAAAAAGAATCCATACACCCCATATATTTCTGGCGACATTCCGCACTGACAATAACATTTTCTGCGGCGGCGGCAACCTTGGTTCCAGTACCGATAACCTTTTGTGTTGCGCCCGCGCGCGCGACAACCGCGCTGCGCGCTGTGGTTGACGATGTTCCAGAAGATGTTGTCGACGCAGTTCCACGATCAACAGTTGCACGCCCCGTTGTTGCCGCACGTGCAGACACCGCCGGGGTCGCCGCACTGCGTGCAGATGTTGCACCACGCGCGGTAGTTGCACTGCGTGCAGATACTGTCCCCGTACGCGTTGATGTTGTTGATGCCACTGGGGATGTGGTACCGCCACCACGCCGCTGCTGTGGCACCGCAGCATCAGCGTTTAATGCAAAACCAATCAACATCATGCAAAAAAATGCTAATCCTTTCATAAACATCCCTTCAACATTCATTTAATTCTATCACAAATGATCATATTAATAAAAGGATTTTTTTGTCTCTAACAAATCTTACAAAAAAAACCGGGGGAGTTGTCCCCGATTTTCTTGCACCACACTGATACACCAATTATTTTTTTGATGTCGTACGGCGTTTTGCCGGCTTTTTTTCAGCCGCCGCACTATCTGCATCTGCCGTCGCTGTCTTTTTTGCGCGCGGTGCTTTTTCTGTTTTCTCGGCCGCGTCCGCAACTTTTTCTGTTGCTTTTTCTTGCTTTTCCGCCGCCGCCTTTACAGTCTTTTTCGCATTTTCATCACGATCGACCAATTCAATAATTGCCATTGGCGCGGCATCGCCATAGCGGAACCCAGCCTTTAACACACGGGTATATCCACCTGGACGCTTGGCATAACGCGGGCCCAAAACTGTGAACAATTTTTTAACCGCTGCGCTGGAATTATTGCCCAATTCGCTAGCCACCAGGCGGCGATTCGCCACGGTATCAACCTTGGCGCGGGTAATCAATTTTTCGACCACACTGCGCAGATCTTTTGCCTTTGGCAGGGTTGTTTTAATTTGTTCTTTTTCAATCAAGTTTTTCGCCAGCCCAATAAACAAGGCCTTGCGTGCATTAGTATCGCGATTAAATGTGCGACCTGCTCTCATGTGTCTCATGACTACTCCTTTTTTATAATCTTCTGCCCCGACACGGGGGATTTTTCATAACATTGCGCCCCAAAATAAATTTCAGTAACGCAACCTGCTTTGCTTTGCGCCGTGCATTCTAACACATCCAGCGCATTTGTAAAGCAATAAAATACGCATCAACCACGCAAGTGCAAGAAATTAAAGTTTATGAAATCGCGACAAGCGCCCATAAAATTTAATTGTAAAATTCGCACCTGGACAAGAAATTAAATTTTATGAGACGATTGGAAACGATTGACGGTTCGCAGTGTAGTAAACCTACATAAGAACCGACAATCGCGACAAGCGTCCATAAAATTTAATTGTAAAATTATTAGAGTGCGCCAGATGGCGATGTTTTCCGATGGCGTAGTGTAGTTAACCTACATGAGCAATCGGAAAACGCGCCAGATGACACGCTATAATAATTTTATTTGTAGGGGTCTTCGTATTTTTTTGCCAACTCCGCAATATTTTCCGGTGGCCAACCTGGAACTTCCATCCCCAGACTTAAGCCCATTGCTTCCAGTTGAACTTTGATTTCATTCAAAGACTTGCGGCCAAAGTTTGGTGTTTTCAACATATCCGCTTCGGTCTTTTGAACCAGTTCGCCCAACCAGTTAATCTTGTCGTTCTTTAAGCAATTGTTTGCACGAACAGACAATTCCAATTCATCAACATGCTTTAACAGTTTCGGATCAAACGGCAATGCATCTTTGGCTTTTTCTTCTTCGGTTGGTGCATTAATTTGCGCCGGATCTTCAAAGTTAATGAATACAACCAACTGGTCTGTCAAGATACGCGCCGCCAGTGCAATTGCATCTTCGGGCGATACAGAACCGTTTGTCTTGACAATCATTTCCAGCTTGTCGTAATCAGTGCTTTGCCCCACGCGGGTTTCCGAAACAGATGTCGCAACATTCAAAATCGGTGAAAAGATTGAATCAACCGGAATAACCCCCAGTGGCAATCCATCTGCATGCGCAGACGCCGGCACATATCCACGACCCGTGGCCAAAGTTATTTCCATATCTAATTCAGCATCCTTGTCCAATGTGCAGATTTCTGCATCTTTGTTCATAACTTCGACACCACCAGATGTTTCAATCATCCCTGCGGTCACAACGGCTGGCCCTTTGACCTTTAATACGGCCTTGTGCTGTCCTTCGGTCAACGCCTTGAAATAGACGCCTTTTAAATTCAAGATAATATCTGTTACATCCTCGCGAACACCTGGGATATCAGAAAATTCATGTTGCACCCCGTCTATTTTGATATAAATCGGCGCACATCCCTGCAACGAAGACAGCAATACACGGCGCAACGCGGTCCCCAATGTCAAACCAAAACCCTTTTCCAATGGTTCTGCGACCAATGTTGCCTGGTTCGGATTATGTTCATCAATTTTGATATTCAATTTTTTGGGTTTAATCAAAGTAACCCAGTTTTTTTCGATCATAAAAAACCCCTTCGGCTTAGTTTATCATTTTCGCCAATCGGCTGCATGTGGGTTATCCAACACGCCCGGCAATTTTATACCACAAATGCCCAAAAGTCAAATTATTATTCTGGACACGCCGTGCACAAAATCATTGTACAAAAAAGTTGACAACCAGAAAAAATTGTCCTAGTCTTAGGAGAGAAAACACAAAGGAAACACGATGAAAAAAATTATTTTATCTGGAATTTTTGCATCTGTTATTTGCGCTGGCGCATATGCGTCTGATGGCATGTACACAGAAACAGAAACCATCAACACATATGAAACAATCACCATTGATACAGTAAAATATATTGACACCAACTATGTAGCACCCGGACGTGTGACGCGCCATGTATCACCATGTCGCGTGGCATCGTCAATTGATGTTGCCCGTACTAACCGTGGTTGCAAAAAACCAATGGCCCGTAAACTGGCACCTGTGCGCGTAAAAACATACAGCGAGGTTATTGACCACTATCAAATATATGAACCAGTCGTGACATATAAACCGGCCGGCACATATTCAACCCGCCGTTATATTGATGCCCCAAATCCACATTGTGGCACATGCGCACGATAATAAAATATGCCCCGATGGGGCATTTTTTATTACCTGGAATATGAACACGGAATCACATTCTTTATTGTGGCAAAATCTTTAAACCGTCGAACCGCCACGGGCGAAATGGATTTTATATTTGTCTGGTTGCCACAAAATATCGTGCCGCTAAACTTTGGATTAGATATACGAACCACGTTCGCATCTGGCACATAAATATTCCCCATTCCCAAACAAAATAAATCAACATATCGTGCCTGGGGTAAAACGATGTTTTCCACATATTCCAAACACGGCGCATATAATACACGCGCATTTTTTATAAACACATCACGACACGCCATTAAATTCACCAGATTCACAACCCCACGCATATCATTCAACAAAACATTCTTTGCAAACACGGTATATATCCCAGATTCATACCCAACATTATAGATATCTTTGTGATTATCCCGCACATCACCCATATTTGACAGAAACTTAAAACTATTGGCAACATCCATTTTATAAAATTCCCTTTTTTGATTTGTCACAGAACATAAAAATCCCGCTTTTGCGGGATTTGTTGTTATTACACGCGGCGAACTTTCTTCGGGCGGCATCCGTTATGCGGGATGCGTGTGGTATCTGTAATAGACTGTACAATCAGTCCGGCATTTGCCAACCCACGGACAGCAGATTCGCGACCCTGGCCAATACCACGCATCAGAACATCAACTGTCTTCATACCCATTTCTGCAACTTTTTTACCAACAGCATCGGCAACAACGGTTGCGGCATATGGTGTTGATTTTTTTGCACCCTTGAAATTATTTGCACCGGCGGTTGCCCATGTCAATACGGCACCCGATTGGTCTGTGATAGTAATACGTGTATTGTTATTTGTCGCGACCACATGGGCAATACCGTGTGATACTTTCTTTACGACTTTCTTTTTCGCTTTTGTAACAGCCATTATTTATACCTTTATTATTAGATGTCTTCAATTAACTATCGTGTTAATCTCTACCTTGTTTAATTATTTACCCTTGACCGCAGATCCCGCAACCACAACGCGTTTACCCTTGCGAGTACGTGCATTTGTCTGTGTGCGCTGGCCACGAACCGGCAAACGGTTACGATGGCGAATCCCGCGATAGGTTTTTAAATCTTGCAGCCGCTTGATATTCATCGCGACTTCGCGGCGAACATCACCTTCGACCTTGAAATTTTGTTCAATATACTTTGAAATTTTTATAACATCTTCGTCAGTCAAGTCCTTGGCGCGCAATCCATCTTTTAATTTCAAGGCTTTGCAAATTTGGGCCGACTTTGCCGGACCAATGCCATGAATGTATTGCAGCGCGATTTCGATACGCTTTTCTGTCGGAATGTTAACACCTGCTATACGTGCCATTTTTCATTTTCCTTTTTATTTAACTGTGGTCGTAATAATTACGCCCGGTACAAACATCACAAAACCCCATTTTTGAACTTTGTGACGCATTTTATTCTGCCGCATTATTCTATAAGAATTGCCGCAAAAGTCAAATCTTTGTTTACCGCCCGCCAATATACTATTAACGAAAGCGTCCCTTTTTCTGTGCTTTTTTAATAACACTTTTATATTGCTTGGCAACCAAGTATGATTGCACCTGGTTCATGGTGTCTAACACCACCCCCGCAACGATTAACACGCTGGTTCCGCCGATTGCCAACGGCATCCCTGCATGAGAATTCAGAATAATTGGCACCACACACACAACGACCAGGTACAATACACCAATCGCTGTTGTACGCGACACAACCGAATCCAGATAGTGCATGGTCTGTTCACCCGGACGCACCCCCGGGATATAGCCACCTGCATTTTTCAGATTATTAGCAGTCTCTTCGGAATTAAACACAACCGCCGTCTGGAAATACGCAAAGAAGGCAATCAAGATTGTGTATGTGATGATATAAGACCATGTTCCGTATGTAAAGAATCCCATAACTGATTGCACAATCGGATTTTCACTTTGCACGAAACGCTGAACAAATGCCGGCAACATCATGATACTGGCGGCAAAAACCGGCCCCATAACACCAGACATATTAACCTTTATCGGCAAATAAGACGCGTTCGTATTCATAACACCATTGGCCATAACCTGGCGCGGATACAAAATCTGAATACGCCGCTGGGCCTGTTCAAAGAATGCAATCAACGCAATAATGCCGACAATGAACGCAACAATCAACGCAATCATCGCTGGTGAAATCTGTCCCACCGACCCCAGTGAAAATACCTGGGCAATTCCGCCGGGAACTTCTGCGATAATACCAGCAAAGATTAACAATGATGCACCCTGGCCGATACCACGCGCAGTAATCTGCTCAGCCAGCCACATAACAAACACCGTTCCACCGACCAACGCAATTATCGCCGACAATTCAAATGCCAGCCCTGGGTTCACCACCGCGGCCACACCATTAACTGGCGCCATAGATTCCAATCCGCGCACAACAGCCCAACCCTGGACCACAGCCAAAAACACCGCCAAATAACGCGTATATTGATTTATCTTGATACGACCAGATTCGCCCTCTTTACGCAATTCGTTCAAAGATTTGCTGGTGGCGGTTAACAACTGCAATACGATCGATGCCGAAATGTATGGAAAGATGTTCAACGCCAACACAGACATACGCGACAACGAACCACCCGAAAACATATCGAACATGCCCATCATGCCGCTGCCTTCGCCAGTGAACAAGTGTAAAACCGCAGACGCATTAACCCCCGGCAATGGAATAAACGATCCAATACGATAAACAATCAACGCACCAATAGTAAACAAGATGCGCTTTTGCAAATCGGACATACTGCTAAAAAACTCTCTCAAAAATTTCATGCGAACACGCTTCTAATTGCTTTGCACCTGGGGTATTTCACCCAGATGCAATATAGGTTAATTATTTGTTTTTAATTGAACCGCCGGCTTTTACTATTGCCGCCTCAGCAGCCTTGGACCACTTATCTGCAACAATATTAACTGCTGTTTTAATTTCACCCTTGGCCAAAATTTTCAATCCGTCTTTTGTACGATTGATAATTCTTGCCGACATCAGCGAATCAATTGTAATCGGTGATTTTGCATCAATTTTACCAGATGCAATAAATTTTTCAATATCACCCAGATTAATTGTCGCGTATTCCTTGGCAAACGGATTGTTAAACCCAAACTTTGGGAAACGGCGCAAGATTGGCATCTGGCCCCCTTGGAATGTGGCCTGCTTGCGTGAACCGCTGCGTGATTTCTGACCTTTGTTACCACGGCCAGATGTTTTACCCATCCCAGACCCAATACCACGACCAACGCGTTTTGCATCCGCGCGCGCACCATAATTATCCATCAATGCATTCAGTTTCATTTTATTTTCCTTTTTTATCCTGCGAATTACAATTTTGTAATTCTGTATCGCACATCATATATGAATGATGCACTCGGTTTTCTATATTTATTTTCCAACGATTTCGACCAGATGTGAAACCTTGGCCACCATTCCACGAACGGCGGGTGTATCTTCGATTTCACGGGTTTTACCAATCCGCCCCAGCCCCAGTGCCGCAATAACCTTGCGCTGTGCAGTCGGACGACCAATCGTACTCTTAACCTGCTTTACAACTATTTTTGCCATAACCAATCTCCGTTTTTTATCTGTGGGTGTGCGAATTATTTTTCTTCTGTCGCTTCACTGGCTGTTTCCAATTTTTTTCCGTCACGACCCGCAATGATCTCTGCGACCGACTTACCACGGCGCGCAGCAACAGTCTTTGGTGAATTCATTTTCGAAAACGCCAAGAACGCCGCACGAATCATGTTATTCGGATTATTAGATCCCTGGGATTTAACAACCACATCTTGGACCCCCAAACATTCAAAGACCGCGCGCAATGCACCCCCGGCAATGATACCAGTACCTGGAACCGCGCTGCGAACAACCAACTTGCTGGCGCCATATTTTGCCGCGCTGTCATGATGCAGTGTACGACCTTCTTTCAATGGAACCCGAATCATTTTCGCTTTGGCTGCCTTGGTCGCCTTTTGAACTGCGCTTTGAACTTCCAGTGCTTTGCCTTTACCAAATCCCACACGACCGACCTTGTCCCCGACAACAACCAACGCCGCAAAAGACATATTACGGCCGCCCTTTACAGTTTTAGAAACGCGGTTGATAGAAACTAACTTATCTACCAAATTATCCGTTTGCAATTTTTTATCATCAAAACGTGCCATTATAAAACTCCGTATATTACCGATTAGATTCTAACACCACCTGCGCGGATTGCTTCGCACAGTGCCTTGATACGACCATGATAGCGATATCCACCGCGATCAAAATAACAATTGTCGGCGATACCTGCCTTGACTGCACGCGCGGCAAAATTTTTACCAACCTGTTCGGCGCCGGCGACATTCCAACCATTACCTTTGAATTCTTTTTCCTTGGACGATGCGGCACAAATTGTGTGACCACGCACATCGTCAATCGCCTGAATTTCAATATGACGACCCGAACGGAACACAGACAAACGAATCTTGCCCGGATTTTTTCTTTTCAACGCGCCGCGATTGGCCAGCTTGCGTCTTTCTTCTGCAGACAAATGTTTTAACATTTTATTTTCCTTTTTTCTTATCCCCGTAACAGCGGGAATCAACATTTATTATTTCTTTTTACCTTCTTTGCGGCGGATTCTTTCGCCCTTGTAAAAGATACCCTTGCCCTTGTACGGATCGACCTTGCGAACCTTGTGCACCTTGTCAGCGAATTGTCCAACCAGGCATTTATCAATACCACTGATGGTAAATTCCGTTGGTGTTTCGCCCATTTGCACCGTCAGCCCCGCTGGGATTTCCATAATAACATCATGCGAATACCCCGCAACCAAGACCAACTTGTTTCCACTGACAGACGCCTTGTACCCAACGCCCTTCATGTACATGGCCTTGCTGAACCCATTTGATACACCTTCGACTGCGCTGCGAACATTGCGCGCCATTGTACCCCACATCGCGCGTGATTTTTTATCTTCGGCATCTTTTGGTGTAATAACAACCTGGTCAGATTCAACAACAACATCGACCAAGCCGGCATTCTTTGTATCCAACGGCAATTTAATTTCGCCCTTTGGTCCCTTGACAGTCAGCACATCGTCCGCAATTGCCGCCGATACGCCATCTATTAATTTAACTGGATGTTTTCCTGCACGTGACATATCTAAATCCTCACTATATAATTATATAACCTTGCACAATACTTCACCGCCGACATTCATCAGACGCGCCTTGTGATCAGTCATAACCCCATTTGGCGTAGAAACAATTGCGATACCCAAACCATTCAAAACCTTTGGCATTTTTGCACTGCCCGAATAGACACGGCGCCCTGGTTTTGAAACGACTGAAATATCCTGGATTGCACCATTTCCGCCAACATACTTTAATTCAACGACCAAATTTGCACGATGTTCGTCAATTTGTTCTTTGCGGAAATCAGTAATAAAACCTTCGTCCTTTAACACAGCCAAAACCGCCGCACGCAGTTTGCTGTTTGGAACAGTTACAAATTCTTTACCGGCATTCTGACCATTACGAATACGGGTCAGCATATCTCCGATTGGGTGTGATAATGACATCTATTTACTCCTTGTACTTGACACAGTTCTGCTGCGTCATGCCCCAGCTGCATTGTCCACAACTGGTGATTAAAATTTTACCAACTGGACTTGCGTACACCTGGCAGTTTACCTTCGGACGCCATTGTGCGCACCTGTTGGCGGCACAGACCGAACAGACGGAAATACCCGCGCGCGCGTCCTGTCACGGAACAACGATTATGCAAACGCGTTGGGTTGGCATTACGCGGCAATTTGGCCAATTCTTTCATCGCGTCCATACGTTCTTCGGGCGATGCATTCACAGACATTTTCGCCTTGATTGCTTCACGCTTTTTCGCGTATTGTGCAACCATTTTTTCGCGTTTTTTCTGTTTATTAATCAATGCTAACTTTGCCATTTTTATTTACCTTTTCTAACGATTATTTCAGAACCAGCGGCAAACCGATTTTTGTCAGCAGTGCCCGCGCTTCGTCATCTGTTTTTGCAGTTGTCGCAATAACAATATCCATACCACGAATTGCATCAATTTTATCCACAGAAATTTCCGGGAAAATCAGATGTTCTTTGATACCGAACGCATAATTTCCACGACCGTCAAATTTTGATTTGGACAACCCACGAAAATCCTTGACGCGTGGCAACGCAACCGTGATTAATTTATCCAAGAAATCATACATTCTTTTACCACGCAATGTGACCTTGGTCCCGATGGGCTGACCTTCGCGCAGACGATATGTTGCGATTGATTTTTTTGCGCGTGTAATAACCGACTTTTGCGCGGCAATCGCCGTTAAATCTGCGGCGGCGGCGTCCAGTTTCTTTTTATCTGCAACGGCTTCGCCAACACCCATATTCAAAACAATTTTCGACAGTTTCGGAACCGCCATCGGATTAGTGTATCCGAATTCTTTAACCAATTCCGGAACAATCTGCTTTTCGTAAATTTCACGCAATCTGCTTTGCATTTTTAATTCCTTAACTTTATGTCCCCGTAACAGCGGGAACGGATTGTACATTATATTTCCGCACCAGATTTTTTTGCAATGCGAACTTTCTTGTCGCCTTGGATTTTATAACCTACGCGTGTGGCTTTTTTTGTTTTCGGATCGACCAACGCAACATTTGAAACATGCACTGGCGCTTCGCGATCAACGATGTGTCCGGCCTGTTCTTGGGTCGGTTTCACATGCCACTTGTGACGGTTAACACCTTCGACAACAACGCGGGATTCAGACGGACGTGCTTCCAGCACTTTGCCTTTAACGCCCTTGTACTTTCCCGAAATAACAATAACTTCATCGCCTTTTTTGATTTTCATTTCATAATCCTTTGTCTATTGCAATGCCCGCTGTGTTATATGACTTCGGGTGCCAAAGAAACAATTTTCTGAACGTCATATTTGCGGCGAACTTCACGTGCAATCGGCCCAAAGATACGCGTACCAATCGGTTCGAAATTGTTTTTGTTAATTAACACAACCGCATTGTCATCAAAGCGAATGATTGAACCATCAGGCCGTTTTACTGGGAATTTTGTACGAACGATGATTGCACGCTGTACAGTACCCTTTTGAACTTTGCCACGTGGTATAGCTTCTTTGATGGCAACAACGATTTTGTCACCAACTGTCGCATAACGGCGATGAGAACCGCCCAGAACCTTGATGCACATTGCCTTGCGCGCACCAGAATTATCTGCGACTGTCATAACTGTTTCATTTTGTATCATAACAATTCACCTTTTATCCTGCGTCCGGGGCAATCCCCCGCCGCTTTGTTATAGGTTCCGACTGTTTTGCATTGAACTTGTCAACACCCAAACCTCAAAGAACCTGTTGTGACTTGTCTCAGTCTGCGACTTCGACATTTTCGTCCTTGGACACACCAACGCGGCCCTTGACCACCCAAGTCTTTGTCTTGGAAATCGGACGATGTTCTTCGATTGCAACGATGTCCCCAACCTTGTATTCGTTGTTTTCATCGTGTGCCTTGTATTTTTTATTCTGCTTTACGAATTTACCATACAGCGGATGACGAAAGCGGCGTTCCACTTCGACAACAACCGTTTTATCGTTTGCTGTACTTTTAACTGTTCCTTGCAGTATACGTCTTGGCATAACTATTATTCCCTTACATTGTTTATGGTCAAAATGTCCGCATTTGACGCACAAATTGACCCACTTGTTTTACCCGACTTCGGCATATGATAACTAAAAATTTAGAAATCTCAACAAAAATCGGCAATTTTTTATTTTTTCCCTGCACGCATTTGTGTTTTAACCCGTGCAATTTCGCGCCGTGTCTGACGAATAACATGTGTTTTTGTCATCTGACCGGCGGCATGCTGCAAACGCTGGTTGAACTGATCTTTTTTCAGATTTTCCAACTTGCTCTGCAGTGCATCTGCTGTCAAAGTTTCTTTTTCAACTTTCTTTTGAGCCATTTTTTCTACCTTTTTGCCATAATCCAGACATAGTAATATTAGTTAATCTTGCGTTCAACAACCTTGGTCTTGACCGGCAACTTTGCGGCCGCCAAGGCAAATGCTTCGTACGCAACTTCTGGTTTTACACCGTCCAGTTCGAACAAGATACGACCTGGTTTTACACGGCAAATCCAGTATTCAACAGCCCCCTTACCTTTACCCATACGGACTTCGGCTGGTTTCTTGGTAACAGGCACATCAGGAAACACACGAATCCATAATTTACCCATACGGCGCATATGCCGCGTGATTGCACGGCGTGCCGCTTCTATCTGGCGTGCTGTGACGCGTTCTGGGGTCATAGCTTTCAGACCAAAAGATCCGAATGCCAATTCGCTGCCACCTTTGGCAACGCCATGAATGCGTCCCTTGTGCTGCTTGCGAAATTTTGTTTTATTTGGCATTAACATAATAACAACCTTTTAATTTCTGTGTTTAATTTTTGTCGTCCCGACACCATATAGATGCCGACAAAAATTACTTGCTTTTTCTTTCGCTGGTGCCGGCATATTCGGCTGGACGTGCCATTTCAGATGCCAACTTTTCCTTGTTCACGACATCACCAGTGTAAATCCAAACTTTCACACCAATAACACCGTATGTTGTTTTTGCCTGGATTGACGCATAGTCAATATCGGCACGCAAAGTATGCAATGGGATGCGACCTTCGCGGATTTGTTCACTGCGCGCGATTTCTGCACCATTCAGACGCCCCGAACACATAACCTTGATACCCTGGGCACCCGCCTTGACTGCGTTTTGCACAGCCTTTTTCATTGCACGTTTAAAAGAAACACGACCTTCGATTTGTTGTGCAATGCTTTGTGCAACCAATTGCGCATTTAAGTCTGGCCGGCGCACTTCATAGATATTGACAACAACCTGGTCATTTTTGACCAATTTTTTGATATCGTTACGCAACGCTTCGATATCTGCGCCATTTTTACCAATAATCATACCTGGGCGCGATGTGTGGATGGTCACCACGACTTTCTTGGCAAAGCGTTCAATTACGATTTTTGCCAAACCTGCTTTTTTCAATTTCTTTTCAATAAATTTGCGAATTTTGATATCTTCGGCCAACAAATTCGCATAGTCTTTTTTACCCGCAATCCAACGCGAATCGGTAATCTTGTTAATAAATTCGCGCAAAGAAATCGGCGATACTTTCTGTCCCATTTTATTTTTCCTTAGTGTTTCTGCGGCAAGTGTTCTTGAAGCATTTCGCTTTATTCAGGAACTTAATCCATACCACTTGCCGGTTTTATTATTTTGTTTTTTCCTTTGTTGTGGTTTTTTTTGCCACTTTTTTTGTTGGTGCCACACCCGATTCCAAAACGATTGTCAAATTAGAAAACGGTTTCAAAATCGGACGCGCGCTGCCACGTGGTCCCGGCATAATGCGTTTCATTGTCAATGCCTTGCCACACCAAATTTCTTTGACGAACAAACTGTCCGCGGGCAAGTTTTTGTTATGTTCCGCATTTGCCACCGCAGACATCAAAGTTTTTAAAACTTCGCCTGCGACACGCTTTTTTGAAAATTTCAAGACATCAATCGCCCGCGCGACCGGCAAACCGCGTACCATATCGCAAACCAGATTCAATTTCTGGTGGCTGACGCGTATCATTTTATTGAACGCGCGAACCTGATTGTCTTTGATTCCATATCTTGTCGTTGCCATAACTGTTTACCTTATCTTTTATTATTTCGCTGCTTTTTTATTCGCCGCATGTCCCTTAAAGGTGCGTGTCGGCGCAAATTCACCCAACTTATGCCCAATCATATCTTCGACAATCAAAACTGGGATAAATTTGTTACCATTGTGAACTTCAAAAGTCAATCCAACCATCGGCGGAACAATGGTGCTGCCGCGCGACCAGGTTTTAATCGGCTTGTGGTCATTTTTTTCGTTCGCCACCGCAATCTTTTTCAAGATAGACGGATGAACATAAGGACCTTTCCATACTGAACGAGACATCAATCACTCCGTTTTTTATTTTTTCTTTGCCAAATGTCTGCTGCGGATAATCATCTTTGCAGTGCGTTTATTGCTGCGTGTGCGATAGCCCTTGGCCGGGATACCTGTACGCGATACTGGTTCATGTCCTTTGGAATGACCATTACCACCACCCATCGGATGATCGACCGGATTCATTGCCATACCACGGACAGATGGACGAATACCCAACCAACGCGCACGTCCCGCCTTGCCCAGGCTAACATTGCGTTGATCCGGATTAGAAACACTGCCAACTGTTGCGATACAGTCAGAATGAACCTTGCGCAGTTCGCCACTGTTCATTTTTATCTGGGCATATACACCGTCTTTACCCATCAACTGGGCATAGCACCCTGCACTGCGCGCCAACTGACCACCGGCACCTGGTTTTAATTCAACATTGTGCACAATTGTACCGATTGGCATATTTTTCAATGGCATCGCATTACCTGGCTTGATATCTTCACGTTCGCCAGAAATAACGACATCACCAACCTTTAAATCACGTGGTGCCAATATGTACGAACGCGCACCATCTGTATATTCGATCAGTGCGATAAATGCCGTACGATTTGGGTCATATTCCAAACGAACAACCGTTGCCGGCACACCTTTTTTCTTGCGCGCAAAATCAATCAGACGATATTTGCGTTTATGACCACCACCCTGGTGCATCACGGTGACATGACCAAAATTATTGCGTCCACCCTTGGACTTTAAACCGACTGTCAGCGACTTTTCTGGTGCGCCGCGGTGCAATTCGCTGCGATCGACCAATGTCAGACCGCGCGTTCCCGCTGTTGTCGGCTTGTAATGCTTTAATGCCATTTTTTCTTACCTTTTTTATTTATCCCACGACACTAGCATCCATTTATTCTGGGTTCTCTGCCATGGGCTATGTTTAACTATACATTCGCCGCCAGGTCCAACTTGGCATCCGCCGGCAAAGAGATATATGCCTTTTTCACGGTGCGTTGTGTACCTGTGCCGCGTCCACGGAAAGTTTTTACTTTTCCTTTGACGACAACAATGTTTACCTTGGTTGGCTTTACATTGTAAATTGCCTGGATTGCGCGTGCAACATCCTCTTTGGTTGCGTTTGCCGCAACTTCGAATGCAACACCGTTGCTTTCAGACAGTTTTGCCGCCTTTTCCGAGATTATCGGGCGCCGCAGTATATCATAAACCCCAGCGGTTCGCACGATTTTTTTCTCTGATGTCACTTTCTTTTCTGCCATTTTATTCCACCTTTTTCGTCATACGCGTGCATTAATAATTATGCCAAACGCGCCTCTACCGCCTTGACTGCGTCTGCCGTCAGAACCAACTTGTCATGTTTCAGAATATCCAAAACATTCAGACCAACCGTTGGCAATGCATCAATATTTGCAATATTGGCCGCAGATTTCCGGAAATTTTCATCCAACGCATCCGCGCCAACAAACAATGCAGACTTGATATCCAGTTTTTTCAACTGTTTCGCCAACGCCGCTGTTTTAACACTGGCCAATTTTTCAGAATCAATCACGACCAGATTGCCATCTTTGACCTTGGACGACAGTGCCATTTTCAGGCCCAAACTGCGGATTTTCTTTGGCAAATCAATGCTGTGGTCACGAACGACTGGCCCATGCACAACACCACCGCCACGCATATGAACATTATAGCGTTCACCCTGACGCGCATTACCTGTTTTCTTTTGCTTAAATGCCTTTTTACCGCTGCCTGCGACATCAGAAACAGTTTTTACGGCATGTGTACCGGCACGTGATTTTGCCCGTTGCCATGTGACGACACGATGCAGAATATCTGCGCGCGCATCGATCCCGAATATCTGGTCTGCCAATTCAATTTTACCGACCGATTTTCCATCAAAATTTATAACATCTACTTGCATTTTATCCACCTTGCTGTTCTGTTGCCATCATTATTCCGCAACAGTTTCTGTTTCGGGTTGCGCCGGGGCATCTTCTGCTGGGGTTGCCATTTTTGTTGGTACTGGCAAATCAGCATGTTCTTTTTTAATTGCATCTGCAACCAGAACGAATGTGCCATTTGCACCAGGAACGGCGCCTTCTACAAAAATCAAGTTTTCTGCTTCGTCCACACCGAACACTTTCAAGTTCTGGACAGTAACAGTTTCATTACCCATCTGGCCGGCCATTTTTTTACCTTTCAGAACGCGACCTGGCCATTCACGCATACCTGTACCACCAATGGAACGATGCGCCTTTAAAACACCGTGCGATGCTTCCTTACCGCCAAAGTTATGGCGTTTCATCGCACCCTGGAAACCTTTACCCTTGCTGGTTGCCTGGACATCGACAAATTGACCGGCAATAAAATGCGCGGCCGACAATTGTGTACCTGCTGGGATAATACAATCATCAGACACGCGGAATTCAACAACCTTGCGATATGGTTTGACCCCTGCTTTTTCTGCGGCCACCGCCTGTGGTTTTGCGACATGCTTTGCCTTGGCTTCGCGCATACCTAAAATATTTGCGACATATCCATTTTTATCCATTGTGCGATTGCCGATAACTGTGCAATCACCAACCGACAGCACCGTCACAGGATGCGCCACACCGCCATCGTCATATAAACGTGTCATACCTATTTTTGTTGTTATTAATCCGCTACGTTTCATTTTATTTGCCTTTTCTTCTGTCAGTAGGTTGGATGCTGTACACACCATTGTTTGACATCCAACACAAACATTTATTTACCTTTACAACTTAATCTTTACATCAACCCCAGATGCCAAATCCAACTTCATCAACGCATCAACGGTCTGAGGGGTTGGATTAACAATATCGACGACCGCCTTGTGATTGCGGATTTCGAATTGTTCGCGTGATTTTTTATCAACGTGTGGTGAACGGTTGACTGTAAATTTTTTAATCAATGTCGGCAAGCGAACGGGTCCAACTACATCTGCGCCTGTGCGCTTTGCAGTTTTGACAATCTCATCCACAGATTCCATTAACACCCTGTGGTCAAATGCCGTCAATTTAATGCGAATTTTAGATGCTGGTACCATTTGTTCGTTTTCCTTATCTCGTTATTCCGGGTCGGTAATCTCTGGCGTTTTTTATCCAGATACACCGACCCGCGACTGTTTTTACTTATTTAATGATTTTTGATACAACGCCTGCGCCAACTGTGCGTCCACCTTCACGGATAGCAAAGCGGCGGCCTTCGTCCATAGCAATTGGTGCAATCAGTTGCACTGTGATACGGACATTATCACCCGGCAGAACCATTTCTTTATCAGCCGGCAGTGTAATTGTACCTGTTACGTCTGTTGTGCTGAAATAGAACTGTGGACGATAGTTGCTAAAGAACGCTGTATGGCGTCCGCCTTCTTCTTTCGTCAAGATATATACTTCAGCTTCGAATTCTGTGTGTGGTGTAATAGAACCCGGTTTGCAGATAATCTGACCACGTTCTACATCTTCTTTCTTTGTACCACGCAACAGCAAACCTACGTTATCACCGGCTTCACCCTGATCCAGCAGTTTGCGGAACATTTCAACACCGGTAACTGTTGTTTTCTGTGTCGGACGCAGACCAACGATTTCGCATTCGTCACCAACCTTTACAGTACCTGCTTCGATACGGCCGGTAACCACTGTACCACGACCAGTGATAGAGAACACGTCTTCGATTGGCATCAAGAACGGTTTGTCAACTGGACGTTCTGGCAATGGGATATATTCATCGCATGCCTTTAACAACGCATCAATTGATTCTTTGCCCAAACCATCATTTTTGCCTTCCAGTGCAGAAACCGCAGAACCACGAATAATTGGCACATTTTCACCATCGAAATCATTCGCCGACAACAGTTCGCGAATTTCCATTTCGACCAATTCCAACAATTCTGGATCATTTGCCAAATCGCACTTGTTCAGATAAACAACGATTTTTGGAATACCCACCTGGCGTGCCAACAGAATGTGTTCACGTGTCTGTGGCATCGGACCGTCTGTGGCGGCCACAACCAAGATAGCACCGTCCATCTGTGCCGCACCGGTAATCATGTTTTTAACATAGTCCGCGTGCCCTGGGCAGTCAACGTGTGCATAATGACGATTTTCCGTTTCGTATTCAACGTGTGCAGTATTAATTGTAATACCACGTGCACGTTCTTCTGGTGCATTATCGATTTGATCGACACCCTTGGACTGGTCTGCACCAACACCATAGTAGTGAACGATCGCGGCCGTCAATGTTGTTTTACCGTGGTCAACGTGACCAATTGTACCGATATTAACATGCGGCTTGGTTCTTACATACTTTTCTTTTGCCATAGTTTTCTCCTTAGGCTTGGCTTGTTGTTAAACTGATTCTGAAATCTGACATCCGATTCATTGGATTTCTACCAAATCATAAACCAGAAATCAAAAATCACAATCTTTTTTTATCTTTTTTTTATTTTGTCAGCTTCTTTATAACTTCATCTGCGACATTCTGCGGCACTTCGTCATAGTGTGACAATTCCATATACGGATTGGCACGACCCTGGGACAAAGAACGCAGTGTTTTGACATATCCGAACAGATTTGCCAATGGAACGAATGCCGAAATCATCTGGTTACCGAATTGTGTTTCGATACCATTGATTTGTCCACGGCGGCTGTTCAGGTCCCCAATGATGTCACCGACATATTCTTCTGGCGTAGTTACCGACAGTTTCATAATCGGTTCCAACAATTTCGGCGATGCCTTTTTCATTGCCTCGCGGAAGCAGGCACGCGCCGCAATTTCAAAGCACAAAACATTAGAGTCAACTTCGTGATACTTACCGTCAATCAATGTCGCTTTGAAATCCACCGTAGGATAGCCAATCAGAACACCTGTCTGTTGCGCTATCTTCAAACCCTTTTCAACGCCGGGGATGTATTCTTTTGGAATTGCCCCACCGACAATCTTGTTTTCGAATTCGTAACCCGCACCTGGTTCCAGCGGTTCAAACACAATCTTTACCTGGGCGTATTGACCCGAACCACCAGACTGTTTCTTATGCGTATATTCTTCGGTCACAGCCTTGCGGAATGTTTCACGATACGCGATGCGCGGTTCACCAACATTAACATCAACCTTGAATTCACGCAGCAAGCGATCCACCAAGATTTCCAAATGCAATTCACCAACACCCGCCAAAATAGTCTGGCCAGATTCTTCGTCCACAGACACGCGGAATGACGGATCTTCCTTGGCCAACGCCTGTAACCCCAGTGACATCTTTTCGATATCCGCCTTGGTTTTTGGTTCGACCGCGATGCTCATAACCGGTTCTGGAACATGGATGTTTTCCAAAATAATCGGATTAGATTCATCACACAGTGTATCACCAGTAATTGTTTCTTTCATACCAACCAATGTGATAATATCACCGGCCGATGCTTCTTTGATTTCTTCGCGTTGATTAGAATGCATCAGCAGCATGCGTCCCACGCGTTCGCGTTTATCACGGTTAGAGTTATAAATATATGAACCCGCCGTCAATTTACCTGAATAGATACGAATAAACATCAAGTTACCAACAAATGGATCGTTTGCAACCTTGAACGCCAGCGCACTGAACGGTTCTTTTGGATCGGCATGCCGTTCAATAACAGTTGTTTTATCCATTGCCGTCCCCTTGATCGCCGGAATATCCAGTGGGCTTGGCAGATAATCAACAATCGCATCCAACAGCGGTTGAACACCCTTGTTCTTGAACGCTGTACCGCACAACACTGGGTTAAAGTTCTGTGCAATTGTGCCCTTGCGAATTAATTTTTTAATTGTTGCAACATCTGGTACTTTGCCTTCCATATAGGCTTCCATAATATCATCATCCAGCGTTACAACTTCTTCGATTAATTTGTTATGCAGTTCTTCTGCTTTTTCTTTTAAATCGTCTGGGATGTCAACAATTTGCGGATCCTTGCCCAAGTCATCTTCCCAAACAATACCGCGCATTTCGACAACATCAACAACCCCGCGGAAATCAGATTCAGAACCAATTGGAAAATTCACCACCAACGGATTTGCACCCAACCGTTCGCGTATCATATCAACACAGCGGAAAAAGTTTCCACCAATACGATCCATCTTGTTCACAAAACAGATACGCGGCACATTATAACGATCAGCCTGGCGCCACACTGTTTCTGTCTGTGGCTGCACCCCGGACACCGATTCGAACACGGCAACCGCGCCGTCCAACACGCGCAACGAACGTTCCACTTCCATTGTAAAGTCCACGTGTCCCGGTGTATCAATCAGGTTAATACGATGATCGCGCCAGAAACATGTTGTCGCCGCGGATGTAATCGTAATTCCACGTTCTTGTTCCTGTTCCATCCAGTCCATGGTCGCGCCACCATCATGCACTTCACCGATTTTATATGTTTTACCGGTATAGAACAAAATGCGTTCTGATGTGGTTGTCTTACCCGCGTCAATATGGGCCATAATACCAATATTGCGGTACATATGCAAAGGTGCGGTTTTTCCAACTGACATGTTATTCCTTTCCCTGTTGTGTTATTTATCTCGTTTACTTGCCCAATTTTTATATTACCAACGGAAATGCGCAAATGCCTTGTTGGCTTCTGCCATCTTGTGGGTATCAATTTTCTTTTTAAATGCGCCGCCCTGGCCATTCAGTGCATCGCGCAGTTCACCAAACAGTCTGTCTTTCATTGACCGTTCACCGCGTTTACGCGCATAGCCAACCAACCAACGCAACGCCAATGTCTGCTGGCGCGCTGGTCTAACTTCGACCGGGACCTGGTATGTTGCACCACCAACACGGCGACCCTTGACCTCGACCGATGGTTTTAACGCATCGACCGCTTCCAGGAAAGCCGCCAATTCATCACCGTCTTTGGCAATTTTTTTCAGCGCATCCAACGCACCATAAACAATACCTTCGGCAACTTCTTTCTTGCCGTCCCACATAACAACATTAATACATTTTGCAACGACCAGATTATTATACTTTGAATCTGGCAGAATTTCGCGTTTAGCTGCACTTTTGCGTCTTGACATTTTATATTTCCTTTTGTTACTTCATCCAGCATTGCCGAATTACTCACACGGACACACCCGCGTGTAATTATTATTTTGCCGCCTTGGCCCCGTACAGGGAACGGCCTTGTTTTCTGCTGTCGACACCCTTGGTATCCAGAACGCCACGAATGATATGATATTTCACACCAGGCAAGTCCTTTACACGGCCGCCACGAATCATAACAACGCTGTGTTCTTGCAGATTGTGCCCTTCGCCTGGGATATATGCCGTAACTTCACGACCATTGGCCAGTTTAACACGCGCCACCTTACGCTGGGCAGAGTTAGGTTTTTTCGGCGTAGTTGTGTACACACGCGTACACACACCGCGCTTTTGCGGAGACTCCATCATATCCGGTGCCGTAGACTTTACAACAACCTTTTTACGTGGTTTCCGAATCAGTTGGTTTACTGTTGGCATTCAAAATCTCTTTGTTTTTCCTGTATATTTTGTCCGCACAAAACCCGCCTATCAGACTTATTTCAACGACCATGTCGCGATTATAAATCTGTCAAGATACGCAGATTTCTGTGTTTTTTCTTTCCTTATTTACACGGAAAGCGAACATACTATAACCACGAACCCCAACATTGTCAAGAGAAAACTGGGAATTTTTATCAAAAAAACAGGTGGAAAATCCCAAAAAACCGGGACAGATAGCAATTTACCACAATGACAATTATTTTATTGGTACAACAATATTATCTGGTGCCACCACAACATTGATATGCGCATATAAAAAATCCCGCCGCACGGCGGGATTTTTTTCATGACTAGAAATTATACAAGAAACCAATCTGGAACGAACCGGTATTCAACACATTTGCAGAATCACCGAACAGTCCGATATTCCAGCCATCATCAATCTTCAGGTCTTCATTTTCAAATGTATAACCCGCGCTGATGCCCATAAAGTTCAAATTCGCATACAGTGTAAACGCTTCGGATACATCGTATGTGACCATTGGTGCAATCGATGCCCCCAGCGCAATTGACGTTTCGCCATCAATCGCATCCATATCAGATGAATATGTTGCGAAATCTGCGCCAACAGTACCCTTTAACAGCAATTTAAAATTGCCCCACTGTGCGACTTTGTAACGCGCAAACAGATCAACGCCATATTCGTATCTGTCTGTACCGACCAAATCAGCCGACGTAACATTATCCGAAACCATCGACATATCTGCCGGTGTCAAATCACCATTGTACATAAAGCCGGCACCGATACCAAAATCCCAGTTATCGTTGTATTTCCAGCCAACTTCTGGTGCGATACCCATAACATTCGCATGTTCATCATTTAAATTCAGGCTGACCGCGCCACCGACGAAATAATCCGCCGCGCTTGCGCTGGCTGCTGCAAAAACTGCTAACAATGATGTCAAGACTATCTTTTTCATAATATATCCTTATGGTTTTGTTAAAAACTAGATTCTTTACTACCTAGCCTAGGAACATTTTACCGCGCTTTTTAACCACCTGGCAAGATAAAAGATTTTTGCATTTTGGTCAAAAATATGCTATGCTGCGCCTGTTCGCGATTCGGAATATTTTCACAACAGTTTAACAAAACGCCCAGAAATCGGGCGTTTTATTATGCCGATACAAAAATTGATTAAATTATAGAATTATTAAACAATTTAACAAATTACGGTTTTTTACTCTTGCGCTTTAAGTTTTTTTATCGCGCGCCAGTCAGCGTGATTTTTCATATGCTGGTCATATGTTCGCGCAAATCGATGTCCACCCTGGCCGTCTGCCACAAAATACAGATAATTTGTATCCGCGGGTTGCAAAACCGCATATATTGCATCCAGTCCCACATTTGCAATCGGCCCCGGCGGCAACCCATAGTTTTTATAAGTATTATACGAACTGTCGATTTGTAAATGTCCACGCAACAGCGGCCGTCCCTGCATATCGCCCAACCCATTAGTTAACGCATACACCACAGTCGGATCGGCCTGTAAGCGCATTCCATCGCGCAGACGATTTAAATACACACTGGCGACAATTGGCATTTCGTCTGTGCGCGGGGTTTCTTTTTGCACAATTGATGCCAATGTTACAACATCGTTCCAGTCCCGTAATGGTTTTGGTGCGATGCGCCCTGCCCGCTGCCAATTTTCTTTCACATCCATCATTTTTTTCCGCATCAAATCCAAGAACGCCAGCCGCGATGTTCCGCGCGCAACACGATATGTATCAGGAAATAATTCGCCATCATGTAAATCACAAACCGGTAAATCTGTATCATCGCCACATTCAACCCCGCCGGTTAATGTTGGCGTTTCCATTAACAACTGCTTTATCTGTTGCACGGTCAGTCCTTCGGGAATAACAACGGTTGTTGCGGCAACATCACCGCGTGCAAACATGCGCGCCATGCGCCACAGACTGGTTCCGCGCGCGATATCATACATCCCAGATTGTACCGCACCCCCATTTCCACGCACGGCCAATTTAAACAAATCTGGCGAATCGATTAAATCATGCGCCACCAATTCTGTGGCAACCGCCGACACACTGGTTCCGCGGTCGATATTAAACACAACATCTGTCTTCACCACAGACCGCCACCCGAATACATAGCCCAGCGCAATCACCACCGCAATCAGTACGACACATACAACATTCACATACTTGTTTTTGGGAATCAGTTTTCTCTTTCTCATGACCAGATAATTATTACAGATAAAAAAATAATTGCAAAAAATAAAAGCAACTCGTCACCAATATAAAAACAGGTAACGAGTTTATATATAACTTTTATTTTTCTTCGTCCTTGCCCAGACCGATGACATTCTTGACCGGTTCAATAATGGTACCCTTGGCACTGTCCAGTGTTCGTATCAGCGCGCGGCGAATTTTCCCAGAAATAGTCATCGGCAAACTGTCCACGAATTCGATTATACGCGGATATTTATACGATGCAGTCCGCGCACGCACATGGTCCTGTAATTGACGCACCAGAACATCAGTACCCTGGAAATATTTGTTCAGAACAATTGTCGCCTTGACCGCCATACCACGGGTTGGATCTGGCACACCAGTGACTGCCACTTCGCGTACGGCCGGATGTTCCAACAGCACACTTTCCACCTCGAACGGGCTGACGCGATACCCAGATGTTTTAATCAGATCATCATTACGACCCACGAACCAAAAATATCCATCATTATCACGATAGGCAACATCACCCGTATGATAGATATCGTCACGAAACGCCTTGGCGGTCAGTTTTTCATTTTTGTGATATCCCTGGAACAGACCAACGGGGCGCCCATTTTTTAATGACACACAAATTTCACCAACCGTGCCAGTGGGCACAGGCCGCCCCCCTTCGTCCAGCAACATTATATCCCAACCCGCGGCCGGCATACCCATACTGCCTGGTTTTGGTTCAATCCACTGATTCGTAAACAGCAATATACATGTTTCTGTTTGACCGAATCCTTCGTGTAATTTTACCCCTGTGGCGTTATAAAAGCGTTCATAAACCTCTGGATTCAATGCTTCGCCTGCGACATCGGCCTTTTTCAATGCAGACAAATCATACTTACTGAAATCTGCATGTATCAGCATTTTATACACAGTCGGTGGTGCACAGAAAGATGTAATATGATTATCTGCCATTGCCTGTAATAAATCATGTGCCGTTGCAATGCCCGCAAAATCAAACACAAACACGACCGCCCCGGCCAGCCACTGGCCATACATCTTGCCCCATGAACATTTTGCCCAACCCGATTCAGACAATGTGAAATGAATGTCGCCGTCATGCAACCGCTGCCAGAACAGCGCGGTATTTATATGCCCCAACGGATAAACAAAATTATGCGCCACCATCTTCGGCATATCTGTGGTGCCACTGGTAAAATAAATCACCATAGTATCAGTATTTTCATTTGGCACACGCGTCAATGTATCCGGCATAGTATCAATCGATTCGGCAACTTCGATATTAGAAATCAATTGCACATCGCGTTCACCAATTGCTTTTTTTATTTCATCAACGATGTGCCCATCGTCAAATGCGACAATGGCACGACATGCGGCCTGGTCTATGCGATATTCAATATCTTCGGCCTTTAATTGATTGGTGGATGGAATTGGAATCACCCCCAGTTTATGCATGGCCAACATCAAAATCCAATATTCCCACCGCCGCCGCATAAACAGCAACACCGTATCCCCACGATGCAGCCCCCGCGATGCCAAGAAATTTGCCACGGCATTTGACATACGCGACAAATCGCGAAAAGTAAATTCCATTTTAACGCCTGAATCGTCCGTCCACAGCAACGCCAACTTGTTCGGTTCCTGTTGCCCCAAGACATCAATCACATCATATGCAAAATTAAAATTCGCGGGGACAATTGGCGCACCATTTTGAATATAGTCATCATAGTTATCAAACTCTGTCTTTTTTAAGAATTTACGTGCGAACATAAAACAACCCTTTTTGCGTTACAACAGATTATTGCAATATATTTATGACATGTAAAATAAAAATATGAATAAAAATTTCCGCGAAAAAATAAACGGGACATGATGTCCCTTGATTTACCAAAAAGATATCAAACAGTGGTCGGAGTGACTGGGTTCGAACCAGCGACCTCTACGTCCCGAACGTAGCGCTCTACCAGGCTGAGCTACACTCCGACATTCACAACCAAAGCAGGCCGATTATGCAACCCCCGGGACAAAAAATCAACAAAAATATTATTGTAACAACAGCACCAGTTACACCCAACTCATAAATCTGTCACCCCGTGACTGTCTTTCTTGTCATCCTGGGGCTTGACCCCAGGATGACACTTTTCATCTTGTCACCCGGTGGGCTTGACCACGGGGTGACAAGAGAGAGAAAACCGCGGATAACAATTGCACTCTGCGCTTTGCCTTTGAAAAAACGGGGCGATGCCCCGTTTTTTATTTTTCAAATCGTTTGATAATCAAACTGGCATTTGTACCACCAAATCCAAAAGAATTGCTTAACGCGACATTAACCGGCCGCTGTTTTGCAACATTCGGCACCAGGTCGAAATCACCAACTGCATCTTCTGGATTTTCCAAATTAATTGTCGGCGGAACGATACCATCACGAATCGCCATGACACAGAATATCGCCTCTACCCCGCCGGCGGCACCCAACAGATGCCCTGTCATAGATTTTGTTGACGACATCGAAACATTTGTGCCAGCAAATAATGTTTGCACCGCGCTTAATTCGCCCAGGTCGCCCAAACCTGTTGATGTACCGTGTGCATTGATATAGTCAACATCACCCGGCTGCATACCGGCATCTTTTAACGCCGCCTGCATCGCGCGCAGACCGCCTTCGCCCCCAGGGGCCGGCGCAGTAATATGATACGCATCACCCGACAGACCGTATCCCGCCACTTCGGCATAAATCTTTGCGCCACGGGCAACCGCATGTTCGTATTCTTCCAGAACCAGAATACCCGCACCTTCGGCCATGACAAAACCATCGCGTTCCTTGTCCCAGGGGCGCGATGCTTTGGTCGGCGCATCATTGCGCGTACTTAACGCCTTCATCGCACAGAACCCAGCAACACCGATTTTACCAACCGCACCTTCGGCACCACCGGCAACCATGACATCAGCATCACCATGTTGAATTAAACGAACCGCTTCACCAATTGAATGCGCCGCCGACGCGCACGCCGTCACCACCGACAAGTTCGGCCCCTTTAATCCATACTTGATGGAAACATGACCGGCGGTCATATTAATAATAACCTTTGGTATAAAGAATGGACTGATATGACGCGGACCATTCGCATACAGTTCAACACAGTTGTCATATATTGTATTCAATCCACCAATACCGGCACCAATTGATACCCCCATGCGACTTTTGTCACCATCATAGTCAATTAATCCAGCATCACGAATAGCCTCGTCCGCGGCGACCATGCCGTATACAATGCACTTGTCCATTTTACGCTGTTCGCGCGCGTCAACCACCGCATCAGGATTGTATTGTCCGGCATCTGTTCCAATAATCGGCAACCCCGCAATCTGTGACGATAAATCAGACGCATCAAATGTATCGATTTTACGAACCCCAGAAACACCATTGACAATATTTTTCCACGCGTATTCAATCCCCGTTCCAACCGGTGACACAATACCCATACCAGTGATAACAACTCTTTTCATTCATTATCCTTTCTAAAAAACTAAATACCTGTGACAATCATAGACTGTTTTTTGCCCCGCGTACAGAAAAAAAGTTCCGTTGCAATAACAAGATATCACAACGGAACCCCCAGAGTCTATAAACCCTTGTAGAATTATTTTTTATGCGCTTCGATATACTTTACCGCATCACCAACTGTTGTCAGTTTGGCTGCTTCTTCATCTGGGATAGTGATATCGAATTCTTTTTCCACTTCCATAACGAATTCAACAACATCCAAAGAATCTGCGCCCAGATCGTTAACAAATGCAGATGTTTCTTCGATTTTCGATTCCTGTACACCCAATTTGTCGGCGACTATTTTTCTTACTTTTTCAAAAGTTGTCATTTTTTATCCTTTGTTTAGGTTAAATTTGTGGCCCACACATGGGCGTCATTATTCTAAACTATCATTTTCCGCCACCAGTGTCAAGGAATTATAACAAACGATAACAAACGCTTGACAATTACAGAAATTTATGTTTACGCCATCAGTTCTGATAACAGCGCATTCATATTTGCACGAAACTCTTCCTTGTCTGACGCCCAGACAACCTGGCGCATCAAGAATTTATAAACATCATCCATTGTCAAATTTGGTATCCCAGCCGCCACCGCCACACGCCGCCACGCGACACGCGGGTCGGTCAAATGTCCCCGGCCCCGTCCCGGAAAAACCCAACGACTGTCCTGGGGCAAATCTTGCAGCAATACCACCGCCGCATCTGACAATGGCCGATCACACCATGTGTAATGATTAAAATCTAAGTCACGCCATTGCATTGCAAAAACCTGGGACTTTGGTGCAAAACCGTACACCAACATCAAAAACGCCGACCGCAGTACAGGCGATGGCTGGCGCTGTAATACGCGCATCAATCGCAAGAACCCAGATTTATTCAATGGGCGCACGCGGCGATTTTGTGATATTTTGGGCAATGTCGAGACTGGATTTTCCACCACATACCCGTTTTCCACCGCATATTTAAAAACACTTTGCAGAAATTCTTGCATACGCGCGGCAATTGCCCGACCATCTATATTTGAAATTGTTGTTGATATATCTGCCGGTGTTATATCAGATAAATTTTTATCAAACAGCCCCCCCAAATGACGGTTCACGGCCCGAACCAGTTTATCGTACGAATACCCACTGCGCCGAACACGATTCGCCATATATAAATCCAAGAATTTGCGAAATGTGATTTTACGGCGATGCTGAACTGGTTTTTCCATGGCACGGGTCAAAATCTCTGACACTGCCCCGCGCGCTGTTTCGATATCCACATCAGGATAATTACCAATCAATATGCGCCGGTCACGCCCATGCACGCGTTTACGCACAAAGAATGTTTTTACACCCCGGCTGGTCACATACATACGCAACCGTGGTTCAGAAATATCCTGGACAACATCAAACCCTGTTGCTGGGGCCGGCAAATTATCCAATATAAACGGATTGAAAAAAAATTGATGTGCCATGGTCTTTTTCACCTATATCTAGTATATTTTTTCCAACCTTTTATCAACTGTGATTTGCCAAAATGCATCCCGCTTCAAGCGCACTTCCACCAATTCATTATTTAAACGAACAAAATTTTTGTTTTTTTCATAAAACGAACAGTCTTCATTATCGCATTCCGTATAATAAAAAAACTTGGGGCATTCCACAAAGATACTTTTTACAAGACCTGTTGCGGTATTATTACCCCCAGGATTATTGTCAATAGTTGTCTTTAAACTCATCTTTGTACAACGACAAGACATTTCGCCATTAAATGACAACAAATCATTATATGCCAAGATGCACTGTTGAGCCTTTATTTTATATACCGTGTTCAAATTATCGTATTTTTTTCTATCTGAAATTCTTTCTGCCCTGGTTGTTTTTAAAAAATATTTAACCCAATCAATAAACATTATGCACCTCCATTTATCTAATTTTTCCAGATAATTTTCGTGACCAAAAATTATTTTTTCGTGTCATCAGCATATCTAATCTAGATTTAGCTTTATTGTACGTAATATGTCTATTAAAATATTGACATGTTTTTACGGTACAGCCTTCACGCCACATCAGACAATGCGTTTCATAATCACAATAAAATGGCTTTTTCTGTCTTTCAGAAAAGCGTACAAATGTGCTATGTTTTACAATACAAGACAATCCATCATCATCAAAACTGACCGTTGTTATATTTGCTCTAGCCTGGTCACACGCCTTTTGAGCCCGATCAATTGCTTTGCTTAAAAATTTGTATTCATGCCAATTTTTCTTTATACACACAATTGGGGCACGAATAGCATATTTTAATTTTCCTAGAAACATTTTATTTTCCTGTACTATCTTACTTTGTATTTGACGCGATAAATTTCTTGCGCCAAAAATTTCTGCATTCACTTTTTATCAAGTCATACCGAACAACCGCTTCAACATACTGTTTTTGCTGTGTTCTGAATTCACAATCTGACCGATTACAAAACTCTTTATATTTAAAATATGGACACACCGATCTGCGCAGTAAAAGCATTGGCACTGTATCACGACCAAAGTCCGGCAACAATTGCTCGCACAGCACGATACAGCCATTGGTTGTTTGGGTGATATCATATTCTTGTGGCCCCAAATCAATTTTTATTTGTGAATATTTTTCCCACATCAGCTTGTCTGCCGTTTTTTCTGTCTGACGCAACCTTTTATATTCCTGGATATCTTGATGAATTTTATTCCACGATGTTGTATACAAATATTTAAACAAACCCATAAAAAATCCTCTTTTCTATTTTTATTTCAAGCAAATTTTGTTTTGCCAAAATGATTTTTTTTCATTCAACAAGAACTCGTACTTTCGTTTTAAATCAGCATACGTTTTATAATTTTGATACAATGGGCAGCTTTTAATATTGCACGAATCAGAAAATCTCTGTGCACTTTCATTGAAATTCACACAATAATATTCCTTCATCACAGATGATTTTCTTTCACAAACAATATTTTCTGCTGACTGCACGGGAAAAACAACCCGTCGTTTTATACAACCAATAGGTTCTTTAATTTCTGATTTTGTGACATATGGCCGCACCAGCAAACGCCGTGCATCACGCATACGTTCCTCAAGTTCTGTGCACTTTGTTTTTATAATTAAATAGTCTTCATAATCAACCCAAATTCGCAATGGCGATTTTGAAAACACATAATTTATTATTTCTTTCAGCATGCTATTTTCCTTTAATCAGATACTTTCAGTGCATTTATAAACTCCGCCAAAATTGACAAATATGGCGTTTTCAAAACATAACGAACAAGAAAACACGCCATCTGTTTTTTATTTAGTACGGTTAAACTTTTCACACCAAAAGCGCTTTTTCATATCACACACTGTTTTATAATCCTGTAATATGCGGATATAATTTTTGTTTTCAGCAAAATGCGGGCAACTCTCGTTAAGACATGGCGTTTCAGACCAATTATCGCATGCATGTAATGTTTCCGTGTAAGCTTCAACAACTACATTTTCTATGACGGGTGGACAACCATTATCTATAACATAATCATATTCTTGACACGTTTTGTAATTCGACACACATGCACCAAATTCTTTCAATTTTGCATACGCGGCTTTCTTTTGCGCCTTTAAAGATTTATACTTTTGTTGCAGTATTTTATATTCTGCGCAATCACTGCGAATTGAATTGATATTGTTATTTAATAAATATTGTATAACTTCAAACATTGGCAACTCCTGTTTTTATTGTGTTTATTTCTAATCCGACACCTTCAGTGCATTTATAAATGCGGATTGCGGAATTTCAACATTTCCAAATGTCCGCATTCGTTTTTTTCCCTCCTTCTGCTTCTCCAACAACTTTCTTTTGCGTGTGATGTCCCCGCCATAGCATTTTGCGGTTACATCCTTGCGATATGCGGCAATTGTTTCACGCGCGATAATTTTACCGCCGATTGCCGCCTGTAATGGTATTTTAAATTGATGTCGCGGAATCAGATCCTTTAATTTTTCGACAATTTGCCGTCCGCGTTTTTCCGCATTGCTGCGATGACATATGAACGACAGCGGTTCAACATTTTCATCATTAACCAATATCGACACTTTGACCAAATCAGACGGCCGATACCCTTGGACCACATAGTCAAACGATGCATACCCCGATGACAGTGACTTTATTCTGTCGTAAAAATCGAACACAATTTCCGCCAGTGGTAACTGATACACCAAGACCGCCCGATTACCAACATAAGAAATATTTTCTTGTATTCCGCGCCGCGCCGAACACAGCGACATAATACCACCCATATATTTATCAGGCATCATGATTGTTGCGCGCACCCACGGTTCTTCGATTGACGCGATTTTCGTAACATCTGGCATATCGGCCGGATTTTCCAAATCCAATTCCGTGCCATCGCGCAAATACACCTTGTACAGCACGCTGGGCACAGTGCTTATCAAACTCAGATTAAATTCACGGCGCAACCGTTCACTGATGATTTCCATGTGCAACAGCCCCAAGAATCCACACCGCAAACCAAACCCCAGCGCAGACGACTTCTCTGTTGTAAAAACGAACGATGCATCATTCAGTGCCAATTTTTCCGCCCCGTCCCGCAACGCTGGATAATCATCAGCGGCCATCGGAAAGAATGATGAAAACACCACTGGCACAGATGGCTTGAATCCCGGCAACGGTTCACACCCACCCCCAGTGCGACTGTCCACAATTGTATCACCAACCTTGCAATCATGAATTGTTTTCATACCAGTTATAATAAACCCAATTTCACCAGTACCCAGAACATCCACATCCACCATCTTTGGCGTAAAATAGCCGATTTTTTCAACCGTATATTCGGCCCCTGTTGCCATAAATTTTATTTTCTGACCACGGGTCAATTGTCCATCTACCACGCGCACCAATATCACAACCCCCAGGTATGAATCATACCACGAATCCACCAACAGCGCGCGCGCCGGCGCATTTTCATCACCATCTGGTGCGGGCAACCGATGCACAATTTCTTCCAGCAGTTCTGGCACCCCCGCCCCTGTTTTTCCCGACACGCATATTGCATTTGACGCATCCAGTCCAATAACATCTGCGATCTGTTCCCGTGCGGCGTCCACATCACTGGACGGCAAATCAATTTTATTCAGCACAGGCAGCATTTCTAAATCATTATCCAACGCCAGATATGCATTCGCCAGTGTTTGCGCCTGGACCCCTTGGGTTGCATCGACCAGAATTAACGCCCCCTCGCACGCGGCCAGCGATCGCGACACCTCGTACGAGAAATCAACATGTCCCGGCGTATCCATTAAATTCAGCTGATATACTTGCCCATCGCGCGCGGTATAGTTCAATCGCACTGTCTGGGCCTTTATCGTAATTCCGCGTTCGCGTTCGATATCCATAGAATCCAGAACCTGGGCCTTCATTTCGCGCGATTGCAGTCCGCCAGTATATTCAATCAACCTGTCTGACAGTGTTGATTTACCATGATCAATATGGGCAACAATTGCAAAGTTTCTAATATTCTTTTGGTTCATAAAAACCCCAATAGTCTGCGGCAATGATACACCAGTATATTTAGATTTGCAACCAATTTTTAAAAAGGGTGCGACAGAACTATCGCACCAAATACTTACGCATCACTGCAGTATTATTGACAAGTTTATACCCATTCTTCTCACAGAACTTCTTTGCCTGTTCTGTCGGCAGTGCCCGTAATATAATTTCTGCAACATTCTGGCTTTTACAGTAATTTTCATACGCCTGGACCAGCATCCGCCCAATTCCAGAATTCTGATATTTTTTATCTACGTACAGACTGTCAATCTGCGCCTGGTACCCATACGGTGTAATTGATTTAAAGTTTGGTTTATTTATTTGTCCTTTGATAAATCCCATGGTGTTATGTGCACCATTAAACACGAACAGCACATGTCCCCGGCGTTCAACATCGTCGCGCATTTTATGGAACAGCGCGATTGCATCATACGGATGCACCTGATCAACGATTGCAAAGCAATCTTTTAACACATCTGTTGAAACGATTGAAATTTGTTTTAATCCTGCTTTCATTTTTCATCCATTTTGTTTAACAGTTCATCTATTCTCTCTGCCCTGTCCAAAGTGTCATCATATTCGAATCGGATATCTGGAACATATTTTTGATTCATTCGCGCCCCCAGTTCATACCGCACCGTTTTTGTAATATCATTTAACCGGCGCTGTACTGCATCAATATCATCATTACGGGAATAATAGAACAACCGCACGAATTGCAATCCCCCATGTGCCACCGCCCCAACCAACGACACCCCAGAAATTAACTTATCTTCGCCATAATTATCGCGCAAAATTTCCGCCACCAGTGTTTGCACTTTACTGGCGACACGCGCACCCCGATTAGAATTATTTTGTCGTTTCATCATTATATATTGTAAATTATAAGATATTAATTTAGAATCAAGTAAATTTTTTTGACCAAGGAAAGGAAAAACACATGAAATTCGCAGAATATATACTCAGCAAATCAGAAAGTCGTGCATATTCATGGATAGTATTTATATTAACAATCTGCGAATCGATATTTTTATTTATTCCACCCGAAGTATTCATGACCCCACCAATCATTGCAAACAAACGGCGCGCGGTTCCAATAACGATTGCCGCATCATTGGGGTCGATTGTCGGCGGAATATTGGCATATATGATTGGTGCATGGCTGTGGGATTCACTGGGTCAATGGATAGTAAACACATTTACAAACCCTGAATTAATTGAAACTGCGATAAAACCGATGTTCAGTAAATATGGGATACTGATAATTGTTCTGACTGCTGTAACACCAATACCATATAAATTACTGGCAATATGGCTGGGCTTTATTGGGTACCCACTGTGGATATTTGTTGCCGTATCTGCAATATTCCGCACAGGTCGCTTTGCAATAATTGCAACATTGCTGTATTTTTTCCAAGAACGCGCGAACGCAATTGTAAAGAAATATTTTTGGCCATTAACGATTGGCGCAATTATCGCCGCCGGTCTGGGGGTTGGATTAATCACCCTGTTTTAACTTGCCCCTCTGCCCCCTTGTCATTGCGTGCCCCCCCTTGTCATTGCGAGCGCAGCGAAGCAATCCAGTAAATAATGTAGTCGCAACGCGACACATATCGCATTCACTGGATCGCCACGGTCACTGCGTTCCCTCGCGATGACAAGAAACGAATAACGACCACACTCTCTTGTCATTGCGAGCCCTCCCCTTGTCATTGCGAGCATAGCGAAGCAATCCAGTAAATAATGTAGTCGCAACGCGACACATATCGCATTCACTGGATCGCCACGGTCGCCCTGCCCCCACACACCAGAATGACAAGAAACAAAAACGCGGGCAAAGGCCCGCGAAATTCGTTCTCTCTCCTGCCCTGTAACAACATCTGCACCCTTTATTGAACCCAAATTGTGGCATAAGATGTTGCAGTTGCACTGCCCACTGGGATTTGAACATTCCCCTTGGTTACAGACACCTTGCCGTCTGTCTGGGAAACATTTGTAACCACCGCACCTGAACCAGATGATGTACTGTCCAATGCCGTTAATTGCGCCTTGGTCGCATAAGTGTTTGCAATATTATTACCACTTGCATCTGCTGTTGCCTTGGCTGCTGTCCCTGTTGTGCTTAACTTACCTGCCAATGCGGTGTTTATAACCTTGTTCTGAACTGGATTTGTACTAGTTGAACTTAACGCAGAATCAACAGTTATCGCCGCTGGAATTGTCGGCTTGTCCGTTAAATCATCATAAGACCCCGATGTCGCAACCGTCGCCAATCCCGAAATCTTTGACGCAGCAATCGCGGCACTGGCGGAAATATCTGCATTTACAATTGTGCTATCGGCAATTTTCGCGGATGTCACGGCACCAGACGCCAACCCATCGGTTCCAACTGCACCGGTTGCTATTTTCGCCGCGGTTACCGCATCATCTGCAATCATACCCGACGAAATCGTACCGGTTGTAATATTCCCAGACGAATTCGTAATCACCGCCTTGTTTGCATTACCAGAACCCTGTGCGGTGGCAACCTTGGCATTCGCAGCATTCTGTGCAGCTGTCGCGGTACTTTGTGCTGTTTCTGCCGCTGTTTGTGCGGCATCGGCGGCATCGGCGGCGGTCTGCGCGGCGGTCTGCGCGGCGGTTATTTTTGCATTGTATCCGTCATAGGTTGATACCTTGGTCGACGTAATCCCAGAATTCACCGCATTCAATTGCGCACCCGACAAAGTCGCCTGTTTCCCAGCCAACCCAGATGTTAATTCAGATTTTGTCGCATATGTGGTTGTAATCACATTGCCGGACGCGTCCTGGGTCGCCTTGGTGGCACTGTTCACGGTCACGGCGCCACTGGTCGCCACAGTAATATCACCACCGGATTTCACACCGCCCAATTCAGACGCCGTTGCCGCCTTTAACTGATATTCATCTGGCAGATCCGCCGATGTAATATAACCACTATTGTTTTGTAATTGACTGGTTTGTGTCGGCACAGTGATATTAATTGTCTTGTTCGCAGACGCATTCGCAGTAAATGTATCAACAGTTGCGCCATTTTTCTGAATGGTCAGCGTGGCATTATTCACCGTTGGCAATTCGGTCTTTTTGGCATATGTATTGGCAATATTTGCCCCATTGCCATCTTGCGTTGCCTTGGTTGCACTGGTTGCAGTATCCGCGCTTGCTGCGGCGGCAACCTTGTCTATTTTTGTTGCAACGCCACTGGCATTAACATAGACCGGATGCGTCGTATCCCCCACCGCGGTCCC
This sequence comes from uncultured Alphaproteobacteria bacterium, assembly GCA_944389525.1. GTDB lineage: Bacteria > Pseudomonadota > Alphaproteobacteria > Rs-D84 > Rs-D84 > Enterousia. The sequence goes on along the minus strand of CALXMR010000005.1, from coordinate 28,027 downwards.
GGCGGTGGCAACCTTTACGGCGGTGCTGGCATTTTGCTTTGCGTCAACCTGTTGATCAACGTATCCCTGGGATGCAATATTTGCATATGCGCCCCCCACCACCATCATAGCTATAAAAGAAACTGCGAAAATGCCCTTTGACTTTATCATATCCGTATTCTACCTAAAAAAACTGTTTCGTTCCACTGTTCGTTTATCGCAATCTGTTTTTTTTACCTGTGTGCGGCGCGACATCACACCGCACACATTATTCATTACATATTATTCACCAGCACGGGTAATATCTTCCCATTGGAAACTGGTTCCGTCATATGTCAAAACCCATGTACCAGTTTCACCGGTTTCAGATGTTGCTGGCGCCGTAATTTTTGCTGCCAAATCAGTTACCAAGTTTGCAATCTTGCTTTGCGCGATTGCGGCATTATCTGCAACATCCGCATTTGCAACCTGATTTTTGGTCGCCAATGAACCATATGCGGTTCCTGCAACTACATTACCTTCTGCATTCACATACACTGGCTGGGTTGCACTACCAACTGGACCTGTTAATTTATCCTGCTTACCTGTCTTTAATCCTGAGATGTCAGATTGCGCCGTATCCATTTCATCTTCTAATGTATCTACACGGCCTGTTACACCGGTAACATCACCTGTAACGCCCTGGATTGCATTAAACACTGTTTGACCAGAAACCGGTCCAGTTACCCCCTCAGCAACCTGCGCTGTTGGTGCCTGTAATGCGTCAATATCCCCTTCTGCGGTTGTAACACGCCCTGTTAATGCGGTTAAATCCGTTTGTGATGCCTTTGAATCCAATTCTGTATCTAAACCAGTAATCTTATCTGTTGTCAATGCCGGGATATCCGACGCAGTTAAACTGGCGCTGCCCGTTACCAACCCTTTTGCATCATATGTAATTTTTGTACCTGTTCCCGCACTAATTGCTTTATTTGCGTCTACTTTACCATCTAATGCAGATTTATCTGCCTTGGCATCTAATGCTGTATTTAAACCTGCAACCTGCCCCTGGGTAATTGTCGCACTGGATGTAATATTACCACTGCCATCCGTTGTTACGATATGGTTTGCTGCCCCTGCCCCCATATTTTTATCTTGCTTACCTGCCTGTAATTCTGAGATGTCAGATTGCGCCGTATCCATTTCACCTTCTAATGTATCTACACGACCTGTTACACTACCTACATTACCTGTAACCCCCTCAATCGCGTCATATACTGTACCACCAGAAACTGGTCCAGTTACCCCCTCAGCAACCTGCGCTGTTGGTGCCTGTAATGCATCGATCTCATCTTCTGCTGTTGTAACACGACCCGTCAACGCTGTTACATCTGATTGCGATGCCTTTGTTGCCAAACCATCTGTCAGTGCCGTTTTGGTTGCATAATTTGCCAAATCAGCATCATCAACCTTGCCCGCTAATGTCGTATCCAATCCAGCAACACTCGATTGTGGGATGGTGGCAGAAACCTGAACTGCACCGGTTGCACTCGTTGTTAAGACCCCATTATTTGTTTCTTGTTGAATCGCAACACGTTCTGCATCTTTTTCATCAACATATGCCTGTGACGCAATTCTTGCATTTGCGGCGCCGGTTGATACGACTGCCAATAATGTTGCAAATATACCTGCTGTTAATTTTTTCATTTTTCTTTCCTTTCTTTCTATTTTGTTTTTTTGTTTTTCAAATCTGTTTTTTATTTAATTTTATTTATTCTGCCGGTGCGGTTACATTTACCCATGCCAAATCACCATCGGTTGTAACCGATAATACGCACAGCCCTGATTCCGCCTGACAATCTGCGTCTGGCTGCGGTACCGCCAATTCAACAATTTTGCCATCTGTTTCCAATTTGGTATAAACATCTGCGGCATTTGCCTTGCCATCGATTTCCGCGTTCAGTTCATCACTCAACTTGTCTTCGGTCACGGCTTTATCTGCAATTTTCGGCGTTGTCACCGCACCATTTGCAATTTTATCAGTTGTAATCGCATTTGGACCGATATTATCTGGATTAACGGGAATACCCTCGGTCGATAACTGTTGAATCTGTTGATCTGTCCACGTGGTGATTGCGCCAATTGTCGGGAACAGTGTTTCAGACGATTTATTGCCATCATTGATTAATTTGGTCTTATTAGATGTATCTTCTTTGCCCGCCAATCCAGACGTCAACGCACCCGTTGTTGCATAATTTGATGCATCGGTTAATTCCGCAACAGTTGTTGGAATATCGTCAATTGACGCCTTGTCCGCCAACGCTGTGGTCAAACCTGTAACCTTGTCCTGACCAATTGTCGCAGCGGATGTAATATTACCAGACGCATCAGTTGTCACGATATGATTTTCGTGACCGACACCCATTGCAATGTCTTGTTTCCCATCGATATCGGCAATTTGCCCCGCCAATGTTTCATCCAATTTATCGCCCGTGATTGCACCATCGGCGATATCACCGGTACCAACCGTACCATCGGCAATCTGGTCTGATGTAATTGTGCCATCGGTGATTTTATCACCAGAAATACTGCCATCTTGGATTGCATCACCATCAATTGACCCCGGTGCCAATTCAGACGGATCAAATTCAACATTTGCAATCTGGGTCGTGGTCCAATCGTACACCGCCTTGACAGACGGATATGCGTCTGTGGATGCCTGGTTGGTTGAATCAATGGTGGTGGCCTTGTTTGATTTATCTTCTTTGCCATCTATTTCGGCATTTAATGCCGTATCCAAATCAGCCGATGAAATCGTGCCATCTTTGATTTTATCTGTTGTTACGGAATCTGCCGCCAAATCTGCATTACCAACCGCGCCATCGGCAATTTCATCGGATCCAACCGCGCCGGTCTTGATATGTTCAGACCCAACCGCATCGTCCGCAATTTTATCCGATGTTACGGCATCATTTGCGATTTTATCCGTGGTAATTGCACCATTTTCCAATTTACTGCCAGAAATTGTTCCATCTTCGATATTACCCGGGTTAACTGGTAATCCAGTATTCGACAAATCGGCGATCTTTTTATTTGTCCATTGAACGATTGCCCCGACCGATGGATATGATGTTCCAGAAGTTTGATTTTCTGCATTAATTGCAGTCGCCTTGTTGGTTAAAACCTCATACTTGCCATCTGCGGTCGCGCTGTCCAATTTAGAATCCAGTTCCGTATCTAAATTACCAACTGTTTCTGTCAAGCCATCAACCGTTGTTCCCAAATCCGTAACATCCTTGACCAATCCAGATGTATCATCACCAACAACCTGGGTTATTTTTTTTACCGTTGTTGTCAATCCTGTTTCGGCATTATTAATCGTATCACCCAAATTTGTAACCTGTTCAGTCAGATTTTGGACATTTTCTTTGGTTTCATATGTATTGCTGACATTTTCCAAAATGGCCGTTTCACGGGTGTCAACGTACTGTTTGCTGGCAATTTGCGTTGTGGTCGCATTAGCCGCGCCGGCACTGAACAATATCGCCGCCATAACCCCAGAAAATGCTATATTTGATTTTTTCATTCTTTCTTTCCTTTAATCCGTTACGATTTCATACCACACTGGATTGCCCTCGCCATCCGTGCCCAGTACGCTGTTTGTTGGTTTTTCGCCCGCCGGCGCAGCCACTGCGTTTGCCGCGTTATCCAACGCGTTTTGCACATCAGTCGCCAATTTAGATTTCGAAATTGCCGCATCGTCCGCAACATCGGCGTCACGAATTTGATCCTTTTTCGCCAAATCGCCCAAATCCGCAGTGTTTGCCTTGCCATCAATTTCGGCATTTAATTCATCAGACAATTTTTCTTCCGTCACGGCACCATCACCAATCTGATCCGTTTTAACCGCACCGGCCGCAATTTGATCTGTATTAATTTCAACCCCTTCGGCCACAGTGTTGGTGACATATGCCTCGACTGCGTGAACTGTTGGATATTTGGTCGTGGACCCAGCATCCACCGCCATATCATCGGTTTTGTTTGCCACATCTTCGGCGGTATATCCCAACGCGTCTTGCTTGCCCGCGATAGTATCGGCATAGCCGTCATATACAGAAACCTTTTCCGCGGTAATGCCCGAATTCACAGCATTCATTTGTTCAGCGGTCAAAGCATCTTGCTTGCCGGCGACCGCCTGTTGCGCGGCATTTGCAGTATTTACAGCATCTTCAACCTGCTTTTTCAGACCGGTGTCTTCGTTATTAATTGTGTCGCCTAAATTTGTAACCTGTTCCGTTACATTGGTAACATTTTGTTCAATCTGATTTACCGTTTCCGTCGTCGCATAATTCGCCAAATCAGATACATTTGCCTTGGTTTCTAATTCACCATAAACCGCCGCAGACGATGGATATTTTGTTTCGTCATCAACAACCGTCTGACTCTTGTTCGCAACATTTTCCGGGGTGAATCCCAATGCATCTTGCTTGCCAGCGACCGCCTGTTGCGCAGCATTTGCAGTATTTACAGCATCTTCGACTTGCTTTTTCAGACCGGTGTCTTCGTTATTAATTGTGTCGCCTAAATTTGTTACAGTTTCATTTATTGTTTCATATTGATTTGAAACATTTGTAATTTCTTGTTCAATCTGCTCAACAGTTGTTGCATCTGCCTTTTGTTCCAAAACACCATAAACCGCCGCCGCCGACGGATACTGATCCGCCGTAGACGATGCATCTATTGTCTGTGTTTTATTTGATTTATCTTCTTTACCAATCAGCGCTTCGCCCATATCACCGGCAACAACATCTGCCACCTTGTCATCAACTTCTGAAATCGTATAGTAATTTTCTAATTTTGTATCAACAGAATCATTCGTGGCATAATTCGCCAATTCGGATTTATCCGCTTTATCCGCCAATGCGGCTGTCACCGCCGCACCAGACGGATATTCCGTTGCACTGTTTGTTACAGTTTGCGTTTTATTTGAAATATTTTCTTTGGCACCCAGACCACTGATTGCATTTGCCGCCGCCAATGCAGCATCACTTGCCAAATCGTTAATTTCACCAACTTCGGTCTCTAATGCTGAAACAGCACTGGCGTCTGCCTTGTTCGCCAATTCTGTCTTGTCAGCCTTGGTCGCCAATTGTTCATCAACATATGTTTTATCTGCCTTGTTCGCCAGCGCTTCGTCCATATCGCCTGCAACAATATCGGCAACTTTTTCATCAACTTCTGTCTTGGTATAAACATCGGCTGCATTTGCTTTTTTTGCCAATTCATCATTTACATATTGTGTGTTTGCCTTGGCTGCGACCTCGCGCTCTAACGCATCAACATCTGCCTTGGTCGCATAAACATCCGCCAATGCCGCGATTGCATTTCCAATCGCCTGATTCATCTGCTCGGTCGTGGAATATGCGTCCAGATTAGCCGCCTCGCCCGGCTCACCCTTTTCACCCTGGGGTCCGGTAATTTCCGCCTTGGAAATCAAGGTCTCCCATCCTGGATCACCAACATAGCGCCACAACAAATCCGTTTCATTAGAACCCAATTCAACTTCGCGTCCATCTTCGCCGGCAACAGTTTCCAACGCACCCTGCAACGCATCAACATCAACAAAGATTTCGTTCGTACTGTCATCAATTATGATAAACCCATCTGCGGCGGGATATAACATATCTTGCTTTGCACTAACCTGATCCTGCAAGTTCGTATCCGCATTGAACAAAGCGTCAACATCACGCCGGATATCGTCTATGGCCGTCAACACTTCACCGGCAACATCCGGATCCATTCCGCCACCAGACGAAGAACCACCGCCAGACGAACCCGAACCAGTCCCCGGACGCAACGAACTGCCCCCACCACTGATAGATGTCGCGCCACCCAAGTACTGTCCAATCGACAAACGCGGCGATGTCGCCACACGCCCAGAGGTTGTTGTGCCAGCACTGATTGTCGTACTGGACCCAGACTGACCCGAAGACGGCGTCACACGCAACGAACCACCGCGTACCGCCGTTGTCGCCCCAGCCGAACCAGCGGATGCCGCACTAGACGCACTAGTATATGTACCGCTGCCCCCCAGGCTGCGCACAGACGATGCCGCATATGCACCCGAGGCCGTAACAGCGCACAAGACACAAACTATTGCCAACCTTGAAATCTTCAGATTTTTTCTCACGCTAATTCTCTCTACTTGTCTAAATGATATCATATTTGTGCGAATCGGGTCAACACCATTTTGTGTTAAAATTCATATCTGATACCAATCGATATGGAATTATCCATCAAGAAATCAACATCGTTCTGGATCCAATGCGCAGTATCATTCCAATCATCAAAGCCAACACGATGGTCAAACCCGGTCATTATCGCAAAACGATACCGTAAATCCAGTACCAGATTATTATCCAATTCATACGAATACCCCAGCATTAACCCAGCCATTGGCGCAAAACTGTATTCTGTACGATCAGAACTATCAAAAGTCTTAAGCACAGGGATTGTACTTCTTAGCTCCATCTCTGTTATTGGCATTGCCGCGCCAACACCTGCCCCCAGATATAGACCATTTACAAAATCATAATATCCATTCAACATGACATATGGAATCTGTAAAGACATACTTGAATCGGCATCAGAATCATCAAAATGCCCCAGATATCCCAGTTCCAATTCTGCGCGCCAGAAATATGCAAACCGGCGACCGGCAGACAAACTGCCACCAAATACCGGCTCAAACGAATAGTCGTCATTCTTAAAGGCGTCTCTCAGCCCTGTTAAGTTATCATCAACGCTGTACTTGTTTTCCCAGTTCCAGAACCCCAGTTCTGCGCGTCCACCGACATACCATCCGGTTTTCGCCTTGTCCGTGTAATCATATGTGACGCGATAGCCACCATTACCCGTACGCGTTAAATAACTGGGCGCCGCAACCGCCGGCGCGGTTAACCCCAACAAAACAAACATAGATACTAATCTTTTCATGTGTTCCTTCCTTTACTTTGTCGTTAGTATATCACAAAGTACGCCCCAGACCAAAGTATAAAAATCATATATTGACAACTTTTTATGAATTTTGCTAAATTTAGTACATATATATAAGAAATTAAAAAGGAAGAAAAAAATGAACAAATTTCTGTTAGCAGCGGTCGCACTGGGAATCACTGCATGTGCCAGTTCCACCCCGATCAATGACGACAAGGTTTTTTTTGCATTTGATTCTGCAACAATTTCTGACGCGGCACGCGAAGAACTGGAAAGCCAGGCGTTATACATGAAAAAAAATCCTGGTGTTAACATTATTCTCGAAGGGCACTGTGACGAACGCGGTTCAACCGAATATAATTTGGCACTGGGGGCACTGCGCGCGGGGAATGCGGCACATGTGATAATTGCTGATGGAATCGAACCCGAAAGAATCAAAACAATTTCTTATGGTAAAGAACGGCCACAATATCCTGGCACTGGCGAAGAAGTGTGGGCGTTAAATCGTAATGCCACAACCAAGGTTGTTGATGTTGAATAAAAAATGCGCCATCGGCGCATTTTTTATTTTTTATGGACTCTTGACCATTATCAGTTTTTTTTATACTATTTTTCACATGGACGATAATACCGCAATATCTTTTGCAAATGTTGGCGCACGATACGATGATAATGCCCGTGAAGTGTTATCTGATGTGTCATTTAATATCAGTGCAGGCGGCTTTTATTTCCTGTCGGGCGCATCTGGCGCGGGAAAAACGACATTATTGCGACTGATATACCAATTGCACAAACCATGCTGTGGCCAGATAAAGTTGTTTGGTCGTGTAACAAATGACATGACACGCGATGAAATCGCGGCGTTGCGCCATAAAATGGCAATCGTATTCCAAGAATATTCACTGTTGTCGCACATGACCGTGTTTGACAATGTTGCATTGCCGTTACGCGTGCGTGGCATATCCGAACAAAAAATAAAAAAACTGGTTATCAAGGTTTTGGAATGGGTTGGTCTGGCCAAATATGCGGACGCAAATCCAAAAACATTGTCTGGCGGGCAACAGCAACGCGTATCTGTGGCGCGTGCAATTATTATCCAGCCGGCAATATTACTGGCGGACGAACCAACCGGCAATCTGGACGATGAAAATGCGTCACGGTTAATGGAATTATTTGTCCAGATGAATAAAACATTTGGCACAACAATTATCCTGGCCACACACAGTTCAAAGTTAATGGAAACATATAAATTTCCGGTAATACGCGTTGAAAATCATCGTGTGAACTTTATTGGTGGCGCCACCACACCTGCCCCGGATAACACAACAAAAAAACTGTGGCGCGGGCCAAAGCCCCAGAATTATTTTACCGAACTGTCAAAACAATTTGATGATATTGGAAATGCATAAATGATTAAAAAGCCTATTGTATTTTCACTGGTACGCGAACAATCCATCTTTATGACGGCAATTATGTCACTGCTGACATTTTTATCTGTCTTGGCATTGGGGATTGCGCTGGCGATTGGAACAGGTGTTGTACGCTGGAACGCGCAATGGGATTTATACGCCACAGTCCAGATAATGGACACAAAAAACACAGATACGATAAAGAAAATTATTGATGATAATCGCGATAAAATTACCAGTGTAAACGAAATCACCACTGACCAGATGCACGATTTAATGCGCCCGTGGATTTCGGGTGGCAGTGCATTGGAAAATTATCTGCCCCAGATGTATGAAATAGAATTTGTATCACCAGACGACCTGGACAAAATCGGCAAAGAGATATCACCACACGCACGGTTTTTAACCCATGCCCAGGCATTATCACATTCGACATCGGCCGGGTGGAAAATGATTTTCATATCGTCATTTGTGCTGTTGTTAGTATTGGGAACGATTGGCGTATGCATTTCGTACATTGCGCGCAACACGGCACTGTTGCATCGGCGCGAACTGGAAATATTAAATCAAATTGGCGCGCGTGATTCTTATGTCGCCCACCAGATGCAGGTTATTATTGCAAAAATATGTACCGTGGCGGGGGCGATTGGTTTTATTATTGCCGCGCCGGTATTGTTGCTGATACTTGGGGCGGCGCACAGTGCACGCGTTGGCCTGATGGCGATGCTAGATATTTCTGGGTGGGGATGGATTGCACTGGTACTGTTACCGATTGCAATCACGATATTTGCGATATGGATAACCCGCCGCACAACAATAAACATATTAAAAAACAGTTAATGAAAATACTAACCCCGTCTTTGCTGATAATCTGTGCCTTTGTTGTTGGCGGAATTGCTTTTAAACTTGCCGCCCCACGCGGATGTGACGGCATTCGTCACGATGACAGCATATTTGTTCTGACGGGCGACATTCGCCGTATTCCATTTGCCATGCGTCAAATGCGTCAACATTCTGACACCGATTTATACATTATTGGCGCCGGCGTTGCAAACAACTATGAAATGGCGCGCCGTGTAACAATCGAATCCGATTCGAAATCGACATATCAAAATGCATGTGCAATTCGTGATATTGTATCACGTGCCGGCCTGGACAGAATCGTTATAATCACAACCGAAGAACACATGAACCGCGCAAAATACCTGATTTCGCACGAATTACCTGATACAGAAATCATAACATGTGCTGTGCCGCTGGTTGGTATGCCGCCGGCAAAAAGACTTGAACGATGGCTGGTTGAGTATATAAAATATATCGTGACACTTTTTGGAATCAAAGAGGGCTAGAATTTTAAACAAACAAAGGAAGTAAAACGAATGTTCAGAACAATTATCTTTAAAATACTGTTGGCATTATATTTCATATTATGGTCACCAATATTATTGGTTGGTTTGATATCCAATCGCGTAAACAGATTTTTCGTATTAACATGTGCGTCTGGGGTGTTATTACTGGCGCGATTGGTTGCCGGAATAAAATATGTTATCCACTTTCCACCGGCCGAAGAAAATGGCATCCCCAGCGTGCCTAACGAAAACATGCGCGTTGACGGCAAATCAATTATTGCGGCAAAGCATATGTCCATACTGGAAATCGCCGTGTTGTCAACCCATATCCCAGATTCATTTTTTATTATAAAACGCGAACTGTTATGGATTCCTATTTATGGGTGGGCATTTTGGCGCATGGGACTGCAACCGGTGAACCGTGCACGCGGCGCAACAAATATGCAGAAATTAACCCATGCCGTTGAAAAGAAAATTCGCGATGGCAAAACATTAATAATTTTCCCCGAAGGTACGCGCGCAAAGCCAGGTCAACACATTCCACTGCGGCGTGGATTGTTATTTTTAGCACACCAGTTAAAATTACCCATCTTGCCAGTTGGCACAGATGCCGGCCTGTACTGGCCCAAACACGGCAGAATGCACAGTGGTACCGCAAATGTATGGTTTGAACCACTGTTGCCGTGCAATGCGTCACTGGATGAAATCAGCGCGGCAATAAATCGCCACAGCGCATGAAAATAAAAAAATGGGCAAACTGGCCCATTTTTTTATTCGCACCATGACGCACGCCGTCCACCATCATATGGGCGCCCTAAATCTTCTGCTATCAACATCGCCCCGATATCACGTCCCATATTATCAAAAACCCGCGCATCTATCCGTCCCAAATATTTATCATCACGAATACCTGTTAATTCCACAGCGCTGCCGATTGGCAATAACTGCCCCAGACGCGACCGCGCACGATTGGCCATTTCGATTTCTGTATCACACATACCATGTAATTCTGGCGTATCAACATTAGATATACGCACCCGCACCGTTATCTGTACATCGTCCGCCAACATCACACGCGCCGCAAAAGTATCACCATCGATGATATAATCAACCGTTGCTGGCACCGCGTGGGCCGCCCCAATCCCCAGGGCCAGTCCAAACACCAGACACAGTTTTACGGCAATCTTGGCGACCATGTTGGTTCAACCCCATTAATATCATCGGGTAAATCAATTTCATAAATATGCTGGCCGGTGATATCAACACTGCGAATATGACTGATGCGTTCCAAACCATCCAATGCCTTTTCTGTTTCATAGTACACAACGCGGCGCGACCCCGGGGCCCAGGATGGGGCCTCCATATACCAGCCACCGGCCAAGATTTTTTCATTTTTACCGCGCGGGTCCATAATCCCGATATAGAATGTATCATCGGCAATTTTGGTGAATGCTATAAACTGCCCATCTGGCGACCACGCCGGCGTGGCATAACGCCCTGCCCCGTATGTGATGCGTTCAACTTCGCCCGTTTCCAGATCCAGAACATAAATTTGCTGGTTCCCGCTGCGGTCCGAATTAAATGCCATCTTTTTGCCATCTGGTGAATAAGACGGACTGGTATTCAGTGAATACCCAAACGTTAACTGGCGCAGTTTTTTTGTTCCCAAATCATATTCATATATGTGCGTAATACCGTTTTTGACCAACGACAACGCAATTTTTGTCCCATCTGGTGAAAAACGCGGCGCGAAATTCATCCCGCCAAACTGGCCCAGACGCCGCTGTTCACCGGTATCCAGATCCAATGTCCAAACCATCGGATCATCATCACGATATGACAAGAATACAATCGTCTGCATATTTGGCGAAAAATGTGGCGACATAACAAAAGTATCTTTATCTGACAGATATCTAAACCCATAACCATCCTGGTCCATAATTGCCATTCGTTTCACCCGTTCGCTTACCGGCCCTGTTTCGGCAATAAAGACAATCTGGGTATCAAAATATCCCACTTCCCCGGTCAGCCGTTCATAAATTCCATCGGCCATAATATGTGCCAAACGGCGCACAGACTTTTTTGACGCAACCAGACTTTGTGCTTCTATCTGTTCTTTGCCAGCAACATCCCAAACATAGAATTCCAAACTATATCGCCCACCTGGCTGTGCGACCAGTTTCGCCTGGACCAGAACTTGGGCCTTTATTGCCGACCACAATTGAAAGTCCGGCATTTTGCCCATTTCAACAAATTCTGGTAATGCATCGCGTGAAACAATACGGAACAAACCTGTTCGTTTTAAATCCGCCTCTACCACATCGCGTATCATATTGGTATCATCAGTGGAAACATTTCCAACGGGTTCTATTTTCTGAATCGCCACCGATATTGGTTCCACCGCACCGGCAATAATATCAACCTTTAATTCCGCCCGCGCAGGTAATGCAAACAACACGCACGCAACCATAATATACAGAATTCGTTTAAACATCGTAATAAATCCTTTCCAAAACTACATCCACAATTCTATATGGATAAAATTAAAAATGCAAGACCCGGCATCTGTTTTCCCGGCCATCAAAATAAAAAAAGTAAAAACAATTACCCCAACACATACCAATATACACCCGTCCCCACACCAGTAATTACAACAGTATCTACAAGCATAATTACATTTGTATTGACAAACATCAATACAATGATATAGTTCATTGTAAAGACGGTGGTATTGCCAACAGTATAGGGGTTTGTGTATGCCAAATGTAATGCAACAATTATTCGTAATGAATATGGAAACTTTGTTAAAAGAATATGCGGCCTATCGCGCATTTAACAAATCAGATCGTGTTATAAATATGCGCATTCCGCATCAAATTCTGGAAAGAATCAAAGAACTGGCGGACAAACAGCATGTCCCATACCAACTGTTGATTTCATCGGTACTGTTTTCATTGGCCAATATCGAAGAACAAAAATAAAAATCCCCGGTCGCACCCAGGGCACTATACCCATAAAAAAAGCGGCCAACCCGGCCGCCTTTTTTATTGATTCCAACCTGTTATTAAATTGTCGCACCCCATGGTACTTAACCCGGCCGAAGAACTCAAGAACTGTAACAAAAATCCAATTCCGAACAACAGCACGAACCCAACCAACAACGCAGTACCTTTGTCCTTTAACTCGTCCATTTTGACATCGCCAGCCTTGATGTACCCCCACGCCCATTGCGCAATCAAAAACGCCGCACCAACGAACGCCAATGTACGCAGAATTTTAAACACACCCTGCATCTGGCCAATCAGTTCGCACAGACCGCTGTTTCCCACAGTGGCCACCCCACCTGGCGCTGCCGCAAATGCCGGCATCGATGCACCCGCCACAATGGCCAGCCCTGCGAAACCCAATTGTTTTAATAATTTGCTCATAATAAATCCCCTTTTATCCTGTTAGACTAATTTTATCATAAAAAATCCCACGGTTCAAGCATATCAAACATAAAAAATGGCGGCATCAATTGATGCCGCCATAAATCCACTATGCATAAATTACATAGCAGGAACGATAACATATCTGCGTTTCAAAACCGGTTGTACATTGCTGCATGTGTTGCATGCGTTACAAGACTGACATGACACTTCTTGTGCCGCTGGGGCCAAAACCTGGCGTTCATTACGCGCCGGCAAACCAAATGTGTCACGCGCATACAGGTCTTCACAACGAGTATTACGATACACGATTTTCTTGTTTGTATTCATGCCGTCAACATATTTAGAAAAATTGCTGCCATATTCACCGGCGTAATAAATACAATCCTGACCATCCTGGGTGTATCTAACACCGCCCTTGTAATAGTCATAATATGCACCACAACCAGCCAATCCGACCAGCACAATCGCAAAAACCAGAACTTTTTTCATGCTATCTATCCTTTATCAAACTCTGCCCGTTCTCTGACCTGCTCCCCGATTCGTACTTAAATTGTCGCACAAAATTTATCATTGTCAAGTTTTTAATAAAAAACCTCTTACAGAAATAAATACAACAAAGATTCCCATAATTTATTCGGGCGTCACTGCAATGATTGTGATATAATTTTACAACAACAAAGGGAACACGAACATGGATTACAAAGATTTTGGTCTGGTTAACACAAATCAAATGTTTGCGCACGCATCCGCGAACCACTATGCGGTGCCTGCATTTAATTTTTATAACATGGAAACATTATCGGCAATTATTTCCGCCGCGCGCGACATGCACAGCCCCGTGATATTGGCAGTATCGGAATCCGCATTAAAGTATATGGGGCCAGACTTGCTGATGGGAATGATTTGGGGATTAAACTTAAAACCTGAATACGGCGTTGCACTGCACCTGGATCATGGCGCATCATTTGACGCATGCGTAAACGCGATAAAACTGGGTTTTTCCAGCGTGATGATAGACGGATCAAAATTACCATTTGACGCAAATGTTGACCTGGCGCGCACTGTTGCAGAATATGCACACAAATATAATGTTTCTGTCGAAGCGGAACTGGGCACCCTGTCAGGAATCGAAGACGAAAACACCCACGGCACAGAATCCAGTTATACCAATCCAGACGGTGTTGTAAATTTTGTAAATGCGACAAACATTGATTCACTGGCAATTGCAATCGGCACCAGTCATGGCGCATACAAACGCAAATCAGATAACGAAGAATTACGATTTGATATCTTGCAAAAAATCGCCGACCAATTACCTGGGTTTCCACTGGTATTGCATGGCGCATCCAGTATTCCCAAAGAATTTGTAAAAACAATAAACGAAAATGGGGGGCAAATATCCAACGCCCGCGGAATCCCCGCCGAACAATTGCGCCGCGCGGTACAGATGAACATATGCAAAATAAATGTAGACAGTGACTCTCGCCTGGCCTTTACCGCGGGCGTGCGCCAGTCATTGTTTGCCACGCCATCTGGATTTAACCCACGCGATTACCTGGGCATTGGCCAGAAAAATATTTACACAAATTGCATTGATGAAATAAAAAATATCATGGGCTCAACCAACCAAATTTAATTTTCGATACAGACATAAAAAATAAATTAGAATGATATAGATGCCGGCAAAAAATTTGCGTAGTGTATAAAAAATAAATTAGAATGGTATAGATGCAAAGGTTGATGGGTGTGAAGTGTACAAATGCTACATGAACGCCCATCAACCTTTGCAGATGTGCCATTATAATTTATTTTGCGCGTTCGACATATTCCAGGGTTTCAGTATTTACCACTATCTTTTCGCCCTGTTCGATGAACAACGGCACTTGAACACGAACACCATTATCCAAGATAGCCGGTTTACCACCACTGTTGGAAACAGTTTGCCCCTTTAATGCAGGTTCTGTTTCTTCGACTGTGGCAACGACTGTTTTTGGCAACGATACCGATACTGGTTGACCTTCAACAAAATTCACTTTTACTGTCATTTCTGGGGCCAAGAATTTCATCTGTTCACCCAACGATTCAACCGATACCGTAAATTGTTCATATGTTGTCAGATTCATAAAATATGCATCTGTGCCATCAGAATACAGGTATTGACATTCGATATCTTCGACCATCAGTTTTTCAACCTTGTCTTCGGCGCGCCAACGATTGTTATCTTTATTACCAGAATCAATATCGCGCAAATCCGCCTGGACAAACGCACCACCCTTGCCTGGTTTTACCTTGGTAATAGACATAACAGAATAACGTTTGCCATTATAGGAAATAACCCAACCCACGCGCATATCATTTGCAATATAAGATGCCATTTACATACCCCTTTGTTTTTACTTCTAGATTATAAAATCCGCCACATCGCCCGCGCAAGAACTTTATTTCCCTGCGCGTTTATGCGCCCAATAGCGGTCAATACTGTCCATAATCAGTTTATCTGCCGCCGCACGATCAGCCCACCCGGTTACACGCGACCAAGAATTTGGCTGCAAATCTTTATAATGCTGGAAAAAATATTCAATCTTTGACCGCAAAATTGCCGGCAATTGTTCAATATATTCTGTATTTGTATAATACGGATCAATGTTATCACGCGGCACACAGATAATTTTTTCATCACCACCGGCCTGGTCTTCCATCAACAATGCACCGATGGGTCGCACTTCTATAATAACCCCCGGACGCAGCGGCGAATTACACACAACAACGCAATCCAACGGGTCACCATCGTCCCCCAATGTTCCAGGGAAATAACCATAGTTCGCCGGGTACGCCATGGGCGTATGCAGTATTCTGTCAACCCGTGGCAAGCCAGTTGCCTTGTCTATTTCATACTTTACATGTCCGTTTTCCGGTACTTCTATAATCGCATTCATCTTCTTTGGTGGTTCTTTACCTGGTGCGATTTCTTCAATTGCTGCCATAATCATATATCCTTTTTTACTGGCGCAATGTTATCATAAAAAATCAGATTTGCAATTCGAATCGTCTGTAAACAAAAACAGTCCTGCCGGCGCAGAACTGTTATACATTTTTTCGCCCATTTTTCATCACATACGCATCGGCATCAACACGAACAAGGCGTCTGTTTTTTTATCTGTTGATTTGATAATCGTTGGCGATAACGGATCTTGCATTTCCATCTGGAATTTTTCGCCTTCGACCTGGCCGGCGACATCCATCAAGAATTTTACATTAAACACAACGGTAAACGCACTGTCGCCATTGTATTCAACATCTAATTCCTGGGTTGCGGTACCAGCATCTGGACTGGACGCATTTACCACCAACTTGTTCATAGAAAAAGTCAATTGAACAGACTTTGTTTTATCAACACTGGCCACAGACACCAAATCCACCGCGTTCAAGAACTGTTTTCTGTCTAAAATTGCGATTTTATCATTGCCCTTTGGAATCACCACGCGATAGTTTGGATATTGTGCATCCACCAACTTGCTGGTTAATGTTGCTGGTCCAACGGTGAAACGCGCCTTGGTATCCGACAGTTCAACCGTCACATCATCAACAGTCGCATCTTCTAGTAATTTAGACAGTTCGCCAATCACGCGCCGTGGCAAAATCACCGCCGGCATTTCCACACTGCCCGCCGGGGCCGGCATCGCACACAGGGCCATCCGCTGTGCATCAGTGGCAACCGCAGTCAGCATCTTTTCTTTACCTTCGTCCGAGATATGGAAATAAATCCCGCCCAAATGATAACGAACATCATCTGTTGGAATTGCGAACTTTGTCTGATTAATCAAATGCGCCAAATCGCCAGTGGTCATCTGGAATTTTGTGGTCAAATTACTGCCCGCCATCGCCGGGAAATTTTCCGCCGGCAGTGTTGGCAAACGGAACACCGCACGACCACTGGACACGACCAACTGGTCACCCGATTGCTTGAAACTGATTTCTGCATCATCAGGCAGTTTACGAACAATATCATACAGCATCTGGACCGGGACAGTCGTTTTCCCACCCAGTGTTATATCTGCGGCCACATGTTCAACCAATTCCAAATCCACATTTGTCGCCGACAGAACCAGATCATCCCCCAGTTCCAGTTTTACATTCATCAATATTGGCAGTGTCGCCCGCTTCTCAACGATTGACTGCATATGCCCCAGCGCACGAATTAAAACCTGACGAAATACTGAAAATTCCATTATATGCTCCTGTACTATATATTTTCGTCCCTACATCCTTTTCGATTCAGTCTATCAAAAAATCTCGATTCGGCGCAAGGACAAATCCACACCATATTTTTCTGACAAAAAGAAAATCTGTATATAATAAAAAGCTGCCCATTTGGGCGACACCTGGCATACAGGCCAGATTATTTTGCCATAACTTTTTCCAATTTTGCGCGTAATTTTTTCATATCATCATATTTTGTAAACTTTCCTTTTTCCGCGATTGATATATCACCACTTTCTTCGGACACGACCAGCACGGTTGCACCAGACACCTCTGACAGCCCCAGTGCCGCACGATGACGCGTGCCATATTTCCAATTCAGATTATTCTGTGATAATGGCAAAATGCCCCCAGCATATGCGATACGATTTTTTTCAATTATAACAGCTCCATCATGCAACGGCGTTTTGTTAAAGAATATGGTTAGTAATAATTCACTAGAAATCACGGCATCTATTCTAACCCCTGGTTTTTCAATTACGCTTTCATCCAATGTGCTGGGGAATACAATCAGCGCGCCAGTATGCTTGGCCGACATATATTCAACCGCCGACACAATCGCATCCAGTGCCCG
Source organism: uncultured Alphaproteobacteria bacterium (assembly GCA_944389525.1). Lineage (GTDB taxonomy): Bacteria > Pseudomonadota > Alphaproteobacteria > Rs-D84 > Rs-D84 > Enterousia. Next base: position 10,050 of record CALXMR010000005.1, on the reverse strand, counting down.
CGTATCCCGGGTTGTCACCCCGCCGCGTTTAAACAATCGCCGCCATTCATCAATATTTCCCATCAGCGCCATAAACTTGCGCAATTCGGGCTGAAACACAACAATCAAACTGATAGACAAGAACAATGCAGTCCAATGCAAAAAAGTCCCCAACAAATCCAGATGCAACCATGTTAAAATAAAACTGACCGCCCACAATAACGCCAACCCCAACAAACCGCGCACCAAGCGTTCTGATGAAGTATTACGAATAAAACTGCGATAAAACAGCGCCAACATCAGCATAATTATTAAAATTTGCACCAACGCAACCCAACTAAACATGCCAGACATGTATTTTTCTCCTTTTACTGTTCAATATTTAAATTCAACATTTCTGCAGCCAATTCTGTAACTGGTCGATTCATCCATTCCGGATCATCACGGCGCGCGGGCGCACCACGGTTCATCGCCGTTTCACACGGATTATCATCCGCCAACCAATTTTCCAGCAAATCCCCCGCCAGCAATCCAACACCGGCACCGGCAACCAAACCGATACCACCTGTAAATGGCGCCAACAGCAACCCTATCCCGGTTGCAGACGCAACCTTGCCCGCAACGGCCGCGCCACTGATACGCACGGTTGGTTCGGCCAGATTACCCGTAATTTCAATCGAATTCACCACATTACCTGTTAATGATAATTTCAACCCACGCACTGGCACTGTGGTCAACGATAATTGAATTTCTTCATCCCCCAGATTCAAACTGCCCCCCAGACGGACATTTATCGCGTTTGTTTCAATGGCAACCCCATTCTGTGTTTCAATCAGCCCTGAACGCAATTTAGTGTTCACAACCGCGCACGATATTTTCATTTGGTTATACTTTTTTTCCGAACTGAACAAATCACGAATACTGTGCCGCAATGTGGTCAAGAAATCTGTTCCGTACATATTTGCAACCAACGCCGAATGTGCATAGCCTGGGGCCGCAGAATACACCTGGACCGGGCCAGAAATTGTCTGCATCCACTGTGATAAATTGGATCCATTGGCCACCACATACAAATCAAAATTTACCGGCAATTCAGAAATAAAATCATTTATTTGAATTTGATTCATCAATGTACCGATAACGATACCGCGCCCCATGCCACCCATTCTGACATACATATGACCATCTGATGCAATATCAACATCTGCCCCCGCCATAACATCGCCACCGGCAAAATTTACCATCGCATCAACGCGTGCATGTGCATTTTTCAAATCAACCTTTAAATCGATATCACGAATGTCCATGTCGCGATAAACCAACAAACTGTCGACTATCGCATGCAGGTTTAAATCAAATTTTAAAAATTCCGAACCAAACAATGGGATATCATGAAATACATTCAGATCACGATTTGGCCGTGTCCAACGCCGTCCATATAACTCGGGAAACAATTCCATCAGATTAACAGACTTTGATTCCAGATTGGCATTTATCACTGGCCGTGGTCCAGACCAATCAACCCCGCCAGAAAATCCGATTTGTGTTCCGCGCACGGTAATGGACGAATTTCTAAATGTTAATTTATGCCAATCAAATCCCCCAGTTATATTGACTGATAATTTCGGCATCTGGGCCAGATGAATATTAAAAACATCGCCCACTGCGGTAATATCTGGGATATCACCCTTGATAATAAAATCAATTGGTGCCTTGCTGGTTCCTTCTAGTGCGACATTCGCAATCAACGCATCGCCCCCTGTGGCGAACGCAATTTTCATTGGATATACCTTGCGTTCGGCATTATACGGCGAAAAAGATATAATGAACGGGAATACATCTGAATCAGATTTTATCCACCCACTGTATTCACGACTGTCTTCACGTGGAATATACCGAATTTGAAACCCAGATATAGAATATTCATTTCCCAAAACATCCAGTTCCAGATTCTGAACCTCTACCCCACCCAGTCCTGGGTCCAAGAACGGATATTCGGCGGGCGATGCATCAGGTGCTGACGATTGTTTACCCATATCTGGCAATATAGAATATTGTCCCTGGTCATTTTGTTCTATGCAAATATTAGCATCATATATTTTAATATCTTGAATTGTTGGCCGATCCTGGAACAGCGATATTAAATCCAGCGTCACATCAATTTTTTCTGCGCGGAATGCGTCATCATGATTTGCCCACGCGGCGTTTGGGACATGCACCTGGTTTAACTCTATTTGCGGCCGCAGCGACAGTTTCCACGACACGGCCCCATCTATTTCGACCGGCAATCCGGTTGCATCCCGCAACACAGCCAACACATTACCACGCAATGCCTCTAAATTTATCTGCGACAGCGCAACCACACCCGCCACCACCAGCCCCATTATAAACAGAACCATCACACGCACTATTACAAAAAACAAATTTCTTTTTTTCTTTACCATTGCGGATTTATTTTATACCTCTTGCCAATCAAGGCAACTTAAATTCTAAAAATTTTATTATTGGCTGCATAAATTCTGGCACGCCCGCACGCAACGTCATCATTTTACCTGTTGATGGATGCTGGAAAGTTAATTTATACGCCAACAAAAACAAATTATTCGTTGCCAACACAGACCGCAACGCACCATCCAACTGTTTATCTGCGCCGTATAACATATCACCAACAATTGGTGCATGTAAACACATCGCGCTATGCACCCTCAGTTGATGTGTTCGCCCAGTTTTCGGCGCGAATCGCACCCACGACAAATGTCCACCGGCCCGCGACAAAACATCATATTCTGTAATCGCACGCTGGGGTCGTTGCCCTGTACCGCCATTTATTCGGGTGGGTTCGTCAAAAACCTGGCCTTTGACCATATAGTTATCGATAACACCATGTGCAGGTTTAACATCACCATTCAACAATGCCAAATATTCTTTGTGTGCAAATTTCGTCTGGAATTCATTGGCCAAAATTTGCGCCGCGCGCTGATTTTTTGCGACCACTAAAACCCCGCTAGTTTCCCGATCCAATCGATGCACCAACGAAATTTTATCGTACGGAAACAACGCCGCCGCCATTTTATCCACAGACTTGCGAATACCGGTCCCCCCCTGGACCGCCAGACCAGCCGGCTTGTCAAAAACGACAATATCAGCATCATTGTGAATTATGCACCGGCGCAATGATTCTAAATCAGATAGCGAAAAACGGTTACCAGACTCGGTCTTTTTTACCGCCGGTTTTGCATACCCGGCCACAGTCGGCGGAACACGCACAACATCACCCGCACATAATATCTCTTGACCCCGGGCGCGAGATGAATTAACCCGAATCTGTCCACCCCGACACAGTTTATAAAACTCCCGTTGTGGCATGGCAGGAAAACGCCGCAAGAACCAACGCAACAATCGCGTTCCTTCTTCGGTTTTTGAAATTTCCACTAATTCCGCCATGTTTACGCCCCTGGCGATTTATTCACCGTATGTTATTCTGACTATATTCTGATCGCCGGCACTGTCACAATCACCCACGGCACCACTTTCTGTGCGCCCTGACGCCTCGTATCCGACAGAACCATCCCATCCCTTGACCACCAGCGATTCACATTCTGACTGTGTCAGTCCTGTAACAGACACAATAAACTGGCGCGGATTAGACGGATTTACCGTTATCTCGTACGATCCACCATATGGATTCTTGTTAGACATATTAATCGCACTGAAAATCGTTGCATTATTTATGTTTGAATAATCATCAAATTCGCTGAAAATCTGGCGTACTTGGGTTACCATCTGTAAAACTTCATCATTAACCTCGTTCCGTTTTTGCATATTCATTGCACTGGAAATCGCGGCAATTGCCCCAACAGTTATAACACCCATAATGGCCAACACGCCCATCATCTCGATCATTGAACGACCTGATTCTTGCCTCATTTTATATCCCCCATTTGCTATTTAGTTTATAATATTCTATCATAAGTATCATGAATATTCAATTTTCTGATTTGATTGAAAATAGTCCCAACGCACCTGGCATATACAAAATGTATGGCGCAGATGGCACACTGCTGTATGTGGGCAAGGCAAAAAATCTGTCCAACCGACTAAAACAGTATGTGGACATTTCTAAACTGGAACCGCACAAACAGGTTATGCGTACACTGGTTACGCGTGTTGAATGGGACATAACACCAACAGAATCAGACGCCCTGATATTGGAACAAAATCTGATAAAGTCACTGAAACCCAAATACAACATCATGCTGACCGATGGGAAAATGTACCCGATGATTGCACTGACCCAATCTGAATATCCGCGCCTGTTAAAATTTCGTGGCAAGATATCACAACGGCGCGATGTATATGGTCCATATCCATCGGTCACGGCATTGAACGACACAATAAAAACGATTCAAAAAGTATGTCGTCTGCGTACATGTACGGACACATTTATGCGTAATCGCACGCGACCATGCCTGTTATACCAAATTGGCCGATGCAGCGCGCCGTGCACAATCCCGCAAACGCATTACATGGAAAATGTCGCATTGGCACGTCGTATCTTAACCGGCGACAGCGAACCAATTATCGCCGATTTAACCGCCGAAATGAAAAAATTTGCGGCGACAATGGATTTTGAATCAGCGGCGGCAATGCGCGATAAAATTGCGGCACTGACACAAACATCAACACGCGGTATACGGCGCAATCGTGCACATAGCGCGAATTTCGATTGGTCTGGTGCGGTAAGTGATCTGGAAAAATTAATCGGTCAAAAAATTAACTGTGTCGGCGTGTTTGATAATTCGCACCTGTTCGGGCGCAGTCCTGTTGGTGCAATGATAACATTTGGTCACGATGGGTTTATAAAATCTGGGTACAGACATTTTAAATTACGCGATGGCGCGCGCGCCGGCAATGACATTGCAATGATGGCAGAATTTGTCCAACGCGCAACCGAACGCGGTCCAAAACTGGATTTAATAATCGTAGATGGCGGTCCAGCCCAATGGAACATCGCACATAAAACCGCGCCCAGCATCCCAATTCTGGGCGTGACCAAGGGCGTTGTTCGTGACGGCGATGAACATTTTATTTTACCAGACGGTTCGGTCAATCGCGACATTCCCAAAGATTCACGACTGTTTTTATTACTGCGTGCTGTTCGTGACGAAGCGCATCGTTTCGTAATCACATTTCATCGCACGGTTCGTGCAAAGCAGATGACATCATCTGTATTGGACGAAATTGACGGCATTGGCCCCACACGGAAACGCGCACTGTTAAATCATTTTGGCTCTGTGCGGGCGGTTGCCGATGCATCGCTGGACGCCCTGTGCCATGTGCCGGGGCTGGGGGACACGGCAGCAAAAAAAATTTATGCCCATTTTCATACAGAAGTGGTATAATCAAGAACATATGTGATATATAAAGGAGTAAAATATGAAATTTTTTGTAAACTTTTTATCTGCATTCCGTATTGCGGCGGCATTTGCGATAATACCAACACTGATGTTTGGCCTGTATTGGACAACATTTATATTATATGTGCTGGCGGCGCTGTCTGATTGGTTTGATGGTTTCTTGGCGCGCAAGTATAATGTGTGCAGCAAACTGGGCGGTGTAATGGATCACATTGGCGACAAATTATTGGTCGTGAATACATTCATCATGTTGGTTGTAATGATGCCAGTCTGGTTTATTGTTGTTCCTATTATAATCATGATTGCCCGCGAATTGTATATCAGTGGTCTGCGCGAATTCTTGGGCACCCAGAAAATTGAAATGCCCGTACAAAAGGGTCGTTTTTCAATGGCAAAGATTAAAACAACATTGCAAATGATTACCATCGCGGCATTCTTGTTATTGTTTGCAATTGGTGCAATGCTGACCCCCGAAATGGACAGCCGCACAATAATGTGGTTAATCAACATCTTGCCACATATTGGTATTTGGGGAACATGGTTGTCATTGCTGGCATCTGTATGGTCTGCAACCCAGTACACAATTACATTTTCACAAAAAATAAAACAGATAAAAAAGTAATAAAAATCCCATCAAATTGATGGGATTTTTTTATGTGTATAAAAAACGCGCTATGTGCAGTAATTTATGCACATAGCGCGTTTTTTAGAACCATCCTTTTTTGGCACTTTTTGTGCCGGCGAATTCGTTTAATAATTTCTTTTGCTTTTCGGTCAGTTTTGTTGGCACAGGCATATTTATGTCGATATATAAATCACCAAAGTTGCCCGCGCGGCGTGTTGGCATGCCGTGGCCACGCACGCGTAATTTTTCACCAACCTGGGTACCGGCCGGCACCTTGACAGACAGTTTTTTATCATCAATTGTTTCAATTTCTATTTCACCGCCCAGCGCCAATGTTGTAAACGGAACATCCGCACGCGTTATCAAATCTGCCCCATCGCGTTCGAACCGTTTATCTGGCCGCACGCGCACATCCAGATAAAAATCCCCCGCCGGTGCACCGTTTTGTCCGGCCTCGCCCTGGCCAGCCAGACGCAGCCGCGTTCCATCTTCGACCCCGGCCGGTATTTTAACATCCAATGTTCTAGATTTGCGTACCGTTCCCGCACCATCGCATTCAGAACATTTTTTATCAATCTTGTGCCCCAGCCCATTGCAATCTGGACACGGCGTTTCCATTGCAAAAAATCCGCGATTCGTTTGGACATATCCTGTACCGTGACAGCGCGAACATTCAGGCGCCGGCCGTCCATCGGCCGTGCCATATCCATGACATTTTTCACATTGAACATTGCTGGAAAACTTTACCGTATGTGTTGTGCCAAAATATGCATCACGCAGGTCAATTACAACCTCATCCAGTAAATCGCGCCCTGTGCGCCGCCCAGACGCGCCACGCGTTGCACCACCAAACCCATCAAATCCAAATCCCCGCATTGCTTCGCGCAGGATATCTTCCATTCCGGCGCCACCACCCATATTAAAGTGAAACGCCCCATTACCAAACGGGTTGCCGCCTGCACCAAACGGATTCGCCCCAGACGCATTCCCCCCGGCAAACGCCGCATCGCCGAATCTATCATATGCCGCGCGTTTTTGCGGATCTTTCAGGATATCAAACGCGTTATTAACTTCTTTGAATTTTTCTTCGGCATTTTTATCCCCCGGATTTCTGTCTGGGTGATATTTCATAACCAGTTTATGGTATGCCTTTTTAATATCTGCATCAGACGCATCGCGCGCCACCCCCAGAACTTCATATGGATTTTTATTCATTTTCAATGCCTACTTTTGTTATGTCCCAGAATATATAGGTATATTAATATAAAAATCAAGATTATAAAAAAACTTTTCTTGATTACCCTGAATTACCCCAGGGCGCGGTGAACATCGTGTACAAATTCTTTCACTTGCAAGGGTCGCGGAAATGTACTAATAATTGTGTGTTATGGTTGAACAGAATACACACACATATGATGCATCAGATATCCAGGTCCTAGAAGGGCTGGAACCGGTTCGTTTACGCCCAGGTATGTATATTGGCGGCACCGATGAAAAGGCCTGGCACCATCTGCCCATAGAAATATTGGATAATTCCATTGACGAAGCGGTCGCCGGATTCGCAAAAAAAATCACTGTAGATTTGATTGATGCCAAAACGATTGAAATCACCGATGACGGTCGTGGCATACCGGTTGACGAACATCCGAAATTCCCGGGCAAATCCGCCCTAGAAGTTATTTTAACCACCCTGCATTCTGGGGGAAAATTTAATAATAATGTTTATAAGACCAGTGGTGGTCTGCACGGCGTTGGCAGTTCGGTTGTAAACGCCCTGTCGTCTGAAATGATTGTGACTATATCGCGTGATGGTTATGAATGGCGCCAGACATTTTCACGCGGCAAACCGACCAGTGCGATGACCCGTGGCAACCCGACCAAAAACCACGGCACAAAAATCAGGTTCACAATTGATGATGAAATCTTTGGTGCAAACGCAGTATTCAAGCCGGTCAAGATTTATCGCATGGCACGGGCAAAGTCATTCTTGTCGCGTGGCGTGCGGGTTGATTGGGTATGTAATCCTGAATTAATTACCGAAGATATGAACATCCCGGCCCAGACGGAATTTTACTATCCCAATGGGGTGGCCGATTTCTTGGAAGAAAAGACCCGCGACAAACCACGCATTATGCCAAAATTATTCAGTGGCACGGTCGATTTCCCTGATGGTTCTGGTCGCGTGGAATGGGCATTAACATTTTTAACTGATGAAAATGGTGCGGCATCAGACGATGGGTTCTTTTCATCATACTGTAACACGATTGCGACAATTGATGGTGGCACCCACGAAACAGGATTTAAATCGGCAATTACCCGCGGAATAAAGGCGTATGGTGAAAAAACAAACAATAAATCGGCCGCCACGATAATCAGTGACGATGTATTTGATTCGGTTGCGGCAATTGTATCGGTGTTCTATAAAACGCCGCAATTCCTGGGCCAGACCAAGGAAAAATTATCTAACCCTGAAATTGCGCGTTTTACCGAAAACGCGTTGCGTGATCCATGGGATATATTCTTGGCATCTGATCCCAAAACGGCCAATGCAATCTTGGATTTTGTTGCAAATTTGGCGGCGGCGCGAATCAAGACCAAACAGGTCAAAGAAATCGCCCGCAAAACCCCAACAAAACGCATACGCATGCCGGCAAAACTGGCAGACTGTTCGAAACACGGCATTGACGGAACGGAATTATTTATTGTCGAAGGGGAATCCGCCGGCGGCACCGCGAAACAGGCGCGCGACCGCATGACCCAGGCTATTATGCCACTGCGGGGCAAGGTTTTAAATGTTATCTCTAATTCAGACGAACGTTTCAGCGCGAACAAAGAATTAAATGAACTGATTGATATTATCGGCGCAGGCACTGCACGCGATTGGGACGAATCAAAATTACGCTATGAAAAAATAATTGTCATGACCGATGCCGATGTTGACGGCAGCCATATTGCGTCACTATTAATGGCATTCTTTTACCAGGTAATGCCCCAGTTAATATATGGTGGTCACCTGTACCTGTCGTGTCCACCACTGTATAAACTAACATGCGGAACCGAATCGATTTATGTTGATACGGATGCAGAACTAGAAGAATTAAAAAACACTAAATACAAGAACAAACGCGTTGAAATTTCCCGGTTCAAGGGTCTGGGTGAAATGATGCCAAATCAGTTACGCGAAACAACCATGTCGCCCAAGACACGGCGCCTGATTCGGGTTGAATTACCCCCCCGCACAGACGAAGGGGCCGAAGATACCGAGAAAACGCGCACAATCGTATCTGAACTGATGGGCAAAAAACCGGAATTCCGTTTTCGCTTTATTACGGAACACGCCCAATTTGTCAAAGATTTGTTTGTATAAACAGCATAATATCATAGGGACAGTATCCCAAAATTAAAAACTTGACAACAAAATATTTTGTGCTATAAAGTAGGGACTATATAAAAGGATTATAATTATGCCAAAAAAAACAGAAGTACAGCAGCCAACTGTTAAACAGACAAAGAAAAATAAAAAAACATATGGTGTAACATTTTCCGTGACTACGGATTTAAGCTTATTTTCTTTATGTGATTCTACCCCACTGGTCGTAGAAAAAATTAATGGCAAACAGATTCTAGAAGATGTTGCGTTCGCAGAGACAACCAATTTCCCAAATCCTGGTGCGACGCGCATGGTTCAATTTTATAACGATAATCGTCAATTTATGGATGAACGCGATTTAAAAATGTCCACAACGATTATTGAATATCTGGACAAATACAGCAATACTCCTGTGGCGATATTGTTCCCGAATTCTTTGATGTTACACGCAGATGTGGTCACAAAAGAAGATCTGCGTTCATATTTAAATCGTCCAACGCGTCATGACCTGGACTATCAAATGCGCCTGCGCAGACAGATGATAGACAAGCTTACACGAAAGAAAAAGTCAAAACAACAATAACAAAACCAACGCCGGCGTGATGCCGGCGTTATGTTTTCCGCATCTTATGTACTGTATAAGTACTTATTGGATACCG
>CALXMR010000004.1 GCA_944389525.1 uncultured Alphaproteobacteria bacterium | reverse complement strand
GTGGTTGAATGCGCGCGACTCGAAATCGCGTATACGGGCAACCGTATCAAGGGTTCAAATCCCTTCGTCTCCGCCAGTAAAATTAGACATCCCGTGGTAATCCCACGGGGTGTTCTTTTTCGCCCCGTTTCCGGCAGTTTTTATGGGTGACATTACCAGTGTATATCACTAGTTGCCAACAATCCGCCCAATTTCATCACAACTATATACTCTGCCCAAAAACCCGATGCCAGTTTTGGTTGATTTTTTACGCGATTTGTGATACAATACAATCAATTTAACAGGCGACATTTTGTCGCCGTTTTTTATTGCCCGCCGCGTGCGCGGCTTTTTTTATTTACAAAAAGGAATCATAAATGAAAACACCACAATTTTTGCGGCAACTTATGTCGTCATCCGAATATATGGATAAAAACAGCGCCGCATACGCCATGGCGGAAAAATATTTGAATCTGCTGTATCCTGGCACCGCCCAGCCTGACGCCACAGGCCGCATGACCGAACCGCCATACGATATGACATTGGCGCAATTTAATAAAGCGCAGGATGCCTTGGAGGCCGCATTGGAAGAGGCTAAACAAGAAGCCGAAGCAGAGTATGAAGAAGCCGGGCAAGAGATAGATATTGATGCCTATGTGGAACTGGAAGAAGCGATTGATGTTCGCGTTCTTATGCCGTTGGGTACAATAGAAAATAAACAGCTAGAGGTTTATACCCTTGATCTGCCAGAAGACGATGATGATACGCCAAATAACAAAACGCGGCGCGTGTGGCGTTGGCACAGTGAGGATGGCGATAACACCTGTGATGAATGTGCATCGCGCGATGGCGAGATATATGACAGCGAAGAAGATATCCCGGAAATCCCGGTACACCCGAATTGTCGCTGTACAATAACAGAGGATGTAATAGGTCCAGATGGGCGCACACTAAGCAGTAAACCGTATTCGCCAAAGAAGTCAACAATTGTGACCGAAAAAGCGACCAATACACCAGCAGAAAAAGCAACCTTTGAAAAGCCGGTTAATACTAAACCGGGACAATATGCTGTATTTGATGGAAAAACACTGGTTGTTTATGATGCTGGGGAAAAAGTTGCAGAGTTTGCAGGAGTGTCTGGTAAACCAGGGTATCAATCTCCGCAATATCAAAATAAAAAAGATACCGGCCCTATCCCCGCAGGGACATATGTTGCGCGTAAGAAAGATTTTCAAAATAGAGATGATTATGGACCGATTAAAAAGTATACATCTTGGCCTGGCGGAGAACGCGGTTGGGGCAAACATAGGGTATGGCTGGAACCGTCCAAAGAAGTAGATACATACGGACGCGGTGGTTTTAGTATTCATGGTGGCGAAGAGCCTGGTTCTGAGGGATGTATTGACCTAACAAGTGAAATGCCCGCGTTTGCAGATTGGTTCAAAAAGAATGGAAAAGACTTGATTATTAAGGTAAAATACTGAAAAAACAAAGGCACAAAATGAAAAAGATATCACACATAGTAAGTTGTGTTATAGCTATATGTCTATTTTTTGCCCTGTATGTTTTTTTATTTGATTTAGCGTGTATTGGCAGAATTTCTAAATTTAATCATATTTGGACAGGGGGGTGTCCGTTTGATATTGATGGGGCTTATCTGAATTGTATGGCCAGCTATGACATTGTATCTATTGTGATAATATTATGCATGTTGTGTCTTTTATTATTTTATTTATTCAAAACATATCGCAAATGGGTATTGTTGATACCGATTTGTGGTTTTTTGCTGTTCAGTTTATCGGTTATAACATTTTGGGGACTGGTGTAGTCTGCTTATAAATGCGTAATGTCGATGTCGGGGAAATGCGATGCAATGTATTCAGCGGCGAGCCTGCGGTGGCATTGCAGTGCGGATTTTTCAGTGCATAACAGGCAAATGCGGTGTCTGGTCGTCCCGGTTACCAAAGCTCAGAATATCAAGACCAGAAATCCACAGGTCCAATCCCAGAAGGAACGTATGTTGCAAGACAGGAAAAACTACAGTTTATGTCTGCTACAGATTGGCTTGTTGGCTGGACGACTAAAGTTACTGATAGGGGTGCTTGGCCCGGGTCTTCAATGTCTTGGGGAAGCTCGCGTGTCTGGTTAGAACCAGCAAAAGAAACCAATACCTATGGTCGTGATAATTTCAGCATTCATGGCGGCTGGGCGCCTGGGTCTGCCGGTTGCATTGATATGACAAGTAATATTAAAAATTTTGTTGCGCTATTCGAATTTGTCGGTAAAGATTTAATTGTAGAGGTAAAATATTAGGGACTAATGTAACATGAAAATAAATTGGCAAAAAACCATGTATTGCAATGCTGTGATTCTGTGGGGGGCATTGTTTGCGTTTTTGATTGATTTATCGGCAATGGGACGTATTGCAAAATACGATGAAGTATGGTGGTACTTTTGTAGTGATTTATCTGAAAAATCACGATATTTATGCATGGCTAACTATGATGTTGTCAGTATTATATGTGTATTGGCAGGACTCGTGTTTCTTACATATAAACTAGTCCCTGTATATAAAACACGATTGTTATGGATGCCATTAGCAGGATTATTTATAGGGATTTTTGTCTGGCCGATAATTCAATCGCTATTATATTGGTTAATGTAAAATATAATTGATGAAGAAGTATTTTGATTTTATTGGCAGTGTTGTATGTCTGGCTCTGTTCTTGTTTTTTTATACGATGATAACCAAATGGTCAGTTTATAAATGCACAATTTCGGTATCTGGGATTTGTTTCGCAATATATTCGGCGGCGAGGCGGCGGTGGCATTGCAGTGCGGATTTTTCAGTGCATAACAGGCAAATGCGGTGTCTGGTCGTCCCGGTTACCAAAGCTCAGAATATCAAGACCAGAAATCCACTGGTCCAATCCCAGAAGGTACGTATGTTGCAAGACAGGAACAGTTACAGTTTATGGATTTAAAAGGATTGATAGTTGGTAGTGCTGTTGTTGTAAAAGAAGACTCGGGTGGCAAATGGCCCGGCTCTTATTATTCATGGGGTAACTCTCGTGTTTGGTTGGAACCGTCAAAAGAAACTAACACGTACGGTCGCGATAATTTTAGTATCCATGGCGGAATGTGGCCGGGCTCTGCCGGGTGTATTGATATGACTGGGCAAATTGGCCAATTCACGTATTGGTTGGAAAGTACTGGCAAAGACTTATTGGTTTATGTAAAATACTGATATGACACGACGGCAAAAAATATTTTTATGGATACTATTCGCAATACATGTCTTTTTTATATATAGCTGTATTGATGGCTACTATGATGCAATTATAAAAGGTTGTGTCGATTGGGGTCCAAGCAACCATTGTCCGTGGGGCAGTGAAGCTATGGGTATTGTCTGGGAAAATCCATATTCGTATGTATACTTTGTTAGTCGGAATTTTATAGAATCATTGTCAGTAGTTATATTTGCGATAATTGCATTACGTAAAAAGAATGTGACAATTGCAATATTGTTATTAGCGTTGCCGTTGCTGATTGGTTTTTGCACAAATATATTCGAGATTCTGCTGACGAATAACAATATGTTTTCGCGTGCATTGATGACGTATTCTGCATCTTAGAACTAAATGGACATGATTTAATTATCAATGTAAAATATTAGGCATGAAACAAAAAATATACCCATTATTGTATACTGTGGCAATATTCTTGTCTGGGCTTTTTTACATATTTTTATGTGATTTAGCATATTTTGATAGAATAGCAAAAAATGGTGGAATATGGTTGAATTCATGTTCTTATTTAACAGGTAACTCACAACAGGTATGCATGGCACATTATGATGTGTTGTGTATACTTGTAGTGCTTGGATTGTTAATGTGGTTAGGATATATTCTTGTCCCAGTATATAAAAACAAAACGTTTTTTATCCCTTTGCTTGGAATGCCTGTTTTTTTGGTATTTCAATTGATATTATGTTCAATGCTAAAAACAGTATGCTTATAACATTGTAACCTGATTCTCTCTCGCAATCTGAAACAAATCATTCACATTAACTTTTTGCTTGCCGGAGAGGATGTGATTGATAGTTTCTGGATTCATATATGCTAGGTCTAGATGGCGATGGCACAGCGAAGGGACCGATGGTACGTGCGATGAATGTGCCGCACTGGACGAAACAGTGTTTTTTTAATGAATCAGACATTCCCGAAATACCGGTACATCCGAATTGTCGTTGCTATATCACCGAAGATACCATTGACGACCAAGGAAACACGATAAAGAGTAAAATGTATAAGAGGACTGAAGCGATGAAAAATGATACTGATGATAAAAACTTTGATATGGCTTATGAAAAACTTGCAGAACGCGAGGGCGGTTATACTGATGGCAGCAATCAAATTGATGACGAACCAACCAATATGGGGATTACACAAACTACACTGATCAATTATTCTGCAAAACACCCAGAATCAAACATGCCATCTGACGTAAAAGATTTAACACCAGAACAAGCACGCGAAATATACAAGGCTGAATACTGGGATAACACCAATATACCGCAAATAAATAACCCACGCATACGGAACGCAGTATTTGACATGAGTGTCATGAGTGGTCCAATCATTCCAACAAAAACAGTCCAACAAACATTAAATGACCAAATGAATGCCAATTTACCTGAAACAGGATATCTGGGCAAGCAAACGATAACTGCATTAAATGCAATTCCGAACAGCAAAATAAATGATTTTATGAAATCACTGATAGACAACAGAATACAATCATTACAAACTATGTCAAACTGGCCAACGGCCCAAGGCGGGTGGACACAACGAACAAAATCATATTAATTGGTTTGTTTTATCCACACGCCCTCAAGCGTGGCCGACATACCACAAAATGCATCATCTGAATCTGGATTTTTATATTCCAGGTTCAGATTACCGTTTGGCAATAATTCAAAATTAATTCCAACCGGAACAAAATATTCCAAATCTTTGGACTTGTCATACATATATTTTTTTGAATTATACACAGCATGGGTTGGTGTTTTTAATATAATCACACCGTTCGCTTCACAAGTATGCAGTTTATACCACGATTGTATTGTAAAATCACATTCCGTGTCGGTACAGTTGTATATTTCCATTTTGCCGCCCAAATCACCATCTGCGCCGTTCAATTGCCAAATACCGCCCCAATCACGAGTTATATCATTGGCAATGGCACATCCACCCATCACAGACAGCAATAGAAAAATAAATAAACAACGCAACTTTTTCATCACTGAAATTGTATATCTTTTATATAAGCACAGTCAAACTAGTTTTTTATCCATCCAATTAAAAACAATTTGATTTTTTACACAAGGCGATACAATATTACTGACATGAAATCATTTAACGAACAGGTTTATGATATTGTCGCACGAATCCCGGCGGGGCGGGTGGCAACATTTGGGCAAATTGCACGCATGATTGGGCGCCCGCGCATGGCGCGTTTTGTGGGATATGCGTCCAACAATAAAAACAGTTGGCATTTGCCATGGCATCGCGTGGTCTTTAAAGACGGCAGCCTGTGTGGTGCCGGATTTTTTGAACAGCAATACAAGGCCCTGAAATCCGAAGGTATCAAGTTCACCCGTGATAAACGCGTCAAGATGGACGAATTCCAATGGAATCCCGAACGCGATGGCGTGCCAATGGATATTCGGGATTTTCCGCTGGTATTTTAATTTTTCTTGCGTCTGGACGATGGGCGTTGGGACAGTTTTGACATAATTGTATCCGCCGCCAATTTTTTAAACGCAAAGAACCATGCGCGCACATCCAGTGATTTATTCTGTTTGCTCATCCGCGCATCCATCTCAGCTGTTGTAGTCGGGGCCGGCACAATAACATCTTCGCCCGGGGTCCAATCTGCGGGTGTGGATACATGAAACGCATCAGTTGTTTGCAACGCCACCAATAAACGCTGAATCTCGCTAAAATTGCGCCCAGTGGTTAATGGATAATACAGTATCGCGCGGATAATCCCCTTTGGATCAATTATGAATACTGCGCGTACTGTTTTTCCATCAGCAGCATTATGGTGTATCATTCCATATTTGTAGGCAACATCCATGTTCATATCATCTATGATTGGGAATGTAATACTCATATTGCGCCAATCGCGATATTCTAATTCACGAATTGCGCGTATCCAGGCCAGATGCCCGGTCAGTGTCCCAACCGACAGCCCAATAATGTCTGTATTCAGCGCACGAAATTCGTCTATCATTGATTGAAATGTCATGAATTCAGATGTACACACGGGCGTAAAATCAGCTGGATGAGAAAACAGTATCACCCAACGCCCCGCATAGTCTGCTGGGAAATTCACCGTTCCATTGGTTGTATTTGCCAGAAATTCTGGGGCCGCATCACCAATCAGCGGCATTTGTGGGACATGTGCCGTATTTGCATTGTCATGGGCGGCACATGGGCACGGTTCAAACATGTTGTGCATTTGTGCATTCCTCCATTTTTGTGTCTTGATAAATTTATATTTATATCGTATCATTATTCAGTAATAACAATGCACAAGAACCTTTTCATAATTTACAAAAAACTTTATTCTTGATAAAAAGGACAAAGATATAAATAATATACAGGTCAAAATATAACAAAGGAATACAGCATGAAACGTTCTGATATTGTCCGTTCTATCCAGGTCCAGTTCAAGCATATGCGTGCATCTGACGCGGCGGCCATACTGGACACTGTTACCGACCATATGATTGAATCTGTTGCCACCGGCCATCGGATAGAAGTTCGCGGTTTCGGAACATTTCAGCCGCGCGCTCGGGCAACAAAAATTGGATATAATCCATGCACCGGCCAGCCGATGCATTTGGACGCCAGTACGACTATTTTATTCAAGCCCAGTCGCGAATTAACAAAAAAAATGAACGAGAATTAAAGATGTTATTCGGTAAAAAATCTGGAATAAAAAATCATAATCGTGAACGGTATGATCGAATTCGCCGACTGATGTGGATAAAGTGCGAATCTTGCGGCCGTTTAGTGTATTACAAAGATTACAAAACAAATCACTATATTTGTCCGCGTTGTGGGCGCGCATTTATCATGACGCCCAAACAGCGGTTTGATTTACTGTTTGATAATAACGAATGGGAAAAATTAAAACTGCCGATTGTGTCTGATGACCCGTTAAAATTCACGGACCGCAAACCATATCAAGAAAGACTGGACGAGGCACGCGCCGAAACCGGATACAACGATGCCGTCACAACCGCAGATGGTATAATCGGCGGCATTCCAACAACAATTTGTATACTAAACGGCGATTTTATGTTGGGTTCTATGGGCCGTGCCGCGGGCGATGGCATTGTTGCCAGTATGGAACACGCAATTGAAACACATCGGCCATTTATAATGGTCACATGCAGTGGCGGCGCCCGCATGCAAGAAAACATACTGTCATTAATGCAAATGGCACGCACAACGGTCGCGGTAAATAAACTGCACGCGAATGGAATTCCATACATTGTGATATTAACTGATCCAACATTTGGTGGTGTTACGGCATCATTTGCAATGCTGGGGGATATTCATATCGCTGAACAGGGCGCCCGCATTGGGTTTGCCGGTCGGCGTGTAATTGAACAAAACATTCGTGAAAAATTGCCGTCTAATTTCCAGACTGCGGACTATCTGTACGAACACGGCATGGTTGATATGGTCGTCCCGCGCGCAGAAATGAAAGAAAAACTGGAAAAGATTTTGGCCGTGGTGACAAAGCAAAAACGCGAGCCTAAACAAATAAACATTGCAACACCTGTATCGGATAATAAAAAGGTCCGTGGCATGGGTGAAAATGACGCATATGATAAAGTGCTGTTGGCGCGTAATGAAAACCGGCCACACTTCCTAGATTATATTAACGGCATTGTAGAAGACTGGACATACTTGGCCGGCGACAGATTGTTTGGCGAAGATCCGGCAATGTGTGGGGGAATCGGATTTTGGCGCGGAATTCCGGCTGTCATTATCGGTCAAGAAAAAGGACGCACCATCGAAACGCGCCAGTTCCATCGTTTTGGCATGCCCAATCCCGAAGGTTATCGCAAGGCCCAGCGTTTAATGCGCCTGGCCGAAAAATTGAATCTGCCAGTAATTACTTTGTTCGATACCGCGGGCGCATTCGCGGGCAGTGCCGCCGAAGAACGCGGTCAATCCCAGGCGGTCGCCGCATCAATATCAACGGGGCTGGCAATAAAAACACCGTATGTCGCCGTTAATGTCGGCGAAGGGGGCAGCGGTGGCGCAATTGCAATTGGGACGGGCGACCGTGTATTAATGCTGGAAAACACGATTTATTCGGTGATTGCACCTGAATCTTGCGCCAGTATTTTGTGGAAAGATAATAAGTACAAGGCCACTGCCGCCGCCGCGATGAAGTTAACCGCACGCGACATGGCAGATTTGAATATCATCGACCAGATTATTGATGAACCATCTGGTGGCGCGCACACTGATTGGCAAACGACCATGGAATTATTGTCTACTGCGGTTGCCGACCAAATTACAGATTTGCAAAAAATCCCTGTGGATGAACTGCCTGCGCGGCGTGCGGAAAAATTTTTGGCAATGACGCGCGATGTTGACTTTTGTGCGCCACCACATGACGCCGAAACAGAACATTAAAAATCGCCCATTTGGGCGATTTTTTTTACTGATCAACCAAATTAATTTACACATGTCCCTTTAACGCGATATAAATTTGCCCCAGATCTGTTTTCATTAATGTTGCGGCCAATTTATCTGCGTTATCGGCCTGTTTTGCACCCGCCAAGACTTTATCAAAACTGCGCACAAACTGGGTTGCCTGGGACCGGAATACGGCATCAGATTTTAACATATCGCGTATCTGTTTTTTATCCGCCGCGCCCATCATTTTCGCCAACCATTTTGAAAATATCGTCTTGTCACCACCGTGATATTTTTTCCACACAACATCCGGTATTTCGGCCCCAGTTGCGCGTGTCAAGTCCAGTGTTTGTTCGTGCATTTTTTCAAACAGGCGTTCACTTTGCTTTAAAAAATCCTGGCTGCTGATGCGACCAAATGCGGGCGCAGGCGTTGCCCCCATTGCATCCATTGGCGCAGTTGCGCGCGCAACCATCATTTGTTTGTTCAATGTCTGCATAGTATTGACTGCCTTGGCATAATCAGACATCAAATCGATCATTTGCTGCCGCGATGTGCTGGCCAAATCTTCTAATTTTACGGCCGAATCCGCAATAGTTGTTGTTGATTCCGCCACCGTAGATTTCATCAATTCTATTTTTTCATTCAGCGATGCAACAATCTTTTGCAGGTTATCACCCGTTTCGACCGAATCCCGCGCCAAATCGGGCAGGGCAGAAAAATACTTTTCTATCAGTTCCGACAATGGTTGCAATTGTGCCGTGGTTTCTGCCGACATTTTTATCAGATTCGCCGACTGGCCAGACAACTGTGTATGTGCGGTATTCATTTCTATCAGTGTCTCGCGCACCCCGGTCGCCATCGTGCGCACAGATTCTGAAAACGCCCCGGCGGCGGTCTTGGTGTTTTCCAATGTGGTATTCGCAACACCCGAAACAGTTTTTAATTCAGATACAACCCCGGTGGCAAAATCTTTGATTTCACCGTTGAACCGATTGGTCAGCGTGGATAATTCTGTTGATATATTGCGCACAGAATTTTCTGTCGATGTCCCTGTGGTCATCAGCTGCTCTACCGCGCTGCCCAATTTATGAACCTGTTTATCAATAGATGATTCGGCCAAACGAACCTGGGCGCCGACAACATTTGCCGTATTGGTCAATGTATTCATCTGGTTGGTCAAATGCTTCTTGGACTGCTTTGCAAACGCATCCATTTTTTCCAGATGTTTATCCAGTGCGTCATTATTGCGGTTCATAACATCTTCGTACCCGGCGGACGCGGTTTTTACATTATCGAAACCTGTTGCGGTTGTGGTGGCCAATTCGTCTATTTTTTGAACCATGTTTTCGTATTCAGACGCCGCTGTTTTCATTTGTTCTGAATTAGATTCAAATTCAGATTTTAATTGTTGCGACATTGTTTCGGCCGATGCAATCCATGATTCAATGCGCGCCTGGATTTGCGATGTGCGTTCGGTTGTATCCTGGGTTGTGGCATCAATCTTTGCCATCAAGTCATTTACAGTTGCGCTGAATCTGTCGGTGGACATTTCAACATCGCCCCAACTGGACGATTCAACAACCCCGCGCAAATCGGATACCGTGTTATCCAACCGCTGGGCCATTATGGCCAATTTTTTTGTGGCATCATCTGCGGTCGCAACCAGTTTTTCATTTTGCTGCCCCAGTGATTGTTGTAACCCCTGGGCAACCGTAATCTGGGCATTCAAAGAATCCCGAATTGCATTGAACACAGATTCCAGTTTGGCCATTTCATCTGCCATAATACTGTTCAAGACCCGCACCGCATCCTGGACCCGGGCGTGTTCTGGCCGTGTCATTATATTCAATACAGATTGCATAACGCGCTGTGATTTTCGTGAAACAAAAAACACCACCGCCATCGCGACAACAAACAGTCCGGCCGCCACACCACAAATAATCCAAATTGTCTGAATTGATAACATAAAATCCCCCCACGGTATTATTGTTTCACGCGCTGTTCACACGCGCCTGATATATTCTTGCAGTTCTATGAAATATATACTAAAATCCCATAAATAAAGCAAGGCCAGAATGACACAAAAACGCACACTTTCGCCAAACCAAGATGCGGCCGCAAATCCCACAGAAAATATCTGGGTCCAGGCCAATGCCGGCACCGGTAAAACCAGTGTTTTGGTTCAACGCTTGTTGCGAATATTGTTTCGTACGGAAAATCTGGACGATTGCGGTATATTGTGTCTGACATATACAAATGCGGCGGCGGGCGAAATGCGAAACAGGATTTTGTCTGCGCTGCGTACATGGGCAATGGCCCCAGATGACGAACTGGCCGAATTGTTATCTGGCGTTGCCAGTAATACACCACCAACGCCAGATGACTTGGCGCACGCGCGCCAGATATTCTTTTTTTATATTGATAACCCAGAAATATTAAAAATAAAAACCATTCATGGCTTTTGCGAAGAAATTTTACGCCGCTTTCCGATCGAGGCTGGCATATCACCGTCATGGTCACTGGTATCGGATGCACCACAACGGGCATTGTTACAAGACGCATTTGCAAAATTGATAAATACTTCAAATGACCCGCGGGTCGGCGATGCATTCACCCATATTGTCGGCCGCGTTTCCGAACACTATCTGGATGATTTGTTAAAAATTCTCAGCGCGCGATACAAAGACTTTTTTCAAGTTGAAAATATTGATAATTATCGCAAATATTTTATTGATACTGCGCGATATTTTTTAGAACTGGATACACCGATTGAAACAGATGTTTCGCCCAAAAAACTGGAAAAAATCATTGAATTGGCCACAGCAGAGATAAAAAGTACAAAAAAACCGGCCGCATTCTTGATAAACATTATTAATTTAACACAACAATACATTAATAAAACGATAGATTTTGAAAAATACAAACTGGCATACATAAAGAAAACAGACGGCAAAAAAAGCCAGCCTGTCAGCAAGCGTGATTATCTGGTTGCGGAACAAGAACGCGTGTATCAAATCGACCAAAGAAACCTGGCCACGCAATTGTTTAATGATACGATGTCTATATTTGATTTGTCGGCCGCATTTGCAAAAATCTATCGTGATTTAAAAATTGCCCATAATTTATTAGATTTCGAAGATTTGATTTTATATACATGTCGACTGTTTTCGAATCCGGAAACTATGGGCTGGGTATTATCGCAACTGAATATTAAATTAACACATATTTTAGTAGACGAGGCCCAAGACACCAGTCCACTGCAATGGAATATTTTACGCATGTTGGCGGGCGATTTCTTTACTGATGGCGACACCGCCAAATCACCACATTCACTGTTTGTTGTTGGTGACACAAAGCAGTCAATTTACGGGTTCCAAGGTGCAGATCCACGCGCTTTTGCACTCAGCCGTGCTGAAATATCCGCACAAATTCGACAGAATATGCGCACCATTCACGAAATTCCATTGGTACAAAGTTTTCGTTCTTTACCGCCGATATTGCGCGCCGTTGACACATTTTTTAATGACGAAACAATAATCAGACTAAGCGGTTTTGAAAATAATCCGCATGCGTGCTTTCGTAACGAACCCGGCGGCTTGGTCGAATTGCACAGTTTGACCAGCAAGAAAAACGATGATAAAGCGGTTAACGACTATATTGCCGATATCGCAGACAAAATACAAGAACTGGTATCTGGCGGTGATTTTGCGCCCAACGACATAATGATACTGGTACAAAATCGCGCCCCAATGGCGCCGACAATGGTACGCGAATTAAAACGCCGCAACATTCCTGTCGCGGGCAGTGACAGAATTGTTTTACCGGATTTTCCCGCCGTTCGCGACCTGTTGAACCTGGTCAGATTTTGCATTAATAACGCCGATGATTACAGTTTATGTTGCGTATTAAAAAGCCCGATTTTCAGATTGACCGAACGCGATATTTTTAATTTATGTAAAATAAAAAATAATACGCCCCAAACAACGATTTACGACATAGTTCGTATAAAAATGCCTGAAATTTATGCGCGCCTGGACTGTATAATCGGATGGTCGCAAACATTGGCACCGTATTCATTTTTTTCACGGGTTCTGTCCGACAACGACACACGCGCCAGCATGATTGCCGCGCTGGGCGACCAGATAATCGACCCACTGGAAGAATTTATGACAATCTGTCTGTCATACGAACGCACACAAACAGGCACATTGCGACACTTTCTGAAATGGTTTATAACCGGGGCCAGCGAAATAAAACGCGACATGGACGCATCAGCCGGGGTGCGCGTTGTCACCGTCCACGGCAGCAAGGGTCTGGAATCACGGGTTGTGTTTTTAATAGATACAATTAAAACCCCAGAAACAGATTCCGTATTACCAATACCCCCAGAAACGCAACCGCCACATCTGCGCGCACGCGGACAAAATCTGCCGTTGGCATGGTTGTGGTCACCGCGCGCCGACAATGGCATGGGGCGCGCCATTGCTGCGGACGCATTGCGTCAAACCCAGATTGCAGAATACTATCGATTGTTGTATGTTGCGATGACACGTGCACGCGACAGATTGTACATATACGGATATTCATCTACAACACCGTCCGAAATCGCATGGCATACACAATTATGGCGCGTACTGGCCAAAGAATCAACAGACCCAATATTCAGGATTAACGATGACAAATAATCTGCAGAATTTACTGAACAAAATAAAAAAATCAGACCACGCCACGGACAGCGGTTCGCACATGCATTCACTGATGCAACACATCGTTATAGACGGCAAAGGCACCCATGGTGATAATGAACTGGTTCAGCAAATTTTATCGCACCCAAACCTGGATAAATTTTTTACCCCCGCATCCCGAACCGAGGTTCCCATCGCCGGATACATAAACGGTAAATTCATCAGTCGCCGCATCGACCGCATGGTTATCGACCACGACAAAAAAACAATAGACATACTGGACTATAAAACCGACATCGACAAATCCGCAATGGTTGACACATATGTCGCGCAAATCGGCGAATACAAGACGCTGGTCCGCGACATATACCCGCAATACAATATTCGCGGATATATATTATGGACACATGACTTTTCATTGCAAGAAATATAAAACACGGTTATAATTCGGGCATGCTGACACATTTATACATTTCAAATATTGTTTTGATAGAAAAACTGAATTTGGAATTCGGGGCGGGGCTGAACATACTGACTGGCGAAACGGGTGCCGGGAAAAGCATTTTAATGGACGCGCTGGCGCTGGCGCTGGGGGCGCGTTCTGATGCAGGTTTGGTTCGGCACGGATGTGACAGCGCGTCTGTTATTGCAGAATTTGATACAATAAATGCCGAATTGTGCAAAATTCTGGACGAAAACGGAATTGATTGCGATGATAATTTAATACTGCGGCGTACATTGTCCGCAGACGGCAAAAGCCGCGCATGGATAAACGATACACCTGTATCAATAAAAACACTGAAACAGGTTGGTGACACACTGGTTGAGATTCATGGCCAATTTGCAAACCATGCGTTGTTGAATCCGTCAACGCATCGTGATGCCCTGGACGCATTTGGTGTGGCAACAATCCCGGATTATGCACAACTGTTATCACGCACGCATGACGCCTATATCGCGTACCACAACGCAAAAAAGAAATTAGACGATTTGCAAAAAACATTGGAAAAATCAGCATCTGATCGCGATTTCTTGACACACAATGTTAACGAATTGTCCGCCCTGGGGGTCCAGGTTGGCGAAGAAGAACAACTGGCATCACAGCGTACATCCATGATGAATGCGGAAAAAGATTCTGCAATTTTATCAGACGCCATCGCCGCGTTAAACCCGCGCGGTGAATCCTTGTACGATAATATTTACACGGCGGCAAATATTTTATTGCGTATCAAGACAGACCCAAACCCATACACCGAACAAATAGACGCATTGTATAACGCGGCGCAAATTTTATCCGATGTCGAAGAAAAACTGGCCCCGGCCGAAATTGACACTGCAACCCTGGATTCTGTCGAAGAACGACTGTTTGCCATACGCGCCGCGGCCCGAAAATATCGTGTGACGGCGGACGAATTGCCCCAGAAACTGGCCGAAATGACCGAACAATTAAACGCCATTGAAAATTCAGATACAGAATTAAAAAAACAAACGGCAATTGTAAAATCGGCATACAGTGAATTCACCGCAGCGGCAACACAATTAACCAACGCCCGCGCCGATGCCGCAAAACAATTGCGCACCCGGATGTTAGCAGAATTACCAGACCTGAAACTGGGCAATGCCGATTTTATGGCAGAATGTGCCGCCGCGGCGCCATCTGTGGATGGGTGCGATGATATAGTGTTTATGATAAAAACAAATCCCGGAATGCCGTTTGCGCCATTGCATCGTGCGGCATCTGGTGGTGAACTGGCGCGATTGATGTTGGCGTTGCGCGTGGTGTTATCAAATTCTGGGGCGGGGCACACATTTGTATTTGATGAAATCGATACTGGTATCAGTGGTGCGACTGCATCCGCAGTGGGCGACCGGTTAAATCGCCTGGCCACCGGGTCCCAGGCGCTGGTCATCACGCATTCTGCCCAGGTGGCCGGATACGCAGACAAACATTTTAAGATATCAAAGCAAACACATGACGACACAACCACAACAACCGTCACAGAAATCACCGGCGATGACAGAATAAACGAAATTGCGCGCATAATCAGCGGCGCAAAAATAACACCTGAATCATTGGCAACCGCCCGCACACTGATAAAAAATTAATTTAAATCTTGATAATTCCGTCTGCGAATTCAATAGATGCCGGCACCGTACCGTCTGCGCGGCTGATAATTTTATCATCCGCATCGCGCACAATTGCGTACCCACGCGCCAAAACATTTTTATAACTAAGTGAATTTAACATTTGCCCCAGATGCACAACCGACTGCCCCAGCGCGTTCATCTTAGCCTGTAAGATATTTGGAAATGTTGCAACTGCATCCATTCGCCCACGCGCCGCCGTAATTTTTCCATTAATTATAATATTCATGGTACGCGCGATGTCGTCCAGACGCTGTTGCTGTTCCATAACCAATTGTTTTGGGCTTTTTACAACAATTGATTCAATTCGCGCCCGCGCATTGGTCAAACGCGTTGTAAAGTTACTGGACAACCGATGCCATAAATTATCCAATTCCTGGATTAAAGACAACTTGGTCGGAACAACCATTTCCGCGGCACCAGTTGGCGTAGGCGCACGCACATCGGCCGCAAAATCAATCAACATCCAATCAGGCTCGTGCCCCACGCCAGAAATCAATGGTATTTGACTGGCCGCAGCGGCACGCACAACGACTTCTTCGGAAAAAGGCAACAAATCTTCCAACGCGCCGCCGCCACGCGCAACGATAATAACATCAACATTCTTTGCACGATTAAAATATTCGATGCCTGCGGCAACTTCATCCGCAGCGGTTACACCCTGGACAGTTGCAGGATACAGTACGATTTCCACCGGGAATCGTTCGCGCAAACGATTTTGAATATCTTGGAATGCCGCACCAGTCGGACTGGTCACGATACCAATGCGCCCCGGAAACCGGGGCAACGGCTTTTTCCGTGCGGCATCAAACAACCCTTCGGCGGCCAGTTTGCGTTTGCGTTCTTCCAACATTTTTAGAATCGCCCCAACGCCGGCCATTTCTATTTCGCTGGCGATAATTTGATAATTACTGCGTGCGGGATATGTTGTAAATCGACCGGTAATTATAACCTCCATCCCGTCTGCCAGTTTAAATGACACGGGCGTGCCACGCCATATAATCACCGATATTGCCGCCCCAGAATCCTTTATCGTCATGTACATATGTCCCGATGTCGCGCGCGTAATCTGGGACAGTTCGCCCCGCACACGCAAACGCGGAAACGCCGTTTCAACAACACCCTTTAACAATGCCGATGCATCGGACACGCTGAATATCGTATCTGGCTGAACAAAGGGCTGTGGTTTTTCAATCATAGCATCCCCCTGTCAATATTTTTAGCCGCAACAGTAAAATCTACCCCCAAAGAATTCAAGAATCTTACGACAACATTTTTACCATCTGGGTCTATTTTTACGGGCCGTCCCATGTAATATGGCACGCTGTGTCCATCGTATAAATATTGATCAAAAGTCAAATCAAATGTTTTTTTTGTTGGCATATGTGTTACAAAGTAATGTGGGCCATATGTCCAAGTGTCGTCAATATACATCAATTGCCAATCCGGGTTGTCCATTAATGCTACAAATGCAAAACTGGACGCGCGACAAAAACCATACGAATCATACGGAAACTTTTTATAATCATACCCTATGTTCAAATAAAAGGTCGCGTGTTTTACATAATCTAATTTAAATCCATCACGAAACAACAGTGTTAGATTTTTTGCACGCAACCGTTGCCGCTGGTCCAGATGCATTTCATCCAGATTTTTCAGCAAGCTTTTTGTTGCCTGTTCATATATTGCCGCATTTTTTTTCATTTTACCCAGATTGTACCACATCGACCAACAAATATCAATTTTTGTATTAGCTACATATCTGTCAACGGCCAACGGGGGCGGGGCGCAATTGGTTCAGTAACCATACGCCCGGCGCGATAATTTTCCAGTCCCGCCCATGCAATCATGGCACCGTTATCTGTACATAAATTCATTGGCGGGGCCGCAAACACCATGCCGTGTTTCGTGGCCAATTTTTCCATCGCACTGCGGATTGCACTGTTCTTGGCAACGCCGCCAGCAACCACCAAAGTTTTTGGCATCGCCGCAACCACACGCGCATCATCCATCGCGTGTTCCAGTCTGTTTGTTATACAATCAACCACAGCCGCCTGGAACGATGCGCAAAAATCATTTATAAATTCATCAGACCACGGCGTTGGATTACGATCCAAAAATGTCCGTGCCGCTGTTTTAATACCGCTGAATGAAAAATCGCATCCTGGCTTGTCACACAGTGGTCGTGGGAAACGAAACGCGTGCGCATTCCCCAATGCCGCCCGGCGATCAACAACTGGCCCACCTGGATAACCCAGATTCAGCATCTTGGCCACTTTATCAAACGCTTCGCCCGCGCTGTCGTCCAATGTCTGGCCAATCATTTCATATTGTCCAACGCCACGCACCAACAGTATCTGGCAATGCCCCCCCGATGCCAACATCAACAAGTATGGGAATTCAACGCTGGTGGCACCATCGGCACCATCTGCCGTGGCCGCATGCAACCGCGGAACCAGCGCGTGTCCTTCTAGATGATTAACCGCAACCAATGGCTTGCCCGTTGATTGCGCGATACCAACCGCCGCCATCCATCCGACCAGAACACCGCCTATCAATCCCGGGCCTGCTGTGGCCGCGACAACATCAATATCTGCCATTGTTTTGCCGGCCGCGTCCAGCGTACGGCGAATAACATCATCAATAACCAAAATATGTGCACGCGCCGCCAATTCTGGAACAACACCACCATATTTTTGATGTTCTGGGATTTGCGAATAAATAATATGCGATAAAATATTTCTGTCAGAATCCACAATCGCCGCCGATGTTTCATCGCATGACGATTCTATCCCCAGGCACAATATCGGTGCCGTGCCACCGTCATGTGCTATGCCCGATGACATTTGTCCCATATCCATATGAATAATTTTTTCGTCACTCATTTTATTTCTACCAGCATTATCCCGATATTATTTTTATCTGCACGGCGCATCTGGACATATTCATCGAAATCAACATCCACAACACATCCGGCCTGTGATGACGCATGTCGCAGCATTCCATTTGGCAGCAAAAACCCCATGTGCCGCACCGCTATATCCGTGCCTATTTTATCATTTTTTTCAGATTTTCCACTAATAAATAATACTATCATTGGTTTTGCCACACGAATATTTTTTACACATTCATACGGAATATATTCCAACACAACCGCCAATGGCGCAAAATCAGTATTAATACCATGCACAACCCGCATCCAATTTTGTTTATCGATAACAACATCGCGCCGCGCGGTTGGACCATATTCAGAACTGACATTTTCAACCAATCCAGCATTGTTTATCAACCAGTCCGTCTCGATAAAATGATTACGATTTAGAAAATCAATATCGCCGTTTTTATATCGGATTTTATTCAGTTTTTTTAAATTTTCACCGGCCAAGGCCGTTTCAACAAATGTCGTACAATCGAACGCGTCCGTGCGAATTAATGGGTCGACATCTGGCGGCATTGCTTCGCCCAATGGATCTGCTGTATATGTCGCCCCCAGATATTCACATCCAATATCCACGCATGCGCGCCCACCAACCGAACCGCACCCGGCAGTTGCCAGCATAATCAAAACAAACCGCGTCACCGAACAAAGACGATTAATTATTTTCATTCATTATGATGCCCATATTACACAATGTAACCGCATCGCGCACCATCATATCCCCAGACTCGGGCAGGGTGGCAATTTTATCCACACACTTGACCAACAAATCCAGATTGGCATCTGATGCAGACAAAATCTGGGCAGCCGCCATACGGCGATTTAAATCCGCCGCACGCCATTTGCGCAAACTGGCGTTTTCCAAATTACTGGTACGCATGGCAAAGAAAAACACCACAATCGCCAGTATTAAAACCGCAACACCAATAAATATTTTCAGATATTTTTTTACAAACTTCATTTTTTACTCGCACTTTACCAGCCATACATCATAGTCGGCATTTTGTACAGGGTTATCGCCTGGTTCATTTGCATTCATCCAATTGCTAAAAATTTTTCCTTCGTCTGTCTTGGATATTTCGACAAACGCGAAAAAGTTTTCTGCATCAAACGGATCAGACTGCATACACGACCGAACTGTTATGCCCAACTTTTCAAATTGTACTGTTTGTCCCACGGGCGCAACAACGGAATAAACCTTGCCCGCGGCCTTGTTCATGACACGCAACGCCGCACTTTCGCGATTAACATACGCGTGCGCCACCATCACTGGCGCCAGTACAGACAAAAATCCAACAAAAATCCCCAGATACTTTTTCATAACGGACATGATACCGCGCATACACAACAAAGTCAAACCATTAAAAAAACAAACCCCGACAAAACGCCGGGGTTTATTACACGCATATACAAACAAATATTATTCTTTGTCTGTGCCCTTGGCTGCCTTGTCTGCGGCCGCGGCCGACAAATCTTCGACAATACGCGCCTTTTTACCAGACAGTCCACGCAAAAAGAATAACTTTGCGCGGCGAACACGACCTGTACGAACCTTTTCAATTTTTTCAATTGCCGGGCTGTACAACGGGAATTTGCGTTCAACACCAACACCATAAGATTCACGGCGAACTGTAAATGATGCGTTGTTACCTGTGCCACCGTCACGTGCGATAACGACACCTTCGAATACTTGGATACGGAATTTGTCGCCATCTTTGATTTTTACATGCACCTTGACAGTATCACCCGCCTTGAACGCCGGGATTTTTTTGTCTGCTGCCAATTTTGCGACCTGGGCCGCTTCGATTTTTTTAATAATGCTCATTTTTACTTTTCCTTTATTAAGTCCGGACGCCGTTGTTTTGTTAAATCGTCCGATTGTTGTTTCCGCCACCGTTCTATATTGCCGTGGTGACCGGACAGCAGGACTTCTGGGACATTTCGTCCACGCCATGCTGACGGGCGGGTATATAACGGCCATTCCAGCCCCCCGATTTCAAAACTCTCGTTGCGTGTGGCATCTGCGCCACCGCCGACCACATTATCCATCACGCGAACCACACTGTCAACAAAAACTTGGGCGGCAATTTCACCACCTGACAGTATATAATCACCGATGGACAACTCCATTATACCATATTCATCTATAACGCGTTGATCAATTCCTTCGTACCGGCCACACAGCAGGGTATAGTTCGCGTCTGCATCTGCGGCAAATTCACGCACCATCTTTTGCGTCAGACGCGCGCCGCGCGGTGAAAAGTATATAATTTTACCACGCGTTTTTATTGAATCAATCGCATCCCCCAGAATGTCTGCACGCATAACTTGCCCGGCACCGCCGCCAAACTGTTCGTCATCAACACTGCCGTAATTGTCATGTGCAAAGTCACGAATATTTATCGCGTCATACGACCATACGCCGTTGGACAAGGCGCGTCCAACAACCCCGCCACCCAATGTGCCAGGAAACATTTCTGGAAAAATGGTCAGTATGTTAAAATGCATATCACTGTTGTCTATCTGCTGTTGCCATCATTCTTGTTATAAAACACCTTGGAAATTGGATTGTACCCGTATATTATGTCAAAGATTTCGCCGTTACACGAAACGCGTTCCCCCGTACATGCCTTGTTATCACAATATGGGCATGTCGCCCCCAGCGGAATTATCCGGCGTCCCCATTTATCCACAGCATAATCCATAAACTGTTCACAAACATATACACAGCTGGCAAACCGTTCACCATTTGGGTGTACTGTTGCGCGTTTTGGAATACAAATCCAGGTATCTTTGACAAAAGTTCTGGGTGTTATTTTTGGTTTTTTCATGTTCCTTTACCCCCGTACATAAATGATGCGTTTATCCATATCCACATCTGCACCGTGAAACGAGACCATTTCGCCACTGTCCAGTTCCAATATATCGCCACCGCCATAATTTTGAATATTATCAACAACGCCAATATCCACGCCATCACACATGACACGCATTCCAACCAGGTCTGCATAATAATATTCACCATCATCCGGCATCGGCAGGTCATCGCGATTGATAAACAATTCTGTGCCGCGCAATAATTCCGCGTCATTACGATTATCTATACCATCAATCCGCGCCACAATAACACTGGATGCCGGGATTGCACGCACAAAATGAAACGCCCCAGCCCCAAAACGCGAACAAAACACAGACAAATCACGCAAGTCAGTCGGCACGGCGGTATATGTTTGCACACGGACTTCGCCCCGGATTCCCTGGGGCGCGACAATTTTTCCAACCAAGATTTGCTGTTTATCTGACATAGTTAACATGGTCCGAACGGTTCATTCGGACCATTTCTGTATGCAAAATTATTCGGCAACCGGCGCAGATTCTTCTGCCGCTGGGGCATCTGTGGCCGGGGCTTCTTCGGCTGGCGCTTCTGCTGCGGCCTTGGCTGCGGCTTCTGCGGCGGCTTTTTCTTCGGCTATTTTCGCCAGTTTTTCTTGTTTGTCTTTGATTTTCATCAATGTCTTTTCAGACTGCTGATTCTTTTTTGTCTGGTTTGGAACAACGCGTGCAGAAACCAATCCGGCATTCGCCAAGAAACGGTAAACACGGTCGGACGGTTTTGCACCTTTGCCTAACCAGGCCTTGATTTCATCAATTTTCAGCACAACACGCTTTTCATTATCGCGTGCCAACATCGGGTCGTATTTTCCAACAACCTCTAATACATTTCCAGAATTACGCGCATTGCGTGAATCTGTAACGACAATATGATAATACGGACGCTTTTTTGCACCGAAACGCGCCAATCTGATAACAGTTGCCATAATTTTGCTCCTTAACTTTATTTAACTATTCATCCACAAAGAAAACCCGCACCAAGGATAAAAACTTATCGGATGGTGTACCAATGCGAACCCGCATCTGGATAATCTGTGATGGCAATCTTTGGGATTTGCAGGCCCAGTATGTACTAAAAAAGTAAAAAAGTCAAACATTTTATGATTTATTTTTATTTATTTACTGCTATAATGAACCCGCAAACACACAAGAAAACAAAAGGAGAACCCATGAAAAAATTGTCTATATTTGCCCTGGTTGCCGCCACATTGGCCGCATGCAACAGTGAAAACGCCGCCCCAACACCCGAAGATTTTGCAAAAATCGAATCAGAAATCCAGGCCAGTGCACAACAGGGCGTTGGCACAACCATTGTCGCGATTGGCCCAAATGGTGACTATGTGATTCCAATTGTTGCCAGCGATACCGTCAAAGAAATTGCCGCCAAGAAGAAAACAGTGGCATTCTTTTCTGCTGTAATTCCGACAGAAAGCATTACGGATGGTCAATGCATGCTGAACATCATTCCACAAAACACAATGGAACAAATGGGCACACCTGAAAACACATGCAATTTCCGTCTGTTCTGTGGCACTGCCGAAGATATTGCAAACAACGAATTTTATGCAGTTGAACTGTGTTCAAAATAATTGCAAAATTCGCAAAAATAAAAAATCCCCGTGTTCGGGGATTTTTTTATTTACGCGGAACCAAACTTAGTACCATCCACGCAATTTCATTGCCGCCGCAACCCGTTTGATTGAGTGCATATATGCGGCTTCACGCATTGATACATTGTATTCTTCTTTGATTTTATAAATCGCATCAAACGCATTTTTCATTGCGACTTTTTCTTTCTGTTCGACTTCATCTTCGCCCCAGTAATAGCCATAGCGATTCTGGACCCATTCAAAGTATGAAACCGTCACACCGCCGGCATTTGCCAGAATGTCTGGCACAACCGTCACACCGTTTTTCAACAAGATTTCTTCACCATCCAGTGTGGTTGGTCCATTTGCACCTTCGACCACCAGTTTTGTTTTGATTAACGGCGCAGTTTCTTTGTTGATGGTGTTTTCCATCGCGCATGGGGATAATACATCAACATCCAATCCCCAGAATTCTTCGGCACTGATTTCAGACGCCCCTGGGAATCCTTTTATACTGCCGTTATTTTCCGCCTTGAATTTCATCAATGCGTTAATATCCAGACCGTTTTCATTAAACAATGTTGTATTCCATTCTGCGATTGCGACAACTTTTGCGCCCATATCACTGCTGCATTTTGCGGTAAAGCTGCCTACATTGCCGAATCCCTGGATTGCGACACGCGCGCCGCGCATTTCTTTGCCTTGCTTTTTTAATGCCTCTGCCATAATAATTGAAATACCCAGGCCGGTCGCCGCATTACGCCCCAGCGATCCCGCCAGTTCCACAGGTTTTCCAGTAAATGTACCAAACGCAGATTCCCCAGACAGTTTGATATATTCATCAATCATCCATGCCATAATCTGGCCATTGGTATTAACATCTGGGGCTGGCACATCGCGCCGTTCACCCAAGATTGGATAAATCGCATCCACATATCCGCGACATAACCGTTCCAGTTCACCCGCCGACAATTCTTTTGGATTGACGATGATGCCGCCTTTGCCGCCACCATACGGAATGCCTGTTACCGAACACTTGAAAGTCATCCAAATAGACAACGCCGCCACTTCATCACGCGTTACATTTTGATGAAAGCGCACGCCACCCTTGGACGGCCCCACCGCAGTATTATGCTGGGCACGAAAACCGGTAAATACACGAATTGATCCATCATCCATTTTCACCGGAATCGATACTTCTATCATACGCTGTGGATTTTTTAAAATTTCATAAACTTCCGCCGGCATCCCCAGTTTTTCACATGCTACCTTGACCCGTTGCTGGGCACCGATTAACGGATTTAAATTTTCGTTTGCCATAATTAAAACTCCCTTAGTTAGTTTAAGGCAAAATGAATCCTAGGCCTGAAAAATATAAAAAGCAACCCGAAAAAGTCAGATGTTTTTTGTGCTGGACTTTTATGCATGCGGGGTATAAAATGCACCAGACAATCGCGGGCGTGGTATAATGGTAGCACGTCAGCTTCCCAAGCTGAAGACGAGGGTTCGATTCCCTTCGCCCGCACCAAAAAATAAACCGACCTGGTGTCGGTTTTGTTTTTTGGATTGTCGGCGATGGAAGCGAACCCGACAAAGCCGCGCCAGCGGCGCAGGGTTCGGAACGCAGCGCGCCAGCGCGCAGTGAAAGGGGCCCGCCGAAATCACCAAGAGCCCCAGCGATTGGATTGATTTCGGCAGGGAATTATACATTCCCTTCGCCCGCACCACCCTTCGCCTCGGCGAGGCTTCGGGTGGCTGCGCCACACGCCAGACGAGCCGCACAGGCAAAGGCGTGCCACACGAAGTCTTGACGAAGTGTGGCTGAATATAATAATATTTTCATATGTTTTATGTTTATCTTATACAATCTGAAAAATTTCCAAATCAAAGATATGTTGGCTATTCCACAGATTTGAAACAGCGGCTGGCGGACCATAATGCTGGATATTCCAAACATACGGCAAAATTCAAACCATGGAAATTAATAACTTACATTGCTTTTTCAGATGAAACATCGGCAAAAAATTTTGAGATGTACCTAAAAAGCGGTTCTGGTCAAGCCTTTGCCAACAAACGATTATGGCAACAATAAAAACCAACACTGTGTCGGTTTTTTATTTTTTTAATTTTGGAAACAACAATGGGGTAGTGTTTTTATATCTGATATATTCGTCTTTGAAGTCGTTATACAATCTGGGTTCTTCAAATTTTTTTACATGCCACACCATATATGAAATAAATACAATCGGCACAACCAACGCAGAATATGAATTAAACAGCAACGCCAATCCAAGATAGAAAACAAATGTACCAAACAACATCGGATTTCGTGTATACCGGTATGGTCCGCTGACAATCAGTTTCTTGGTTCGTTCTCCCAACGCGATATTAAATCCATCTGTTGGACAACCGCGACCAATTCTGACCATATCAACATTTGACCAAATCATAAAAACTATGCCCAATACAGCCAGCAACAACCCCAGCACACAACACACCACCAAATCTATGGGCATAATAAAATTAACCGCAACGCCATACATCACCCCAGGAATAATTATCAAAAACAACAGTATTCCAACAAAATACCCAAATATATTCCTGCCAGACATAAATCCCCCCATGTGCGGCAACAGATATTATTATCTGATACTTTGGTTTTGCTGATAATCTATCAATTCCGCCTGAATTTTTTCCAGTTTTGTTTGCGTTGCACGCAAGACTTTTTTATTTACGCCACCGCGTTCAATATTCTTGCGAACATTTTCCAGAATCCGCAATACCGAGATTGCACGCAAAACCTTTGCCCGCATTTCCAACGATGACACCATCATCAGCAATCCTGCCAAATCCATTTCGTGCCGTGATTCCATCGATGCAGTACGATAAATCATTTCATTTTGACGCTTTTCATTCATTTTGCTGTTCCCCCCGTTGGTATTTGCAGATTTTGATTTGGGAAAATCAAATCCGGATTTTCAATATTATTTCTGTCGGCAATGATGCTGAACAAAATTCCACGCCGTAAAAAATTCCGCGCAATAATCCACAAACAATCCCCACGGCGAACCGTATAGTATGTATCATCATCGCCAGTCATTCTGGGCATTTCAAATTTGTGTGCAATTTCGGCAATTGTGCGCCCATCACCGTCATGCAAGCGCACTGTTAATTTATATTCTTGCCCTGGTTTCAGTTCACCTACATCCGCCCCCAGACCAAAATGCTTATAATCAGACACGCGCGCAAAGCCCAGATATTCATCGTCCAATGCCAACGACACACGCAGGCGCGGCAATGCATCACCGGTCACAACAATGCGCCCCGTATCCAGATAGTCTATCTTTGACACAACCAAATCGCCATCAACCAACATTGTTGGCGCCTGTAATAAAGTACTGCCGTCTTTGGTCATTAACAATGATACAGAATTTTTATACCCCTGATCAGAAATATAGATAAAAACATTTTCTTCGGATTTCATTTCTGGATCAACGCCAATCAACGAAAAGGTATAGTTTCCTGGTTCAAACTGGCGCGCTGGGGCGTACACAAATTCACCGTTGGCATCTGTACGCTCGGTGGCGACAATGTCACCGTTTACAACAATTGATATATTTTTATTTGCCATCCAACGCCCCGCCACGACAACATTACCATCTGGTTCGATACGAACAATATCAAACAGTGGTGCAAAAACTTCTGCCTTGATTGATTTTTCATCCGCGGCGACTGTTGTTTCTGTTGTATTTTCTGCGACAACAACCGGGGCCGAACTGGTCCGAACAAACATAACCCAGACTGCAACCATAACAACCAATATCGCACACAGTATCGGGAACCAATACGCCCCCAGACCACTGTGCTGATTTTTCGATTGCACATTTGCAACCACCGCGGCGGCAACATCACTATCTTTTTTCGGATTGGGCCGCGCAAAGATATTCAGTGTTTTCAAGAAACGCCGCGCAAAATTGCGCCGATTTTCCATCCAGTCATTTTGCTGGGCAATTGCGCTGTCGATTAAATCATCTGTGGACCGTTTAGTCTTGCCAATATTGCTGTTATTTTTATTATTTTTGGACATATGTAAATCTCCTGGGCGATTATAATTTTTCTTTGGACAAATTATTGCAAAAATAATTTCTTTGTCAACTTATTTGTGATATAATACGCGGGACAAGACAGGGGGCAATATGAAAAAGATAGGCATTATGACCACGGGTGGTGATTGTTCTGGATTAAACACGGTTATCCAGCGAATTTACCGTGGTGCCGCATTGCGTGGGTGGCGCACTGTGGGTATACTGGACGGCACAGACGGCCTGTGCAGCACACCGCCACGCGTTATCGAATTTAACAACGAAACATTACCAATTGAATGCGCCCGTATGGCGGGCAGTTTTCTGCACAACGGCCGGCCCCAGGCATTGAATTTTGAAACCGCCGCCCAAACGGGCAGGTTGCAACACTTTAATCGCCAACTGCGTAAATCGTTAAATGAATTAAAACTGGACGCATTGATATTGATTGGTGGCAACGGCAGTTTATCTTTGGCATGGTGTAATCGTGATATATATTCCGGCCTGCAATTAATATGCATCCCAAAGACTATTGATATGGATATTCCATTAACAGATAAAACCATTGGTTTTAACACGGCGGTGCAACAGTTGACTTCGTTTTGTGATCAACTGATGTTGACCGCACGCAGTCATCACCGCTGGTTCGTGGTACAAACAATGGGGCGTGATTGTGGACAACTGGCGTTGAATGCGGGTATTGCGATTGGCGCATCGGCAATATTAATCCCAGAAATAAAATTCGATGTACACAAACTGATAGATCACATACTGCACGCACCGCGCGATTATGGAATAATCCTGGTGTCCGAAGGGATATCGTTACGCGGGCATTCAGGCCGACCAGCCGATATGATATCGCGCAAATTAACTGCGGCCGGAATTCCGAACCGTACGGCATATCCAGAACATACCCAACGCGTTGGTG
Organism: uncultured Alphaproteobacteria bacterium; assembly: GCA_944389525.1. Lineage (GTDB taxonomy): Bacteria > Pseudomonadota > Alphaproteobacteria > Rs-D84 > Rs-D84 > Enterousia. Next base: position 37,270 of record CALXMR010000004.1, on the reverse strand, counting down.
ACACAACGGCCGCGGATCGTATCTTGGCGGCACGATTTGCTGATTGTGCATTAAATGCGATTGCGAACAATGAAACCTATGTCATGACCGCAGTTCATGATTGCGAATGCAAAACCGTCAGTCTAGAAGAATTTTTCAGTGCCGGATATGTTACCGCCGATCCGAATATACCAGACCTGCAAACATCTGATGCATATGTTTCACCCGATGATCCACTGTTGGACATTGCCACCAACATGGGGATATACCTGGGGGAAACCAAATAAAAAAATCCGCCATCTGGCGGATTTTTTTTATTTCAACTTTCCACAACAATGTTTGTATTTCAAACCCGACCCACACGGACACGGCGCGTTACGGCGCGCTTCGCCCGCCTGGTTCAGCGCGGCATCATGCTGCGCCCGTTCGCGTTCAGTCTTTGCGACATCTTCGTGTGTCAATTCCATCCGACAGATGTACGATACAGACATTATCTTAAAGTTGTTAATTGTATTTTTGAATAAATCCAATGCCTCGCGTTTATATTCATACAGTGGATTTTTCTGGGCATACCCGCGCAAACCGATTGCCGTCTGTAAATAATCCATCTGTTGCAGATGCCGTTTCCATACCGCATCCAACGCCCCCAGCATCATTTGACGCGATGCCATCTGCATCAATTCTGGACCATATTTTTCGGCCTGGTGTTGATACCGGCGCATTGCCAAATTGTACAATATTTCATACGCCCGTCGATCAGATATTGTCTCGTCTGTTTTCCATTTTTCAATATCTGTGATATCCAACGCAAATGCACGCAACATCGCATCATGAATCCCGCGCAAGTTCCAATCTGCCGGGTGTGCTTTTTCTGGGATATTGTTTTCACAAATCATTTCAACAACATCACCAATCATTTCGCGTGCCAACGGCGCTAAATCATCTGACACCATCAAATCATCGCGCTGCTTGTACACTACGCCGCGTTGTTCGTTCATAACATCATCGTATTTCAATAATTCTTTACGGGATTCGAAATATCTGGATTCAACGCGTTTTTGTGCCTTTTCTAACGCCTTGGTTATCCACGGATGGGTAATTGCCTCGCCCGGTTTCAGTCCCAATGTAGTCAGCATTCCTTGCAACCGCGCGGCACCAAATATACGCATTAAATCATCGTCCAGTGCCAAAAAGAACTTTGAATCCCCGGGGTCACCCTGGCGCCCAGAACGGCCGCGCAACTGATTATCAATACGGCGTGATTCATGCCGTTCTGTACCAATTACATACAAACCGCCCGCATCCAAGACCTGCTTTTTATTTTTTTCAATCCGGTCATAGATTTCTTGCTTTTTGGTATCAAAATCTGGATCTTCTGGGGACAATTCTGCAATCAGATTTTCCGCATTTCCGCCCAGTTTAATATCTGTACCGCGTCCCGCCATATTTGTTGCAATTGTAACCGCACCTGGTGCACCGGCCTGGGCAACAATTTTTGCCTCTGACTCGTGATGTTTTGCGTTCAACACCGCCGGACTAATCCCCAGTTTTTTACGCACAATCGCCGCCAATTCTTCGGATTTTTCAATAGACACCGTACCAACCAAGACTGGCTGTTTGCGTTCCATACATTCGGCAATTTGCTTTATAATTGCATCGTATTTTTCATCTTTGTTACGATATATTTCGTCATGATGATCAATACGCGCCACCGGGCGATTTGTCGGAATTGACACCACGCGCAGTTTATAAATTTCTTCGAATTCGGCCGCTTCGGTCATGGCGGTGCCAGTCATCCCAGCCAATGTCGGATACAACCGGAACAAGTTCTGATACGAAATACTGGACACTGTTTGATTTTCTGGTTGTACTTTTACATGTTCTTTGGCCTCGATCGCCTGGTGCAGTCCTTTGCCAAAGCGGCGCCCCGTCATCACACGACCGGTAAATTCATCAACTATCAGAATTTCGCCATTACGCACAACATAGTTCACATTTTTATGGTACAGATGGTGCGCCAATAACGATTGCTGGATATGCATAACCAGCGCGGCGTTTTCAGACGCATACAAATTATCGCCAATTAACAACCCGGCGTCTTTCAGCATACGCGTGGCATTATCGACCCCCACATCCGTCAGTGTTACATGCCGATCTTTTTCATCTTTTTTATAATCGTCCACCCCCAGCTGTGCAACAACCGCATCAACCCGTTCATACAGTTCACTGGTATCTTCGGCCGGCCCAGATATAATCAGCGGGGTACGCGCTTCGTCAATTAAAATGCTGTCCACTTCGTCAACGATGGCATAGAACAGCGGGCGCAACACCTGTTGAGCCTTGGAGAATTTCATATTATCGCGCAGATAATCAAATCCTAATTCAGAATTCGTTACATATGTAATATCACACGCATACGCCGCCCGGCGTTCATCATCTGTCATATCATGCTGGATAATACCAACAGTCAACCCCAAGAAACGATAAACCTGGCCCATCCATTCCGCGTCACGCGATGCCAGATAGTCATTCACCGTAATCAAATGTGCACCGCGACCATGCAATGCCTTTAAATACAGGGCCAATGTTGCGACCAATGTTTTACCTTCACCTGTCTTCATTTCGGCAATTTGCCCATTGGTCAATACCATACCCCCAATCAACTGGACATTAAAGTGCCGCAACCCAATAGAACGCACAGACGCCTCGCGTACCAGGGCGAACGCATCTGGCAATATATTCTTTTCCTTTTCGCCCGCCGCCAAACGGCCACGCAATACATTCGTCTGTTCACGCAGCTGTTCATCAGACATTTCATGATATTTTGGTTCCAAATCATTGATTAAAGAAACGGTTTTATCATACGATTTAACAATTCTGTCATTCGCAGAACCCAAGATTTTACCGATAATATTCTGTAACATACTATTTTCCTTGTCTTTTTCCCTGTTGGTATAGCAATTTTGCGCCTTGCGGTCAAGATACTTTATGATATAATGCAAACAAAGGAACAAACAAGTATTCATCATAAATAAATTTTACAACCCGGGGGGGAAAAATATCATGCGCGAACCAGTGTATCGACTGAATCCATCAAATATAACCAGTGAAGTTTTTGTCATCGCACCGACCCAAATTGAATACATATCGCAAATATTCGCTGACAGTGTGGCCGATGCCATGAACATGCGTACATTCGTACAAAAATTGCGTCAAATTGCTGAACAGTCGTTGCGGACGGCACTGTCCGCGGCCCGGCACCAGGGCGAACGCCGCCAATAACACAATAAAAAATGCCCCAGATGGGGCATTTTTTGTATCACGGCCGATTATTTCTTTTCAGAAAAATCTGCGTCACGCGTACCATCGTCATTTGACTTGCTTTCCGCGTTTTCCCCCGCCGCAGACGATTCTTGGGCCGCCTTGTACACCGCTTCGCCCAGTTTCATGGCTTTTTCTGCCAATGCGTCTGTCTTTGCCTTTAAACTATCTGCGGTGGCATCAGATTTTGCCAGTTCGTCCGCCAATTCTTTCTTGGCATCTTCAATAGCGGTCTTTTCATCAGCACTGATTTTATCACCGTGTTCTTTCAACGACTTTTCGATGCTGAATATGGCAGTTTCTGCGGCATTTTTTGCCTCGGCCAGTTCGCGTTTTTTCTTGTCTGCATCGGCATTTGCGGCGGCTTCGTCAACCATACGCTTGATTTCATCTTCGGACAGACCACCATCCGATTTAATTGAAATCGCCTGTTCTTTACCGGTGCCTTTGTCCTTGGCCGACACATGCACAATACCATTGGCGTCAATATCAAAAGACACTTCGATTTGTGGCATGCCGCGCGGGGCAGGTGCGATACCTTCCAAATTAAATTGCCCCAACAGTTTGTTATCTGCCGCCATATCGCGTTCACCCTGGAACACCCGAATTGTCACGGCCGACTGATTATCTTCAGCAGTACTGAACACCTGGGACTTTTTTGTCGGGATTGTTGTATTACGATCAATCAGACGCGTAAACACCCCACCCAATGTTTCGATACCCAACGACAATGGCGTAACATCCAACAGCAATACATCTTTGACATCGCCCTTTAACACACCGCCCTGGATTGCCGCACCCAACGCAACAACTTCGTCTGGGTTAACGCCCTTGTGCGGTTCGCGCCCAAAGAATTCTTTGACTGTTTCTTGAACTTTTGGCATACGCGTTTGGCCACCGACCAAGATAACTTCATTAATCTGACCTTTGTCCAGACCCGCATCTTTTAATGCCTTGCGACACGGTTCAATTGTCTTTTGAATCAGGTCATCAACCAGCGATTCCAACTTGGCCCGCGTCAATGTTGTATTAAAGTGCTTTGGTCCTGTGGCATCCGCCGTCAAGAACGGCAGGTTAATATCAGTTGTCGTCTTTGACGACAATTCGATTTTTGCCTTTTCTGCGGCTTCTTTCAAACGCTGTAACGCCAACTTGTCATTTGACAGATCGATACCCGTCTGGGCCTTGAATTCATCAATCAAGTATTTCAAAATACGCGCATCAAAGTCAGATCCACCCAACGCGGTATCACCGTTTGTCGATTTTACTTCGAACACGCCATCGATAATTTCCAGTATGGAAATATCAAATGTACCACCACCCAGGTCGTACACCGCAATCGTGCCATTTTTATCCTTGTCCAAACCATATGCCAATGCGGCAGCCGTTGGTTCATTAACAATACGCAATACATTTAAACCCGCAATACGGCCGGCGTCTTTTGTGGCCTGGCGTTGTGAATCATTAAAGTATGCCGGCACAGTAATAACGGCATCTGTTACTGTTTCGCCCAAGTATGCTTCGGCATCTTTCTTTAATTTTGCCAAAATCATCGCAGATATCTGTGACGGGGCATATTTCTTGCCATCCATTTCAACCCATGCATCGCCATTATCACCGGCAACAATTTTATACGGAACGCGCGCGGCAATTTCTTTGACCGCCGGGCTGTCATAACGCAACCCCATCAAGCGTTTGATTTCATAGATTGTGTTTTCTGGGTTTGTAACCGCCTGGTTTTTGGCCGTAATGCCGACCAATTGTTCACCCCCCGATGTCAGCGCAACCACAGATGGTGTTGTACGCTGTCCCTCTGAATTTTCGATGATTTTCGGTTCTGTTCCATCCATGAACGCCATGGCGGAATTAGTTGTACCTAAATCAATACCTAACACTTTTGCCATTTTTTTCACTCCTTGCTAGAACTGCATATTTTTGCTTGAATACCATATAGTGAACATCAAAATTCATTTCAAGACCACAGGAAAAAAATAATACAAAAAACCGCCCCATAATGGGGCGGGAAAATCCAATTGTAACCAGATTATTTTTTCGCATCTGCCGCTGGCGCAGTTGCTGCGGCCGCCGGCTTGCCTGCATCGGCATCATCTGGCATTTTACCGCCAATTGTCGCGAACGCCAATTCCGCCTGGTGCAGCCCCAATTCAATACCCTTTGGTAATACCAGGTCAGAACCGTGCACAGAATCACCAATGGTCAAGTTTGCTAAGTCAATTGTAATTTTTTCTGGGATATCGTGAACCAGACCGCGCACCGCGACTTTACGCACCGCAAAGTTCAGCACACCGCCCAATTTAATACCCTTGGACACATCGACATTAATAACTTCGACTGGAACGCTAACTTCGACCGGTTTTTTAACATCAATGCGTTTAAAGTCCGCATGGATAACCGCATCAGACACCGGATGATATTGAATATCCATCAACATTGCGTCTTCGTGACCATTATCCGTATCGATTTCGATTAATTTTGTCCGCAAACTGGGTGTTTTCAACAATGCATCAAAATCGCGACCATTCAGTTCAATCGCCACAGGTGCCTGTTTTTCACCGTAAATAACAGCGGGGACATTTTTATTTTTACGAACGCCACGCGCGGCCCCCTTGCCGACACGTCCGCGAATTTGTGCTTTTAATTTAATTGCCATTTTTCAATCCTTACGATTCATAGTGTTGTTATGGTGCATGACCTCCAAGGGTGTCATGCGGCGCATATTATTTATCAAAATTATTGAAAAATCAAGGTTTTTATTTCTTTTCACGCACCGCGATTAAAAAACGCGCGCGACCATACACCTTGTCCCGCAGTATACGCCATCCATCCGTCACAGGGGCAGGGTGCCCCACTTCTTGTTCCCAAACCAGTATCGCGCCATCCCGCACCACACGGGTCAGTTTATCAACAAACACCGCGCCAATATTGGCCATATCATATGGGGCATCGACAAATATTAAATCTGCATCTGGCCCGAACTGTGGCACGGCGGCAATTGCGTCAACATTTTCAACCCGCGCCACCACCCCTATGTTCAACAGGCCCAAATTGCGTTTCATCGTTTTGATTGATTCTGTATCCGTATCAGTAAATACAGCCCGCGCATTCGGATATCGCGACAGACATTCAATACCGAACGCCCCACTGCCGGCACAGGCATCCCACACCATTATATCTGCGCCCACATCAATAATCCCAGATGCCAGCATATTAAACAACGCCGCACGCGCGCGATTTTGGGTTGGCCGGGCGTTTGGCGGCAAATATAATTTGCGCCCACGAAAACGTCCGGAAATAATTTGCAATTTTGAATTCATGGTATACAGTGTATAACATGCAATTCATGACGCAAGCGTTAAATTCAGCCATTCGTGCCCAATCGCACGATGATGTTCCAATTGGTGCGGTTATTGTTCGTGATAACCAGATTATTGCCCGCGGCGAAAACATGGTACAACTGCGCCAGAATCCAACACTGCACGCTGAAATCGTTGCGATAAATCGTGCATGCAAAAGATTGGGGCAAAAGTTTCTGGATAACTGTGACATTTATGTCACGCTGGAACCGTGTGCAATGTGTGCAACGGCGATATCGCTGGCCCGAATTCGTAATATATACTTTGCCGCCGTTGACGCCAAGGGTGGTGGAATCCTGCATAATGCCCGTATATACGAAACTGACCGTCACCTGTGGCGTCCGACCATAATCCAGATGCCTGAATTCGCCGATCAATCAGCCGCACTGTTACGCGATTTTTTTCGCGCCCGGCGCCAGAAAAACGATAAATAAATCCGCCAATGGCGGATTTTTTATATCAAACTGTGCCCGGTCATATCTGATGGCTGGGCCAGATTCATCAGTTTTAATATTGTTGGCGCAATATCGGCCAGACCGCCATCACGCACCGCATACGAATCATTTGATACAACAATAAAGTTTACCGGATTCGTTGTATGTGCCGTCCACGGCAAATTATGTTCCGCATCCCACATTTTTTCTGCATTTCCATGATCAGCAGTAATTAAAACCACACCATTCAACGCCAACACCGCCGGCACCAATCGCGCCAATTGCGCATCCAAGAATTCCATTGCATGCACGGCCGCGGTCTCGTTCCCGGTATGTCCCACCATGTCACCATTGGCGTAGTTCAAAATAACGACATCAAATTGCGCCAATTTTGGCAACAACGCATCTGTAATTTCACGGGCCGACATTTCTGGTTTCATATCGAATGTCGCGACATCTGGTGACGGGACCAGAATTTTTTCACCACCCGGGAAATCCACATTGCGTTCCGCATCAAAGAAATATGTCACATGGTTATATTTTTCTGTTTCTGCGATTCGCAGTTGTGACTTGCCATTTGCGGCCAACACATCCCCCAGAGTATTTTCCACCGACACATCTGGCAACAGGGCGGGGCATAACTCGTTCAACCCTTCGCCATATTGCGAAAAGCACAACATCACCGCACCCGTTGACAGAATTGCCCGAACAATTTGACGCGCACGATCGCTGCGATAATTACCGAACAAGAACCCGTCCTTGTCCGTTATTGGTACATCGCCATCAATCACAGTCGGGCGAATAAATTCATCTGTTTCTGCGCGCGCATATGCATCAGACAATGCCACATCTATGCTGGGGGCATTATATTCTGACACGCCACGCGCAATTGCATTAAATGCCAATTCAGTACGATCCATATTTTTATTTCTGTCCATCGCGTAATACCGCCCAGAAATAGTACCCCAAAACGCACGACCATCGGCAAAATAGGGCGCCAATGCCGTCTTGATTATACCAATATACTCTGGCGCTGATTGCGGCGGCGTATCACGACCATCGGCAATAAAGTGCACACACACGCGCAACCCGGCATCCAAAACATGGCGCGCGATAACCATCATATCACGAATATCTGAATGCACCCGCCCATCAGACATTAACCCGGCCAAGTGAACGATTCCCCCACGTGCACGAACGGTTTCGATAAAATTATGCAACTGGGCATTTTTATTCCAATCTTCTAACTGGAAACGGCGCAAGAATTGGTTTACCACCCGACCAGACCCAATGGTAATGTGTCCAACCTCTGAATTTCCCATGGTGCCATCTGGCAATCCAACGGCCGGGCCACTGGCATCCAGTTTTGAATGCGGGTATTTATTTAACAAACTGTCAAAGAACGGCATTTTGGCCATCGCCACCGCATTATGCTGGGGCACATCACTGATGCCAACACCATCCATAATACACAAAACAATTGGTTTAATCATAACAAAATATCCTTTCCGTTTAACACATATATTCGGGATAAATCTATCATATCCGTTTTTTGATTGCAAAACAAAAAGAAAAATTGTATAACAAGATTGTATTTAGGAAGTATTTCTTAAAAAAGAAAGCGAGAAATAACATGAGTGGAAAACCATTTGCCCCCACGGCTGTCGATGAACACATTGGCCAGCGCGTACAACTGCGCCGCATGATGATGGGCCTGTCCCAGAAAGATTTGGCTAAAATTTGTGGCGTTACATTTCAACAAATACAGAAATACGAGAGTGCAGGCAATCGCATATCTGCATCACGTCTGTTTGAACTCAGCATGGCGCTAGACACACCTGTATCTTTCTTTTTCCAGGGTCTGCCAGGCAATCTGCCCGAACCCACGCGCCGGGGGCGTATAATGCGGGTATCAGAACCACAACCTGATGACCCGTTGGCGAAAAATGAATCGCTGGAATTGATAAAATTGTATTGGAAATTGCCTGATGATCAACGCCAGATGGTTATGAAAATGGTTAAATCATTAAACGGCATAGAAGCCTGATAAATAAAAAAACCGCGACATTCGCGGTTTTTTTTAATTCAACCTGACCGGTCCCCCAGATGGGGATGTCACACCCCCTTCTAACTGGACCGGGGTATACCCCATCACATTCATCCCACCACCAGGAATTACTGTACTACTAGTGCTGGTACCACCACCCGAATTTGTGTTGTTATTCACACTGTTTGTATTTGTTACTGTTCCTGTCAGTGTTATGGTACTCTGTACAAACGACGGGCGCGATCCATCATCTGTTGTCGTCTGACTTGTTTCACCAGTAACACAGGCAGCATAAGCTTGCCGTTCCGGCTTAACCCAGCACTGATCTTCCAACCTTGAATCTTTGTTTTTTCCTATTCCATATTGTAATTCTTGCTTGGTATATGTCGCCGCCACAGGCTTGCAGTATCCAGTTGCCACCGCATTTTCATCAAATATTTGCCCACGTTCACACTCGACACACGTGCCATAAACGGGCGACACCCCCCATCTGGCATTTAGTACACATGTCGAACACGTCCGTTGTAGATCTGTCACAAACGCCTCATTCCCGTCCAGACATCTATATTCATAACAGTTTTGGTCTTCGTTATAATGCAAAGTCATGGTTGCTGCATCGAATTCGTCATCTGACCACCCTGAACAGACATGTTCCAATGCACACGCCGCGGTATTTCTTTCTATACAGTCACTTTCATCTGCATTCGGTTCATATCCTGTCTTGCATAATATCGTCTCTGACCCCGCGGGTAAAACCTCTATTGCGCCATATGCTTTATTATGTGCCTCACGACGCGCATATAGAATAAAGGGCCGCGCCTTGACCCCATGGCCACTGGGCAACCAATCCGAAATTGCCAAAATCATATCATGTTCTTTACCCTCTTTAGTACCACAATTATCATACGCATTCCAATGGAATTTTTGTATCTCGGTATCTAAGTTAGAATTATTTGAATATGTATACCCATCAAAATCAGAACGATGTATTGTTGTCGTATCGCATGAATCGCTTGTTACCTGTTGGGTACAACCATCCCCCATATACCCGGGTTTGCATAACCATATGCAATAAGCCCCCTGGCCAGTATCGGAGTATCTTATCTCTGTTGGCAACATACCCCCGTTTTTTCGCGGGTATTCCCCCCACACGGTTGTTGCACAAAAACGCGCACCATTTTCACGTATGTCGCGCGCAACCATCATAATTACATACCCACCTCTCATCTTGTTATCTTTATTATGCATACCATGTCGAGACATAGCAAAAAAACATTGCGATGGTGACACGTCGTTTATATTATACCCACCCTTGCAAGTGTCTTTATACACACCAATCGATGCATTACCCATACTGGACCCAAAACAATAGCGAATCTCGGCACCACCCCATGCCCTCAATTTGTTCATAGAATCTTCGTTAACCTCACCATATGCGGCGGTTATACACCCGCATATTAACGATATACCAAATAAAATTTTTATTTTTTTCATCATATGCATATCTGTCTTTATTGTACGCTTTCTGGAACATAACATTCACTGAATTCATAATACCCGCCCAGCACATTTTCACATTGTCCCTGGTACCAATCTTCGCTAAACACACATTCATCACGCGTCTGGTCATATGTTGCCACGGGATCTTCACCGGCCACATTGTATGCCAGACATTGAACCTTTGTTGTATTTTCAACACAGCGTCCCCATGCCGCATCATCCTGGGCAGTACCAGTATTGCCACCATAGACCGTTGAATAAAATGAGGTTAAATTTTTAACATCTGTTTCTTTATATGTCACCGTACCCGGGGCTAACCACAATCCACCCAGATCCGTTTCACATACTTGGGCCAATTGGAACTCTATTTCTTCGGACATATCGTCTATTACATTTTCAATCGTTGTTTGAATCGCCGTCGGCAACCCAGTGGTATTGGACCCCAGACTGCAATTTTGCTGGGCAAAATTGGTCGCCACACCCCACAGGGTATCATTACCCCTGTCGCCGTTTTGTCCCCTTAACAAATTGACACAATTCCACGGATATCCACGACTGCCGGTTTCTGGTGTACATATATCCGTCAGATAATTTTCCAACGCTGTTTCACACCCTTCGCTGACGCGTACGGTATCAACAGTATCAACAAACTTCAACAACGCGGTCAGGCCACATCTCTCGCTGGCGGCGGCACCCATAAATGTCGATCCATCATTATTTCCCGCGGTCAACCGCCCATTTCCATCAAATTCACACCCCGATGTATTTCCATACAACGATGCACATGCAATAACCTGGTCGGCGCACATCTCGCGCGCGGCATATGCGCTGATTGCCCCCGTATACTGCGATGTTGTATTATCAAAATCCTGTAACGCGCCTGTTTGTGTATCATAACATTCTGCCATTGTACTGACGCACGACATTTTAACTTCTTCGATTTTTTCATCTTGGGCCTGGGCAATTTCGATAATCGCCTGGCGTTTAAATTCTTGCCATACAATATCCGCCATATCGCGACATGTATCCAGTGCACTTTCTGCATACATTCTCTTCTCGTCCAAGAATGCATTAAATTCTGGATTTTCGCCCAATATATCGCCTGCGCCCGAAGAATTAACCCCCGGCAACACAATTACATCCGCCAGTTCAAACAACCTGGGCGAATAGATTGCATCACCTGTGGTTGAATTTATGTACGCACCGGTATAATCCATGCACTTTTCAAAATTCGGCCCACACGCCACATCACTTAATATCGCACTGCGCACCGCGGTGATACACTCGTTAACATCGGCTGAATTGTGCGCGCGATATTCTTCCAATCTGGCCTCGCGCAGATATTTTTCAGCGGTACGCACCGTATTTTCCAATGATTCTTTTTGTGCATCAACGCGTTTCTGGTACGTATTACAATCCTGGGTAATCATGATGCTGTACGCGCTGCGCGCCATGGTCAACACCGCATCATTTTCGCACGAATCCGCAACCAATTCCAGACACTGTGTATTCACTTGGTTGTATAACGCCTGACCTTCCAGGGTGGACAAATCAACCCCAGTGTCTGTTGTGGTATTAAATATAGAATTGCCGGTGTTTGACCAAATATCATCAAGGTCTGATGTAAAATCCACCGTCAGAATTCCCAACGATGTTGTGCTGTTATTCGTACTGGTGGTGTTTGATGACGCAGTTGTACGGCCCGCCAATAAATCACTAATTTCTGTCAGCATTTGTGCCGCCGCACTGGTATCATTTTTGATTGCCATTTCACCTTCGGTCGCGCTGTACATTGCGGATACTTCTTCGGCACTTAGTGTAACGGCGGTCAAATTATTATTTTCGAATTGCGTCAACATACTTAAGGCCTGGTCAATTGCGCTTTCCGTGTTACGAATATCCGTATATTTCGAACTGCAAATACATCTGCGATATGTGTCGTTTGCATTGGCACAGAATTGATCCATACATGTGGCATACGCATCACGACATGTGGCATATCCGCCACCAATTTTTGAAACATCACTAAACACCGCCGTCGCACGCGCCATCGACGACCGCGATGCGCCAACCACAGACTGATTTGACGCCGCGCGTGCCATACTGGCCAGATTGTGCGTTGCACTGCGCACGACATTTGATGACGCCGCGCGTGATGTTGCCGCACGCGACACACCAGCACCCGCTGAAGAATTTTTGCGTATCGTGCCACTGCGCGCGGTGGCCGCACCAGTACGCGCATGGACCGGCATTGCACTGCGTGAAACAGTGGATGTATTTGTGACCGTCCGACGGGTTGTACCACGTGCCACCGTATCAGACGATGACCGCCCTGAAGCCGTTGCCGCCGTACTGTTTTGATTGGTGCCAGATGCACGCACCACGCGATTTGATTCCGCACGCGGGGATGATACATTTATAACATTAGATGCCGCCCGCGGACTGGCCACTGTTTCTGCATACGCCGACCCCGCGATCAATAAAGTCGCCAGACAACATGGTATTCTGAAAAAAACAGTAACGCGAAACTTCAAATCTTACATCTCTCTTTTGTTATTTTATCACTTTTTTACATGCTTAATCAACCACGAATTTATTCAATACAACAATTAACCGCATTTTTCACCCAATCGCCCAATCGCCGCACCGCAGACCGCGATTCCGCAACATTTGGTTCAGATTTTTTATCTGGCCGTGTCGTCACATCAGGCACCGCGCATTTTGCATAAATATCTGGGGCAATTTTTTTAACACCGGTCAAATCAATCAAATCCATATTAATCCCCCAGAACAACGAATACAATTCATACGACTTATTAAACAAATCATACGCATCCGCCGTATTGCCCGCCGACAGTGCCTTGGTGCCCACTTCCATCACGCGCATAGACGCCGCCAACAAGTGTTTCGATATGCACCAAACTTCGCCATTTTCGGCGGTTGATTTTTTCACGATACGCGCCATCAGTTCCTTGCGCATATCACGCACCGTGTTTATTAAATCATAAAAACCGGTCTTTTGTGTTTTTGCGCCACTGAAAAAGAAATGTTCTTCCAGTGAAATTAAATTCATCAATGCGATAGATAAATCTTGGTCAGACGATAAATCCAATGGATTTACTTTTTTTGATGCGTCTACCTTTTCAATCATTTCCTGCATCGTCATTTTTGACGACTTTACAGATTTTTTTGCTGTCTGCTTTTTTGTTACCGATTTCGTTTTCATGATTCTTTCCTTCCTTTACAGTGCCGCCACATTACATTGTTATCAGCCAAAATACGACCGTCACCACAACCAGCATTGACAACGGCACAACAACCTTTTGAAACGCGAACTTTGCATGTCCGCCATTGTCGCGTTTAATCTTGGCATACCAACGCGCCCCGACATAGAACGCAATCGTACCCACAATGATTCCCAACAAGAATTTATCAATTCCCCACAGTGTTGCCGCGCCGAATTCAACGCCTGGCAACGCATACACCGCCGCCAGCAGCCCATAATACACAACAAATGGCACGACAATCTGTAACCAAACATTGGTGACACCGCGCTTTTTCAGCCACCCCGCCGTCCACATAAACAGCGACAGCGTCAACGCGCCCGCCCAAATGCCGGTTATAACATCATCCACCCCCAACAGACGCATTCCTTCTAATCCTGCGCCAACGGCGACCGTACAAACCGGACAAACCGCCATTGCCACTGGCATTATCGCCATCGCCGCAATCGCCCCAAACAGCATCGGTGAAAGTATTTTTTTCATAACATCTTCCTTCTGTTTTTCTACTGTGTTTAATCGTACAAAAATTCAGACATCTTGGTCAATATGATTTTATCACGCCCCGCATATGCGCACTGCGCGCGCGGGGATTTTGTTCAATTTCATCATCACTGGGGACCGCCGCCCGCATTCCCACAAATTGGGGCGGGGCAACCACCGGCATCCGCGGATCGCCCGGCGGTGTTGTCCATGTTCGAAAAGTGTTTTTCACAATTCTGTCTTCGATTGAATGAAATGTGACACAGATACATTTGCCACCCACCACCAATCGCGCCGGCACCGCGTCCAACGCGCGCACCAGTTCGCCCATTTCATCATTTACCGCGATACGCAACGCCTGGAACACAGGGGCAACATCACGCGGTTTATTAATTAATCCTTTTAATTCAAATGTTGTTTTCGGGGCGCCGTCTTTGATTTTACGCGCCAATGCCACGGCTGATTTTATATCCCCATAATCGCGCAAGATACCCGCCAACATATCCACAGACGAATTCTGAATTAATTCTGCGGCCGTCATGCCATCTGCTGACATGCGCATATCCAGCGGCCCATCCCCACGAAATGAAAAACCACGCGCAGCAACATCAATCTGCATTGACGATATACCCAAATCAAATACAATCGCATCATACTGCCCAGGCAAATCAGAAATATGCGAAAAAGGGCGGGGCATAAACTCAAATTGCGCCCCGAATTCAGACTTCATTTTTTGCGCATCCTCTACAACATTCGGGTCGCGATCAAACGCGACAACATGCGCCCCCGCATCCAGAAACGCCCGTGAATACCCGCCTGCACCAAATGTTGCATCGATAACCACGCGCCCCTGAATATCGCCCAACGCACGCAGCACAGAATTTAATAATACAGGAACATGTTTCATATTATTCAATTTCCACCCTTAGCCCCAGGTTAATAAAATCTGTTGCGGTTGTCGCCCCCAATTCAACCCCACCCGGCAGCGCAACCGCCGCAATCTTGTCCGTGGCATGCAGATTCAGCACCACCCGCGTTGGCCCCCGGCGCAGTGCATTTATTGCCTTTTTAACATCTGGCAATACCCCCGCATCATATATATCCAATGTTATTTTCTTGGCGATTTTTGCCACCCATTGGGTCAATGGCATTATTGAATCCACAAATATCGACACCCTATCATCACGACACGATGTTTTTCCAGATATTAAAACCAATGTTTCATTTGATAATATTTGCGCAAATTCTGCCGCCGACTGACCGAACGCAACGGCATCAATATTACCAAAACTGTCCGATGCATTTATGGTAATCATATCCTTGCCAGCCTTGGTCCGGCGACGCGAAAAAGACCCAACAGTTGCGGCAATTTGCACCGGTTTTCTGTCGCCCAGTTCCGCCAAAGTCGCACTGGTCGCCAGGTTTGCGCGCTTTATCAAATGCTTATACTGGTCCAACGGATGCGCCGAGATATAAAATCCTAATGCAGACAATTCGTTTTCCAAACGCTGGGCGAATGTCCATGGTGCAACATGCGGCAGATTTTTTTTCAATCTGTCTTCGGCAACATCGTCTTCGACCGTATTGGCAAACAGCGATAACAGGTTTACACCGTCACGCGACTTTGACGCATAAGATAAAATCGCATCTGCATTCATAAATATCGCCGCACGATTTGGCTCTAATGAATCCAGAACGCCGACCTTGGCAAACGCTTCCAGGATTCGTTTATTTATAATCGGCGCACACCGTTTCGCAAAATCAGTCAGATTTTTAAATTTACCATTTGCATTGCGTTCGGCAACAATCGCATCTGTTGCGACCGTACCAACACCCTTTATCGCCGCCAATGCATAGATTATTTTTCCATCCCGCACCGTGAACAGCGATTCGCTTTTATTAATATCAGGCGCAACAATTTGAATCCCAAAATTCGCCTTGGCATCATCGACAAATAACGCCAATTGATCCGTATCATTTAAATTACTGGACATAGATGCCGCCAAAAATTCTGGGGTATAGTTCGCTTTTAAATACGCGCATTCATTTGCGACAATAGAATACGCAACCGCATGCGATTTATTGAATGCATATTTTGCAAATTCTTTGAATTGTTCCCACAATTCTTTGGCTTGTTCACGATTCAGTGTTTGTTCTTTTTCGCATCCCTCATAGAATTTACCTTCCAGTTCATCCAACATCTTGACGATTTTTTTACCCATCGCCTTGCGCACATTATCCGACTGTCCGCGTGTAAACCCGGCCAAGGCGCGCGTCAACTGCATAACCTGTTCTTGGTATACAATAATACCATATGTTTCTTTCAAAATTGGTTCGGCCCGCGGATGTACATATTCAACTTTTTCTTCGCCGTGCATACGCGCAATAAATTGCGGAATAAACGCGATTGGCCCCGGCCGATTCAACGCATTCAACGCCGATATTTCCAAGAAACTAGTCGGGTGCATCTTGCGCAAAGTTTGCTGCACAAATGGGGCATCGAATTGGAATATACCTTCGGTCAGGCCCGATTGCCACAACTTCATTGTTTTTGGATCATCTGTTGGAATTTTATCTAGATCAATATTTATTCCGCGCGTCTGTTGTATTAACTTTATTGCATATTTTAATATCGCCAGTGTTTCTAAACCCAAAAAATCAAACTTAATCAGTCCAGACGATTCCAGATAGTGCCCATCAAATTGGCACGATGGCAACGGGTTTGCCGGGTCACGATATACCGGTGCAATTTTTGTTGTGGGTCTGTCGCCGATAACGACACCACACGCATGCTGGCCCAGATTGCGCAACGACCCTTCCAGTTCTTCGGCAATACTCACAACCTTGTTCATATCTTCATCAGACTGTAAAATCGCCTGGATTTCTGGGGATGCATCAACCGCATCTTTTAATGTTTTTGCGTCCTGGGGAATCAGTTTTGATAGTCTGTCTGATTTAGAATAGGGTATACCATACACGCGCCCGATATCACGAATTGCGCCGCGTGCTTGCAGGCTGCCAAATGTAATGATTCGGCACACAGAATCATGACCATATTTATCACAAATATATGCCAACACGCGTTCAATTCCTGTGGGTTCAAAGTCCACATCAAAATCCGGCATGGAAATACGATCAGGATTCAAGAAACGTTCAAACAGCAATCCATACTGTAACGGATTCACATGCGTAATACCCAACGCCCACGCAACAATAGATCCCGCACCAGACCCGCGCCCTGGGCCGGTCAGAATATCATTATTACGACACCAATTAATATAGTCCGCAACAATCAAAAAATATCCTGGGAATCCCATATTAATAATGACCCCCAGTTCAAATTCCGCCTGTTCATAATATGGCGCAGTATCTGTGATTCCATGCTGCTTTAACTTTTTCGCCAGCCCCGCCATAGTATTATCACGCAGCATTTTGCATTCTTGTTCTAAATCATCACCAAACCGCGGCAGCAATGGTTTTTCGTGCACATTCACCATAAACCCGCATCGGTTCGCGATATTGATTGTATTCTGAATCGCTTCTGGCAGATCAGAAAACAATTCAATCATTTCCGCCCCAGATTTAAAATACTGTTCCGATGACTTGCGCGGTCGTTCTGGATCAATCACTTTGGTCTGGCCCAAGACACAACTTAACGCATCTTCGGCCTCGTAATCATGGGGTGTGGCGAATTCCACATCATTTGTCGCAACAATTGGAATATTTAAATCCAACGCAATTTTTAAAAATTCTGGTTCTGTTTTTATTTCATCCGCTAACCCATGCCGCTGAATTTCCATATAAAAACGATTACCAAAAATATCCAGAAAGCGTTTGGCATATTCGCGGGCTAACGCATCCTGGGCATTCAAAATTGCCATGCCAATTGGCCCCGTATGTGCACCCGACAGACATACCAGCCCATCACTATGCGCCGCCAATTCATCAAATGTGATATACGGCCCCAGATGATGATTTTCTGTGCGCATGTACATAACACGACTTAATTCACACAGGTTCAAGTATCCATCATGATTCTGTGCCAACAAAACAATACGCGACAACGAATTTGACCGTAATATCTTGGGGTCTACATTATGCTGGTTCAGGGTAATTTCTGTGCCAATAATCGGTTGAATATGATTTTTTGGCATAACATCGGAAAATTCGGCGCACCCCGACATCATATTCGTGTCAGTTATTGCACACGCGGTCATATTGTTCGCAATGCACAGTTCTGGAATTTGCTTTATTTTCAGCGTCCCTGCACCAATAGACAGGCGCGAATGCACACGAAGATGAACGAATTGATTTTCCATGCCCCGACAATAGCAAAAAATCCACCCCCAGGGCAACCACATTATTATCAAAAAAATCAAAATTTTTTATTACTGGAAATTCAATCATTTATATGTCATAATAAGCGCGCATTGGATGATTACCAATGCGGGGCTTAACAACCCTTTAAAGGCTTTACTCCAACACGGGTTGGAGGGTTGCGAATATATTGAATAAGCAACGCTATTACCTTTAATAGTTGTTAACCTCCAACCGCCCTTAATCACGGCGGTGTTTTTATTAACCATAATAAAACAGTGGAGAGAAAAAAATGATACTGGTCGATAATTCATACATCGGTCAAAAATTACGCCGTACACGCAGAACCGCAAAAATAAAACGAAACGATGCGGCAAGAATGCTGCACATACCCGCACGAAAATTATTAAAATACGAATGTGGCAAAGAATTAATTCCTGAATCTGTGCTGGAACGAATGTTTTACAGTGCATGGACAATGATGGCAATAAGAAACGCACCATACCGTGAACCCACCCGCCACAACCAGTGAAAAATCCCCCCGTTAGAGGGAGGCCGCATAATTATTTTCTCTTGTCATCCTGGGGCGCGGGGTCCCCGCAAAAACGAATGTTTTTGTGGGGTGCATTTTGACCCCAGGATTCAGGTAATAAAACTTGTCGCGCAGCGACACATCATTTGCACTTTGAACTCTGTACTCTACACTCTGTAAAAAACGGGGCAAATGCCCCGGGATTTACATAACCTTGCCCTGGGTTGGATAGAATGTTAATTGAATCTTTTCCCATTTATCAAATTCGTTTTCCGGCAGCATCTTGAACGGCTGGCACACATTTATCGCACTGCGAATTGTTTCCAGCACATACGCAAACGCCGGATCAGTTTCCGCACGCGCAGCCGATTCAAACCACACATCACGCACGGTGCCATTACGCCGCATTGTCAAATGCGCAACCGCACGAATGCCGTCAATATCTGGTCGTGTTGTATCAATTGTCCAACAGCGCGTCATCGCAACCCGCAGCGCATCCACCACGGACACGGTCATCGTCCGATTCAGCGACAATTTTTCACGATTAACACGAATAACTGTTTTTTTCTTTTTCGGTTCTTCATCTGTTTTTGCTGGATCGTCTGTGTCTGCACTTGACTCAACCGGCTGTACGGTTGGTTCTGGAATTTCTGGTGCCGGGACATCTTCGACCAGACTGGGTTCTGTGATCGGCGCGTCCGCATCATCCAATATTGGTTCGGGTCCTGGTTCGGCCTGTGCGCCCGCCGCCGGCGTTTCTGATTCTGGCCCCAGTGCGACAGAATCGACCGGCACATCATCTGCATTAACATTACGCAGTATGGTTTCATCCCCGCTGACCTGGACCGCATTTAAATCGATTTCATATATTTCAATTCTATCAGGCGCGACCATTTTTGCACGATCAACAACAACGACAAACGATGTTATCATCAACGCAACCAGCAACAGGTGCCCACACACTGACATCAACAAGTTTTCTGATGAAAATCGATTTCCAAAATTCATATTTCACTTGCCTGGTGTTATTCCAAATCCAACTGCGTACGCAAACCAACGCGTTGGAAACCGACATCTTTCAGTTTGCCCATCAAAGACATCACCGCGCCATAATCCGCAGACGCATCACCATTAATCATGATTGTCAGGTCCGGATTTTCACCGCGCATCGCGACCACACGGCGCACCGCATCATCGCGCGAAACCAATGTCTTGCCCACATAATAGTTACCCGCGGCGTCAACACTGATTTGAATTGCATGGTCATTCCCCGACAGTGCCGAATTTCCCGCCCGTGGCAGATTTAAATCAATCCCTGTGGTCAACATCGGTGTTGTTACCATAAATACTGCCAACAGCACTGTCATAACATCAATCATTGGTGTTAATGACATTGTGGCGTCTGTATTTCTCAGCCTTCTGCGTGTCATATTATTTCGCCCCGCGTTTAGTATTTTTTGGAAACTTTTCGAACTTCATCTCTTTACATTTTTCAGTCAATCTGTCGTATAAATCATCAGATTTTTTACTGAAATAGTAATACGCAACCGCCGCCGGCACCGCCGCAATCAGCCCCAGCGCAGTTGTCCCCAACGCAGTCGCCAACCCCGGTGCAATAACCCCAATCGACACCGATTGATTGATTCCAATTGACGAAAAAGAATCCATCACACCCCAAATTGTCCCAAACAGCCCGACAAACGGCGCGATATACGACAGCATCGATAAAAACCACAAGTTTTTATCAAACGGCCGAATTAATTTATCTGCAATTATCGACAGATTATCACCACCCTTGATTTGCACAGGATTTCTTTTCTGGTAATGCCACAGCCGAATTTTTTCAATTATTATCGCCCATGAAATAACACTGCCCAGTATCAGCACCAGTGACACAAACAATGTCATCAAGTCACCAGTAAACAATGTTGTAAAAGAAAACGCATTTGTCATTATATTTTCCCCTATGGTATTTTATTTAACTGTTAATTAATCCCGAAACGGTGCCGCAACAGATTCTGGTATACGCCGTGGCATCATGTTTGCACCGATATATGCCGCCGTCCCCGACAGTATAGCACAAATTTCACCATCTTTCACGAACTTTTGTTCCACCGACATCGATGCCGCCCCGAATTTAGTCACCGTCGTTTCAACAACAAACTCGTCCCCCAGGAACAGTGGTTTGATATACCGAATATTTAAATCGCGAATAACAAATCCCACATCGCCATCTGGGAACCTGATTCCGCGCAATATGTTCATACGCGCGCGTTCTGCGATTTCAATATATCGCCCATGATACGCAATACCGCCCGCATCAGTATCCGCATACGCAATCGCAAATGGAAAAGTATAAGTTTTCATTTTTTTCATTTCCCCACAAACACACTTGAATCGATACCCAGTTCATTTAACAGGCGCTTGGATACCCGTCGCCGAACTTCGTCAAAAACATCCCGCAATATTGGTTCAAAATCAAATCCAGATGCCAATTTATCTGAAAAAAATAATTTCCAATAAAAATTATCATCATATTCACCGACGTATTTCAAATCTGCGGCACATAAATGTTGCAATGCCACATCAAAAACATCTATTGCCTTGACCAATCGGGCTTCGTACGATTTACGTTCTTCATATTCATCCAAAACATTACGAATTTTGTCATTCCCCAACAAATCAGTAATTTGCGAAACAGCCCCAGATTCCTGGGCATGTTTTTTTGCACGCACGTCCGGCGTTTGCTTATGCAACGGAACATCATGAACAATCGCTTCTGGTAAATCGTGCAGGGCGCACATTTCCATCACGCGTTCCATATTTACAGGACGTGTCAAATGCGGTTGCAACGCGATTGCAATTATAATCATATTCCACGAATGCGATGCCACAGACTGTTGCGCCCCGTCAGACATCCGGGTCGTTCTGTATTCGCATTCCAATTTTTCTGCGATTGCAAAGAAATCTACCAGATTATTCATTTTTGATTATTTCACCAATCCCAAATGGGCATAACCCGCATCAGTCACAATACGACCACGCGGCGTACGTTGAATAAATCCCAACTGCATTAAATACGGTTCTATCACATCTTCTATTGTATCGGCCGGTTCAGACAATGCCGCGGCCAGATTTTCAATCCCCACTGGTCCCCCAGCGTAATGCCGCACAATCGCATTCATATATTCACGATCCATTTCATCCAGACCACTGGCGTCAATATGTAACTGTACCAGTGTTGTTTTTATTGTATCGACCGAAATCACATCGCGCCCCAACGCGGTTGCAAAATCCCGCGCCCGCTTTAACAATCTGTTCGCAATACGCGGTGTTCCGCGTGCACTGTGCGCCAACATTTTTGCGCCATCTGCATCAATTGGCATGCCCAATATACTTGCACTGCGCATAATGATTTTTGCCAAATCATCAGGCGAATAAAAAGACAACCGCAAATCAATTCCAAATCTGTCCCGCAACGGATTCGACAGCAACCCCGTACGCGTTGTTGCCCCCACCAGTGTAAACGGGGGCAGGTCAATCCGCACACTTTTCGCGGACGGCCCTTCGCCCAACATGATATCCAATTTAAAATCTTCCATTGCGGAATATAACACTTCTTCGATTGCGGTGGGCAGGCGATGAATTTCATCAATAAACAAAACATCCATCGGTTCCAACGATGTCAGTATTGCGGCCAAATCACCTTGCTTGGTCAGCATTGGTGCCGCCGTTGCACGAAAATTAGTCCCCAGTTCATTTGCCACAATATGCGCCAGTGTTGTTTTACCCAACCCCGGTGGCCCATATAACAGCACATGATCCATTGCCTCGCCCCGGGATTTCGCGCCCGAAATAAACACAGATAAATTCTGTTTCAGCGCATCATGCCCAATAAAATCCCCCAGCACGCGCGGCCGAATAGATGCCGCCATTTCATCTGGGATGTTTGGGTCTAAAAATCTGTCTGTGTTCTGCATCGTATTATTACAACAATTTACTATCCGCGTTTTCACGCCCGACATAGGCCTTTAAGTCATTATACATCTGGCGCAAATCAGCCGGTTGACTGTAATGTTCATCCGCATTTTTCACCCGAATTGTTTCCAGATCAATTTGTGCCTGTTTTTTCAACACCTGGGTCAGATGTGTTGCAAACGCCTTGGCATCATCAGATTCATTTGCCCCCTGTAACAACAGCCCACGATTTGGCCGCGGTGACAGAAATGCAAAATCAGCCACCGCCGGATCTGGCGATACCAGCGCAAAGCCCGAAACTTCGGGTCGGCGCATCATTGCCTGTAACACATACCATGCCCCCAACTGGTTCCCCGCCAGCCAAATTTTGTCGCTGTCTTCATTTTTATTCTGAATCCAATCAATCACAGTTGCGATATCCAACATATTTTCAGATGTTGTGCCGATTGCCCCTTCGGAATAATCGACACCACGATAGTTAAACCGCACAACCGAAAACCCAATATCCATGAACGCACGAAACATCGCATACGACACCCGATCATTCATATGATGCTTTTGCCGCGGATTTCCCGCCAACACAACCGCCAACGGCGCCGCCGGCACATCAGATTTATGATATACCGCGTGTAATTTGCCCGCTTCGCCCGAAATCATTACATCAACCATTTAAACCGCCTTTCCATAATTTACGCATTTGTTTCAAGTTTCATGGATACTTATAGAACAAACGATACACAATTTTCAATAAAAATTTTTGCTTTGACATTGCGACCCGTAATGTTCTAAGATTTATCAACAGAGATATAGGGGCATAATCATGGCAAGATTCATTTTACCGGTTGTTTTTGCGTCATTGGTTGCATGCGGGGCGTACGCCGCCACCGAAGATATTGTTTACGACAATTTTCAAACAATATACACAGAAACCCCGGTTCAATCATATTATGCATATCCCGATGACCCGAACTTTATCCCAGAGACAGAATTCATGAACCGCGCCGACAGTCTGAATTACGATTTGAATATAGAAGAGGCCCGACAAATCGAATCCATGGCGCACCCCGGCGTTATGTTCGCAGACCGCCCAATGATTATCTGCCGCAATTTCGGGTGCACCCGGTTAAACGACCGCATAACACGGACATTTTTGTTCAACAGTTTGGCCAACATGTTCATGATGAACACTCATTCGCGCCTGTATATATGCGAGGCGGATCCATTCTCGCGCGATTGTCTGCAATCGGGCATATCGTTCCCTGTGCGCAGTGGTATTGCAAATGCACTGGTTAAAATACCCAAGGCCACAATTTCCCAGGTAAATGTTTCCACTGGTCTGTCACGCGCCACGGTCAGCATGACATACGATTTCCTGGTCAATGGGATTGAACGCACATGCGAACCCACAATTATGGATATTGTGATTCCCGCGAATTCCCAGGCAACCCTGTCGAACCGCGAATTCACCTGCAACATGACCAGTGATGGGCTCAGCAATGTGTCATTATTAGTAAACATTGACTATATTGATCTAGACTATGGTATTCTGGGCGGCTATTACTCGCTGGGGATGCAGGGACCGACCACCGGCGGCGGGACTGGATACGCGTTGTTTAAAACAGAATTCACCACGGGCGGAATGCAGTTCCGTGCGGCGGTCACAGATGAATCTGATATGGCGGGCGCCAATTCTATGATGATGATACAGCCCGGCGAATACGCGGTAGAACCATTAAAATAACTTAACCGCGCCATGCGATAACCCGCGAAAACAGAATTTTCGCACGCAGTTGTGTGTGGCGCTTTATACCGATATGATTAAAACAGTTTTAATTATTGACGATGATGATATGTTGCGCACAACACTGGCGCACGGGCTGCGAACATCGGGGTTTAATGCCATAACCGCCAACAGTGCGGAACAGGGCACAGAAATCCTGGGGCGGATGGTTGTTGATGCAATCGTACTGGACAGAATGATGACCGGCATGGATGGACTGACATTCTTAAAGAAAATTCGCGCCGATGGTAATATGACACCTGTAATTATGCTGACCGCGATGACAGGGCCAGAAAACGCGATTGATGGCCTGGCGGGCGGGGCAAACGACTATTTGGCAAAGCCATTCCAACTGCGCGAACTGGTTCTGCGTCTGAATAACATAATCCACCAAAACGAAAATACAGATGTCAAGATGCCAGATGGATTGGTGTTCACAGATAACGAATTTTTTGTCACATCTGAACAGGGCGGCACCCCACACTTGCTGGCATTATCTGGCGAAGAAAAACGATTATTACAGCGCCTAACCATGCCACTGGGCAATATTGCACCGGCATCACCGATGGTTGCAAAACGCTTGCGCAATAAAATAAATGGTGTATTATCAAACATAGATATAATAACTGTCCGCGGCCGCGGGTACAAAATAATCACCCCCGTCCGTACAGAAAACACAAAAAATGGTGACCCAGTATGAGATTGATACCACGCAGTTTTTTATGGCGAACAATTTTGATGATTTTAATTCCGCTGATTATCGCCCAGGTAATTATCGCGAATGTATTTTTTGGCAATCACTGGTCGCGCGTTCATGCCACATTGGCACGCAGTTTAGCCGTTGAAATCAGCACAATGATGAACTTTATGGACGAAGGTGAAATAAACACTGCCCGCACAATGGCACGCGATATGGGGATAAATATATCCGTCAATCCAAAACTGAACCGCCCCAGCAAAAACGACAACAACTCGCGCGAGGCAGGCCTGTTGGCCACGGAATTATCAAACCGCCTGAAACGCCCCGCCCAGATTTATATTGACAAGGGCAAGCGTCTGGTATTCATTGATGTTCCAACAAATTCAGGTAAAATTGCCACATTCGGGACATCGCTGTATCGTATATATTCCACCAGTACAGAAGTGTTTATCATATGGTTAATTGGTTCAATATTAATTGTATCAATATTAATTACACCATTTATCATTATGCACACACGCAGCATACGCCGCATTGCCAAGGCAGCCGGTCGATTCGGCCGCGGTCTGGACGCGCCAGGGTTCCAGCCAACTGGGTCCAAAGAAATCCGCGAAGCGGCCGCCGCAATGATTACAATGAAAGAACGGCTGAACAGATACAATCGCACGCGTACAGATATGCTGAACGCGGTCAGCCATGATTTAAAGGCACCACTGACCCGCATGCGTTTGGCGGTGGAAACAGATGCCACATCCAAAGATGATTTACTGCACGATATTGATCGCATGACAGAAATGGTAAACGGCTATCTGGCATTTGCACGCGGCGAATTGCCCGAGATTGAACAGGCAACCGAACTGCCGGCGATGCTGTTGCGCATTGCGCGTGATGCCGCCCCAGACAAAAATATCCAAACCGATTTCCCAGATGAACCGGTCCAGTTCTATGCACGGCCAATGGCACTGGCGCGGGCATTTGCGAATATAATCGAAAACGCGGCCCGTTATGCTAAAAAAACAATTCGCATCACGGAACACGACACCGCTGACCAGGTCGAAGTTATAATCGAAGACGATGGCCCTGGAATCCCAGATGATAAAAAACGCGATGCGATGCGCCCATTCGTGCGACTGGATGACGCACGCAGCGAAAAAACCGGTGGCACCGGGCTGGGGCTGTCTATTGCACAAACTGCAATTGAAAATCATGGCGGACAAATGTTCCTGGAAAACAGTGATTTGGGCGGTCTGCGCGTTCGAATTGTGTTACCAATATAATTTTATATAACTATCACGGATACAAGAAATGAATCTATATAAATATGTTTCAGAAAACATAAACGCCAAATTGGGCTTTGTGGCCAATTTAGAAACGCCACGCAACCGGTCGTTTGGTGACTTTTCAACAAACGCCGCGATGGTCGGCGCAAAAAGTGCCGGGAAAAATCCACGCGAACTGGCAAATGAAATTTTACCAAAATTGCGCGAATTGGACTTTGTTGCAGATGCATCAGTGGCCGGCCCAGGATTTATCAACATAAAATTACGCGATGATTTTATATGGCACGCTGCCGCCCAACCGCATGTCACAAAAACATCTGATCCCAAAAAGATTGATTTGGATTATGGCGGATACAATGTAGGCAAGGCGTTACACATTGGCCACCTGCGCACATCCATCGTTGGCGACACATTTAACCGTATTGCAAAATTCTTGGGGCACACAACCAAAAGTTACAATCATATCGGCGATTGGGGGCGACCGATGGGATTGATTATCGCATGGATTCTGGAATACGGCATGCCGAAAAATGCGGCCGAATTAAACCAGATTTATCCGGCATCAACCGAACGGGCAAAAAATGATGACGCGTGGATGACCCGTGCCAAAGAAATCACCGCCGGATTGCAGTCTGGGAACCCAGAATACAAGAAAATCTATGACGATTTCATGAAAATATCGTTGGCGCAAATGGACGAAGTTCTGGATCGTTTGAACCTGTTGCCATTTGATGCAACCATGGGCGAACGCGGTGTTGCACCATATGTTGCCGACACCCAGAAAATACTGGAACAGCATAACTTGTTACACGAATCAGACGGCGCAATCATTGTCGATGTCAAAACTGATGATGATACCGCCCCAATGCCACCACTGATGTTCCGGACCAGCACGGGTACCCAGACATACGCCGCCGCCGATTTGTCCGCGATATATTATCGCACCAAGACGGACAATCCTGATATCATTGGGTATTTCACAGATTCGCGGCAAAACTTACACTTTAACCAGGTGTTTCGTGTTGCAAAAATGGCACAGATTACAACCGCCGAATTGTTTCATACTGGGTTTGGAAGCCTGACTGGTCCAGATGGCAAGCCATTTAAAACCCGTGACGGTGGTGTGGCCGAATTACTGGATATACTGGATATGGTGACCAATGCTGCACGCACGCGCGTTGCCAATGCTGGCAAAACACTGGATGACGAGACCATTTCAACAATTGCACTGGCGGCGGTAAAGTTTAATGACTTACTGCACGATGTGCGCGCCGACTATGTATTCGACCCAAACCAAATCACCAATTTCGAAGGCCGCACCGGCCCATACATTTTATACACTGCGGTTCGTCTGAACAGCGTATTAAAACGGGCAGGGGATATCACGAATACCACCGCACCAGAATTAACAGACGACGAACGCAATTTGTTAATTGAAACACTGGATTTTGAACGCACGGTAAACAGTGCATTTGAAAACCGCGCAACAGATATGATTGCCAACTATGCGTATGATTTATGCCAACTGGCGAACACATTCTATCATAACTGTCCAATTTTGCGCGATGACATCGATGAAAACACACGTGCAAAACGATTGACCATAACAAAAATTGCGCGCGATACATTGGCAACCGCAATTAATTTGATGGGATTAAAAATACCAGATGAAATGTAGAAAAATATACGGTATAATAATACCATATCAATTTTCCTTGACTTTTCTGCGGGGACAGGGCATAATGTCCTCGCTAAATTAATAAAAAGGTAAAAATTATGGCAGCGACAAAATCGTTAAAAAAATGCGAATTAGATGCAAAGTGGTATCTGATTGACGCAACCGATTGCACGCTGGGGCGTTTGGCGGCATTCACCGCAAACATTCTGCGCGGCAAAAATAAACCAACATGGACCCCAAACATGGATTGTGGCGATCATGTCATTATTATCAACGCGGATAAAGTGGCACTGTCTGGGAAAAAGGCTGACAAAACAAAATTCTTTTGGCATTCCCTGTGGACCGGCAGCACCAAGGAACGCACCCTGGGACAAATGCGCAATGAAAAACCAGAAAAATTGGTTTTCAACGCGGTAAAACGCATGATGGGGCGTCGCACTGCGGTTGCATTGGCAAACCAGCGTTTGACCAAACTGCATGTGTACGCGGGTGCTGAACACAAACACGCGGCACAAAATCCAATTGTTATTGACTTTGCGGGGATGAACCGTAAAAACAAAAGGGGCGAATAATGACAGAAACCAAAAAGACTGCGACAAAAACAGCAGCAAAAACAACAAAAAAGGCGGCCCCAGCGAAAACAACCGCAAAAAAGGCGGTCGCAGATGTAAAATTATCTAATGCAACATATGCCACCGGCAAACGCAAGGATTCTGTTGCACGCGTATATTTGGTCGCGGGTCGCGGTCAGATTATCGTCAACGACACACCGATGGAAAAATATTTCCGCCGTCCTGTGTTACAAATGATTATCGCGCAACCGTTCGGCATTACAAAGCGCGAAACGGCATACGATGTTCATGCAATTGTTTCTGGTGGTGGTTTGTCCGGCCAGGCCGGTGCCGTGAAACACGGTATATCCAAGGCACTGGAACGCGCCGAACCGGATTTACGCGCTACATTAAAGGCAGCCGGGTTCTTGACCCGCGACAGCCGTGTTGTTGAACGCAAACACTTTGGTCATCACAAGGCGCGTCGTTCAACACAGTTCAGCAAGCGTTAATGACGCCTGTATTCAAAATCCGCCCACGCGGCGGATTTTATCTTTAAAAAAGTGTATTGCGTTTGTAAAAAAACTGTGTATAATCATTCGGCAATTTACATTTTTAATGGGGAAGACAATGTTTAAAAAAGAAAAAATCAAAGATTTGCACTATTCCATCAGTGGGGTGATTTCCGCCGATGAATTACAGGCCGCGGCCGATGAAATCCTGGCCGAATATGGCAAAAAGGCGAAAATGCCAGGTTTCCGTCCGGGGCATATTCCATTATCAATCCTGCGCCAGAAATATAATGCATCTGCGATGTCTGATGCGATTGATAAACTGATGAACCAAGATTTAAATAAATATATCGCGGATAAAAAAATCCGTCTGGCGGGCACGCCAAAGGCGGACCTGGCCGGTTGGGAAATTGGCAAAGATGCCGAATATTCACTGGAATTTGATATTTTACCAACATTGCCGGCGATTGATTTAGAAAAATATACAATCACGAAAAAGACAACCAAGTTAGATGAATCCGAAGTCGAACGGGCGATTGAAAACATTCGCCAGAACCGCAGCACGGCGGAAAAACAATCCGATGACTATGTTGCCCAAAATGGTGATACGGCCGTTATTGACTTTACTGGCTACATTGGTGATAACGCATTTGACGGTGGCACTGCGAAAAAACACCATCTGGTTTTAGGATCTGGGGCATTTATTCCGGGTTTCGAAGACCAAGTTGTCGGCCACAAGGCAGGTGATGAATTTGATGTGAATGTTAAATTCCCATCTGATTATCATGCCGCAAATCTGGCCGGCAAAGATGCGCGTTTTGCGGTCAAGGTCCATGAAGTACGCAAACATATTTTGCCAGAATTAAACGATGAATTGGCAAAATCTGTGGGGCAAGAATCTGTGGAAAAACTGCGCGAGCATATTCGTGGCATTCTGAACGAGCAATACGAAGAAGCCGCCAAACGCGACATGCGCAACGAATTGCTGGATATTCTGGCGGATAAAATTAAACTGGATTTGCCAGAAACATTGGTCGACCAAGAATACAACATGGCAAAACAAGAATATGATCGCACCAGCAAAAACGGCAATGCCGAAAAATGGGACGACAAAAAAGAACGCAAAGATGCCGAACGCCGTGTTAAATTGGGACTGATTTTGGCAGAGTGGGGCACACAAAACAAAGTAGAGGTCACACGTGACGATCTGCAACACGCCATCTGGGCCGAAGCGGCGCGTTACCCAGATCCAAAGCAAGTGTTCGAATTCTATAACAAAAATCAAAATGCATTGGCAATGCTGCGCGGCATGATTTTTGAACGCAAGGCATTGGATGCAATGCTGGCCCATGTCAAAACAAAAGACAAGGCCGTAAAGCCCGAAGAACTGTTCCAGCAGGCCAATGGCACAAAATAATATAAAACGCCCCGTGCGGGGCGTTTTATATTGACATATTTGCAAACGATGATATATTTGCGTGGCAATACAAAGGTGAATAAGCATGAAACAAGAACTGTTACCGATATATGCACTGCGCATGATGTTTTTAGAAAAAATAAACCCGCAGTTTTTTGTCCAAAATGCGGATTTGATTCGTCGCACATCGCTGGCCGCCCAAGATTATTTTATGTCGGACACCTATAAAGAATATGATGAACGTTCTGGTCGCATGTTTCGAACCCAGCCTGGCTATATCGCCATACACCAGAAATATAATCTGCCATACAGCACAACTATAACCCCCAGTACTGCGGTATTGAATCCCGGTCTGGTTATGGATTTGACATGGGCACTGAAAACAGACATAACAAACAATATTGTCCGCCCAAATGGCGATATTGATAGTATCAACAAATTACCAGAATCCGAAGTATTACAGGTATATCACAACGCGCGGCAATACGGTATTCCAATTAATGCGATGTACATGCTGACGCCATCCCAGATTGAAAAAATGATGGCGGCCGCCCGCACAAAAAACCGCTAGGTAAAAGACAACGCCCCACGGGGCGTTTTATTATTTCTGTCATGTTGCAATACACGCATATAATCATTATACTGTGACTAAATCAACAAGGGGGACTGCTATGAAAAAATTTTTAACATTGGCTGTAGCTTTTACTTTGGCGGCATGCGGGGCAAATTTAAATGTCGACAGATATGAAACATCGGGCGCTGGTACCGTTAATACTGTATCCGAAGGTGTTATTGTAAATGTGCGTCCTGTAACCATTGCGACCGAAAACGGCGAAGTTGGCCAGCTGGCCGGCGGGATTGTTGGCGGTGTCGCGGGCAGCATGGTTGGCGACAGCACTCTGGTCCAAACGATTGGTGCGGTCGGTGGCGCAGTTCTGGGCGGCTATGTCGGTGGCAAGGCCCAAGAAGGACTGTCGGCACAACGCGGCATGGAGTACATTGTAAAATTGGATTCCGGTCGTTCCGTAACATTAACCCAGGGCGATGATGTTGTATTCACGGTTGGCCAATCCGTATATGTGCTGGATGCCGACAGTGGTGAACGCGCACGCATAATCGCGCGCTAGAAAAAAAAACAGGTGCCGTTTGGCACCTTAATTATTTTAACGAATACGTCGATTTAATTTTCTTTCTTTACGGCGACGCAACTCGCTTTCATAATCCTTGGCCAACCAAACACCTATGCGTCCCCCCAACGCACCACTAAGAAGTGCAGACGACCCCAATATAGCATACATTATCTCTGCTGTCATTCCATAAGAATTTGCCGTTCCATTAACATAATAATACTTATGTGATTCTGGGGCATTTATATTATATGCCGCCGAAAAACGATGATTCAAAGAATAGTTTTCTAAATCATCATGTCCCAAATATCCAACGATATGCGTCGCTAGACCAGCAACCGACAATATAACCGCTGCGGCCGCACCAGAGCCAATTGCACAGAATGTTCCCAAGCCCGTGGCACACATGATGCGTCTTAGATTATTTTTTACTGTATCCATAACAAAAACCCTATTTAGTAGAACTCATCGAACTTCAATTAATATACATTTTTGACAATTTGTCAATTCGTTATTTGTTTTGTCAAAAAAAAAGTTGATTTTTACAGCAATTCCATTTATAATCGCACTGATTTTGCGGGTGGGCGCAGAATCAATCCGATTAACCCCACAAGACCTCGCTATACTCAAAAACATTTTGCGATGGCAAGCTTTGTTTAAATTTCTATATGAAAGATTTATCCAAAGATTTATTTAATCCCGTATCTGGCGAAGATTTTGTCCAGTTGTTTAACAAAGACTATGGTACCCAAGAAACTTTACAGGGATATGCCACCAAGGGCACAGTCAAAGACATCCGTGGTGATTTTGCGATTGTTGATGTTGGCCTGAAATCCGAAGGGCGCATTCCATTAAAAGAATTTGGTGCGTCTGTACCATCTGTGGGCGACATCATCGATGTGTTTGTCGAACGCTATGAATCGCGCGAAGGTACCGCCGTTCTGTCGTATACCAAGGCCCGTGCAGAAAAAGCATGGAAAGAACTGGAAAAAACTGTTGCCGAAGGTATTGACCCCGAAGGTACAATTATCGATGTTGTTCGTGGCGGATATACTGTGGACATCAACGGCGTATTTGCGTTTATGCCATCGTCCCAGGTTGATCACAAGCCAGTACGCGATGCAAAATCGCTGATTGGACTGAAAGACAAATTCCGCGTATTAAAGATGGATGCACTGCGCACAAATGCAATTGTATCGCGCCGCGCAATCCAGGCTGATGAAATCGCCGCCGCACAAAAAGAAGCAATGAAAAACATTGCACTGGGCGCCGTCATCGAAGGTACGGTTAAAAACATCACCGATTATGGTGTATTTGTTGACTTGGGCGGAATTGATGGGTTGTTGCATGTCACAGACTTGTCATGGAAACGCGTTAATCACCCACGTGAACTGGTTCATGTTGGCCAGAAAATCAAGGTCAAGGTTATCCAATTCGACCCTGAAACACATCGTATTTCATTGGGCGCAAAACAATTGGAAGAAGACCCATGGGAAAACGCATCCCGTGCATTCAATGTTGGCGATACAGTATCGGGCAAGGTTTCATCACTGACCGATTATGGCGCATTCATTGATCTGGGCAATAATATCGAAGGCCTGGTTCACATGTCTGAACTATCATGGACAAACAAAAACATCCACCCCAGCAAAGTTTTGCAAACGGGCCAGGATGTAAATGTTGTTGTTCTGGGTATTGATCAAGACAAACGCCGCATTTCACTGGGCTATAAACAATTGCAACCAAACCCATGGAAGCAATTTGCCGAAACCCACAATGTTGGCGATGTCGTTACCGGCCCGATAAAGAACACAACTGAATTTGGTTTGTTCGTTGCGCTGACCCCAGAATTGGACGGAATGGTTCATATTTCCGACCTGTCTTGGAACAAACTGGACGAAGAAGAACTGAAAAAGTTCGTCCGTGGCCAAGAAGTCACCGCGAAAATTTTGGACATCAATCCAGAAAAAGAACGCATCACACTGGGCATAAAACAGTTAACAGAATCTGCCGACAGCCACAGCGCATCCCTGAAAAAGGGCGCGGTTGTTTCCGGCACTGTATCTGAAATAACCCCAGACGAATTGATTTTGGCATTGCCAAACGATATTCGTGGTGTGATTCGCCGCACAGACCTGTCACGCGAAAAATCCGAACAAGACACCAACAAATTCAAAGTTGGCGACACTGTCGAGGCATCGGTTGTATCTGTTGACAACAATGTTGTTAAACTGTCCATCCGTGCGTTACAGGTAACACTGGAAAAACAGGCGGTCAAAGAATACGCCAACCAGGCCGACAGTGGCTCTGTTTTGGGCGATATTCTGGGTGCTGCGATTGAAAACAGCAAAAAATAAGATAAAATTCGTTTTATCTGGAACCAAACAAAACCTGACACTTGTCGGGTTTTGTTTTTTATGTTATAATCACACACATGAAAACGATAGTTCTTTTAATGGGCGGCCAAGGCGTAGGCAAGGGCACGTTTGCCCGCATGTTATGCAACCACCACCAATACAAAATAATTGAAACTGGGAAAATGCTGCGCGATGCGGCGGCCACTGATAAACAAATTGCCGACATTATGGCACGCGGGGAACTGTTGCCGTTCGACATGTTGGTACGGCTGGTCGCGGAAAACATTACCCCAGACACAGATATTTTACTGGATGGATTTCCCCGCACACTGGACCAGGCAAAATGGCTGGTTCAAAATTATGCGGATAAATTTAATATACATGTACTGTATCTGGATGTACCCGAAGAAATCATGGTTGCCCGTATTCAAAAGCGCATCCGCGAAGGTGGGGGCCGCGCCGATGACGCCGATGGCGCCGCGATTCGCAAACGCCTGGACATATTCTGGAACACAACAATGCCGGCGATAAAATGGCTGGAAACCGTCCCTGGGGTAAAGTTTTCTGATGTTGATGTCACGGGGGATGTGGACGATAACTTTAAAAACATACTGACAGCACTGGGGGAATAAAAAAAATCGCCGTGTTTGGCGATTTTTTTATACGACACGCCGGCGAATAAAACTGAACAACGCAAACCCCACCAACAAAATCATTATCAGCACAAAAATCGCCGTGGCGGTTTGGTCGTTATCTGCGAACGGCAACTTTGTATTCATGCCGTAATATCCGACAATAACCGTTGGCACAACCAAAATAATATTCCACATGGTCAAACGATTAATGTATGTATTGGAATCCATGTTAATAATACTTTCGAATGTTTCTTTGATTGATTTCAGCATTTTACTGTACGATGTAACAACTTCTATTCCCTGGGACAGTTCAATGCGCGCATCTTCGGTTAACTCTTGCGCTTCTTCGGTTTTAACAAAACCGCGCACCTTTTCCAATTTATCCAGCACAGCGACATTGCCTTTCAGTCCCGCCATATACAATGTATAACTATTTTCAACTTCTAATAATGCCATCAATTCTTTTTTACGAACGCGTTCTTGCAAAACCTTTTTTGACGCCAGCACGCGTTTATTTAATTCTTTCAACGACCGCAAATAAGATTCAGCAATATAGTAAATTATATTTAACACGAACTCTTCACGCGACAACTTCTCGTCAGGTCGTATTTTATCCAACAAATCACAGCGTTTACGACACACCGTAATAACCCGATTTGACGAATAAATTATCGACAGTGGTTCTGTATGCCACAATGTATCTATTTCGCGATTTATGATTGGAAATCGCACGATGATAACCTTGTAATCATCTTCGACTTCGAATCGTGGCTGTTCATCAGGGTCCAAAATATCTGATATAGTATCTTCATCAATTTTATATTCTGTCTGCAAGCGTTCAAAATCATCATGATCCGGATTTCCGACATTCACCCACAAAAAAGATTTTGTTTTTTCTGTTACAAACATGACACAACCCCAAATCAATTCCAGAATTATTCTAGGATAAAGTTTGATAAAAATCAAACCAATGATGGGAATAAATTTTTATATGGCGCACATTCATAATATGATAACATTATATTGTTGAAAGCAGGGGGGCACATACAATGTCTGTTAACACAACAGCATTTAAAATTGCGCAATATATTTTAATGTTCCTGGTGGCAATATTATGTATTGGAATAGTCGCATGGGTATTGTCTGGCGGGGATAAATCCGACACACATGATGCATCTGCGGATAACGTTATCCAGATAACAGATGCCCGCAACTAAACGCCACTGTGGGCGTTTTTTTATTTTTGGTCGGGGCGACAGGAATTGAACCTGCGACCCCTTGCACCCCATGCAAGTACTCTACCAGGCTGAGCTACGCCCCGACATGCGTATATTTATACAATTGTCCCCATTGAAAAGCAAGAATATATTTTATACTTGCACGAATCGGAAAAAAGTTACTAGTATTCGCATATCATAATAAACAACAGGGGGACATCCGTGATAGTAGGTATAGGAATTGATTTGGTTGAATGCGACCGGTTCCTGGATTGGTCTGCATTCAAGAAACAGCGTATATTTACAAAAAAGGAACTGGAATATGCCGATGCAGACAACGCAAACGCCGAAAAACATCTGGCAAATTTCTGGGCGGCACGCGAAGCATGTTTAAAGGCCTTGGGCACTGGATTCGGTGACGATATTGCTTTTTCTGATGTATCTGTTGTGCACAATGATGCGGGGCGTCCTGAATTATTACTGGCCGGCGGGGCGAAATCGGCACTAAAAGAAATCACCGGCGGCAACGCTACAATACATTTGTCAATCACTGATCAAGATAATTTTTCTGCCGCGGTGGTTATTATTGAAAAGAACTAAGAAATAAAACCGTCACTTGGCGGTTTTCTTATTATCTGGCCATACTTTTAGCTTGACCCACATGCTGATTTTAGTAGAATGACAGCATAACCCCAAAAGAGAGAAAAATGAGAAAAAAACTGCTTTTTACCATTTGTGCATTCTGTATAACTATAACACCAGATATGGTG
>CALXMR010000003.1 GCA_944389525.1 uncultured Alphaproteobacteria bacterium | reverse complement strand
GAATGCACAAATGGTAAAAAGCAGTTTTTTTCTCATCTTTTTTATCCCCCATAATTGCCTGGCCCAAACGGTGGTTTGGATTAGGCATATTTTTTGTTCTTTCACTGTAAATTTTTGCATATTTTCCGCGCCACTGTCAATTGCATTTTTGCTGGTTTTAAACCACCGTTTGGATTAGGCATATTTTCTTTTTCCCACCACCAGTGGTGGGAAAATGCCATTATGATATTTTTTTCAACCGCCGGATGCGCCGTTCGGATTCGTCAAACGGACTTTCCAGGAATGCGCGTGTGACAAGAAAGGACACTTCTATATCAATATCATCTGCGGCCAGTGCCAGCACATTTATATTGTCATGAAAGCGATCATCGCGCGCCTGGTCTGGGCGATCGCACCGTGATGCGCGCAGGTGGCGATATCTGTTTGCGGCAATTTGCATGCCTGCGCCTGTGCCACAAATTAAAATCCCACGTGACTTTTCGTCCGTTTCCATTTTTTCGGCCAATGTTTTTACAACATCTGGGAAATCAATGGGGGTATTTGGATCATCTGTCCCCAGGTTCACAACCGTATATCCGGCCGCGGCCAGCATTTCAATCAAATACAATTTTACCCCGACACCACGATGGTCGGCGGCAATATAAATCTTGGATATTGTTTTAGTCATTCTTTCTATCCTTGCGTTTTGTCAGTTTGCATTCCAGTCCGGTATTACCCGTGATATTTAATGTATAATATGCCAGTGTCCCAGTCATTTGGGCATTGCTGAATATATTTGCCGTACTGACCGTTGCCGGACCATCCAGTGTGCCGTGCAAGAACAAGTTTGCGGCGATAACCTTGCCGACAACCTTGCCACCGCGACCAATAACAACCGTGTCCGCAGTTATATTGCCCACAACATGACCATGAATTTGCACGGTATGATCCGTCTTGATATCGCCGGTTAGTTTGCATCCCGCCCCGATAATCGTTGGTGACTGTTTTTCTTTTGCGTTTGTGAATGCCAGCATTGTTATTCCCCTTTGACAAATTTAGATGGGTCGAATGGCACACCCTTGTACCGAATTTCATAGTGCAGATGTGGCCCGGTGGATCGCCCACTGGACCCTGCCAATCCAATTACAGTTCCTGGACGCACCCAGTCACCACGCGTAACATTTGTTTGCGACAGATGTGCATACAGCGTTGTAAAGCCCAATCCATGATCAATTTCAACCGTTGTCCCATATCCCACGCGTTCGCCCGCCGAAACCACACGCCCTGGTGCCACCGCCATTAATTCTGTGCCGATTTTACCGGCAAAGTCAATGCCGCGGTGTTTTTTCGGTTTTCCGGTAAACGGATCGTTGCGTGTGCCAAAGTTAGATGTGACGCGTACTTTTTCGACCGGTGCGCCAATTGGCAATATTGTGTCCAATTTAACCAGCCCATTCCACAGTTCTAAATCATCGGCCAGTTTTTGGTATTTTGGATCCAGTTCTGCATCGAATTCCAGTGGGCTGTATGCCGCGCCAACCAATGGGTTCGAAAATTTATTCGCATTTTGAACCAGTACTTTTTGGGTCAGCCCCAATGACGCGATTGTCGTGCTGATACCCTTTATATTTTCGCGCAGCGTATCAATGTTTTCCGTGGCCAATTGTGATACATGATCCACGATTTGAATGTCGGCACTGGCAATCTGTTGCATTTTTTCAGCCAGTTCGGCATTGCGCCGTTTCAATTGTTCATTTTCCGCGCGTGTTAATTCAAATTCTGCCGATAACTCTGACAATTTTGTGTATTCGGCGGCGTATTCTTCATTTGTGAACATTTCTGCCAGTCGTGCCCGCAGAAAGTCCAGTTCGCCCCATGTTTTCAGGCGATTGTTCATTAATTCTTCTTTCTGGGAATCTTGCAAATCAGATGCATTTAGAATCTTGTCATCAATAACATTTAAATTTCTGGTTAATTCGTTATATTTTTCCAGATATACCTGTAAATCGGTCATTTGGCGGGCGTGGGTGGATTTAGCCTCTTCCAATTGTTGGGTGCGCCTTTGCAGTAATGGTCGGTGATACACAAATACATATGTTGACCAGGCCGCCCATACGACCAGGCCGACCTTGCCACAGAATTTTGTGAAACGCCAAAAACTGCTTTGCCGGAAAGTGTAAACATTGCCGCGTGGCGTATCCATAACGGTGAATTCCCGTGGCGGAAATATGCGACATATCATGCGCCACAGCGCACGAAACGGTGATGTAATAAACGCCCACAGCGATGTAAAATATCTGGTTATAAAATTTATCATATCCAGCCTAGTCTAGTCAAAACGGTATCAATAGTCAAGCCATCGCGCAAAATCATATCGTTGTTCATGGCCAGCCCTGACCAAACAGTTGCCCCGCCCCGTGTGCCAACGCGGCCGCGTACCAGTATCCGTTCGGCCCAATGATGGGCACCAAACAACGGCAATATCTGGATGTCACCACAGTGTGATTGCATCACGGCCAGCACATCGACAATTCTGGTGGCATCAACAATTGTGCAAAAATACCCGCGTGGTCGCACCCGCGCGATACAACGCCGTACCCATTTGGTAATATCGGCATTATGGTGCGCGTTATGTCGTGC
This sequence comes from uncultured Alphaproteobacteria bacterium, assembly GCA_944389525.1. Taxonomy (GTDB): domain Bacteria; phylum Pseudomonadota; class Alphaproteobacteria; order Rs-D84; family Rs-D84; genus Enterousia. Next base: position 133,489 of record CALXMR010000003.1, on the reverse strand, counting down.
CGGCGTGCCCCGAAAATACGGCGGATTTGTTATTACCAGGTCAAAGGTTCGTGCACTGTGCCATGTGGTAATGTCCGTGTTAATCAATTCAATGGGGGTATTATTTAATTTGGCGTTCTGTTCGCATTCGGCCAGCATTTCGGGCGATATATCCAGGCCTGTTAACTGTATGCCGGAACAATTTGCCGCGATACACAATGACACTGCGCCGGTGCCAACACCCACATCCAGTGCGGTTTTTATTCCATGTGGCGCAAATGCCGCCAACCATACTGCGTCTGATGTGGGGTTGTATCGACCACGGCGCATATGTACGCGCCCACCCATCAGGGTAAAAATTGCTTGTTTTTCGGTCATGTCTATTTATAATAATTCATCGAAATAAAAAGGCAAGTTTATGTTTGATCCAAGTTTAGTTGTGCAAAGTGCAGTTAGTGCGTTTAATAATGCGGCATTGGTGGCACCGGCATTCTTTTGGTGGACACTGTTGGCGGTGCCGCTGTTTGTATTAGTATATTTTTGTGGTGGCACATTTTTACAGCGCATTGGTTGGAATGCAAATAATATAACATCGCGTGCGTCATTGACGACTGTGATAATGACACTGGCGTGGATTGTATTATTCGGCGGGAACTATGCGGTGTTGCGGGATAACGCAACGGTGTTGCCGTTTATAATTGCGGCGATTGTATTCACATCTGCGTTGTTCGTTGGTTCACATACAAAAAATATAAAACTGCCATCTGTGCGTAATATGCCACGTGGTCGGCGATGGGGAATTATTGGATGTATGATTTTGCTGGTTTTGGCGGTCGGATTGTCTGATGTTCATACATGGTGGGGCCCGCTGTTACAGATGGGGGTGTTTGTTGGCGGGCTGTTAATTGGTCGTGTGGCGCGTCATGAAATGCGCCCTGTGGCGGGGACACTGTTGGTGATATTCGCCACAACAACGGTTATTTTAATGCAACCAGAATTTTTCAGATTTGGACAGTTGGGGGCATTAACCCCAATGCATATGATGTTTTTGATTTTGATGGCGATGGCGGTGGCGGCAACATTGGCGTTGCGTAATATAAATGCGCGTGGCCGTATCAGACCGGGGTGGTATGTAAAGTTAAAATGGTTGGCGCGGATATTGGCTGTGCTGTGTATGACATTGTTTATTCTGACGGAATCTGTGCCTGTGTTTTTGGGTATGTTTGTTATGTTGTTTGCGCTGTTTGCGATATCAATATGGCATGCGGAAACAGTACCAAATAATCTGGATTTGCGGATGTTTGCGATTGCAATTAGTTTATTCGGCATTTTGACAACTATGCCGGTGCTGACCGCGTTGGGGATATTGTATTGGAATACCCTGCCCCAGGATAAAAACGCGTGGCGCCAGTTACAGTTCTTGTTATAATTAGTTATATTTATTTAATACCAATCACCGCGCGTATAATGTATTATTCCAATCAAATAAAAGAGATAATACATATATAGGCATATAGTTATGATACATCCAACAGCAATTGTTCACGAAGGTGCCGTTTTAGGCGCAGACTGTAAAATTGGGCCGTTTTGTATCGTGGGACCAAATGTTGTATTGGGTGACCGCGTTGAATTGGTTTCTAATGTTATAATTGACGGTAAAACATCGATTGGCGATGATTCTATTGTATATCCATTTGCCGTTCTGGGCGTGATGAGCCAGGATTTAAAATGGCAGGACGAGGCAGCAATGACCGGCCTGCGCATTGGCAAGCGGTGCAAGATTCGTGAATATGTGACAATTCATTCAGGGACACCGGCGTCTGATGGTACGGTTATTGGTGATGATTGCCAGATTATGGTGAATGCGCACGTTGGGCACGATTGCAAAATCGGTAACAGTGTTGTTATGTCTAATCTGGTCCAGGTTGCCGGTCATGTAGAGGTTGAAGATTTTGCCATTTTATCTGGTGGGGTGATGGTGTTACAATTTGCCAGAATTGGTCGCAATGCGTTTATTGGCGGCATGTCGGGTGTTGGTAATGATGTTCTGCCATATGCGATTTATGATGGTGCGCGCGCGGTCTATCGTACGATTAATCGTGTGGGGCTGATGCGGCACGGGTTCACTAACGAAGATATGCATGCAATTCATTCGGTATATGCGGCGGTCTTTCATGGCACAGATGGCACAGTTGCAGAGCGTCTGGCCCGGGTCCGCAAAGAAGTAAAAAATAACAAATATGCGATGGACGCAATTGACTTTATCGAAAATCGTTCAAAACGCGGAATTGGCACATCAAAGAATGCAGAATAAAAAAATCAAAGTATTTATCATTGCGGGCGAAGTGTCTGGCGATGTGTTGGGCGCGCGTATAATGCGTGAAATGCCTGATGCCCAGTTTATGGGTATTGGGGGTGAAAATATGATTGCCGCGGGTCTGGATTCGTTGTTTCCAATGGCGGATTTGTCGGTAATGGGGGTCATGGAAGTTTTGGCCCACGCGCGAACATTGACACGGCGCATTAATCAAACTGTTGATGCGATTATTGCGATGCGGCCAGACATTGTACTGACCATTGATTCACCTGGATTCGCGCGCAGTGTTATTAAAAAATTACGCAAAGTGCCATCGGGCCGGCAATTAATTAACGATGGATTGCGCTTCCACCATGTTGTTGCCCCCCAGGTGTGGGCGTGGCGTGCAGGACGCGCGAAAAAATATGCCCAGACATTTGATAAACTGTATGCGTTTTTTGATTTCGAAGTGCCGTATTTTACAAAGTATGGTTTGGATACGGTTGCGGTTGGGCACCCAATTGCGGATGGATTGGTAAATAATCCAAAATTACATAAAAATAAACAAAACGAAAAAATAATCACCTTGGTTCCTGGCAGCAGAATGTCCGAAGTACGGCGTCTGATGCCAATATTTCGTGATGTGGCCCAGCAACTGGTGGCAAATGGTTATGCGGGATACAGATTTGTAATTCCAACTGTGGAAACAACCGCAGAGTATGTCCGGATGCAAACAAAAAAATGGACAGTTCAGCCGGAACTGGTCCCGGCGACCCAGCGGTATGATATATATGCCCGAACCTATATTGCGATTGTAACCAGTGGTACGGTATCGGCTGAATTGGCAATGTTGCATATACCAACCATTGTAATATACAAGATGAACCCGATAACAACATGGTTGGTTCGCCAGGTTATTCGTGTTAAATGGGTATCATTGGTTAATATTTTATTAAACCGTGGCATATATCCAGAATTTTTAGGCGCGGACGCAACCGCCGAAAATGTTTTGGATGCGGTTCAACAACTGACAATACCGTCTGTTCGTGAAAAAATGATTACAGATTTGACCGCTGCGGATAATTTATGGTATCGACCCGATGGTTCCCCGTGTGCACTGATTGCAAAATCGATCAGTTGCACAGCAAACACATCCAAACGACGGAAATAAAAAAGCATCCGCAACACGGATGTTTTTTATTCTGGTGGATGTGATTGGACTCGAACCAACGACCTCTTCGATGTGAACGAAGCGCTCTAACCAACTGAGCTACACATCCAATCTGCAACAAAACAGATGGTGGGGATAGTGGGACTCGAACCCACACGGTTGCAATAACCAAAGGATTTTAAGTCCTCAGCGTCTACCATTCCGCCATATCCCCATCGGACTTGTGCAAATCTGCCCAATATACTAACGCGCACGGGGCACATTTGTCAATAAAATTCTGGGGGGCATGGCACAAAAAATGCCCCCCAACAGGGCATTTTGTTTTGGTGGAGCTGATGGGACTCAAACCCACGACCTCTACGATGCGAACGTAGCGCTCTATCAACTGAGCTACAACCCCGATTCTGGTGCGGATAAGAAGACTCGAACTTCCAAGGCATTGCTGCCACTAGTACCTGAAACTAGCGCGTCTACCAATTCCGCCATATCCGCAGGCTTTGCACATATTATATCAACTTTATACCTTTTGCAACAAGAAAATGATTTATCTGGTATCGCAAATATCCCGCCGTGCCAATGCCCGTTCTAGTGCGCGCGCCGGCATAAACCACACCGCGGCGACAATTATATACACAGCCAATGCAACAAAAGAATTTATAAACGCCAACCCCACACCAACACACAGTGCAATCATTGAAAACTTTTCCCGCCGCCCAGGGCGCAAAATTCGTACCAACAGCGTATCTGTATCATGAATTTTAAACAGCACCAATTCCAGTATCCTGTACGATGCCACCACCATGAACAATGCCCCGCCATATGCCGCAACAGGTATTGACGCCGCATGATTTTCATCAACCCACGCCGTAAAAAATGGTATCAATGACAACCAAAACAGAAAATTTAAATTCGCCCACAAAACCACACTGTTAACACGGCGCGTTACCGCCAACAAATGATGATGATTTATCCAAAAAATCGCCCCATAAATAAAACTTAGCACATAACTTAAAAATATCGGCACCAGTGGCGCTAAATCAGACACATTTACCCCAATTGGCGCATTTAATTCCAAAACCATAATTGTTATAACAACCGCAAATAATCCATCACTGAACGCGGCTAGTCTTGAACTGTTCATATAAATCCCCCGTGTGCAAATAACAATAACACAAACGCGGTGTAAAAATCCGCCAGAAAGAAATCCTGATGCGATATCATATATAAAAAGTCTTGCCCTGAAAATTGCAAATTTGCTAGTATTTAATCAAGAGATGAAAAAAATACTGTCTTTTGCATTGGTGTGTGCCGTCTGCATTGGTTTTGCGGACGCAGCTGTTCGTGATGAAAATGCCACGAATCGGACTGGTAATAACGCAGTATCGACCGCGCACACACCACGCGCCACAACGACAAAAACCGTATCTGGACGCAGCGCAACAACAACTGCGCGCACGGCAACAACAAAGACAGTATCTGAACGCGGCGCATCGGTTACATCACGCGCGGCCACATCGCGCACATCTGGCCCGGCAACGGTATCGCGCACCGCCGCCCCGGTCGCATCGCGCGGGATTACATCTGATCGCCCCCGGGCATCTGCACGATCAACAACAACCGCACGACAACAAACGGTATCACGCGCAGCTACGACCACTGAAACAGTGGCAACAATGGCCGACACCCAAATTGGCGCAGAATACGAACAATGTAAAAGTGCATACTTCACATGCATGGATCAATTCTGCCAACTAAAAAATGATGATTATCGCAGATGCTCTTGCAGTAATCGCGTCTTTGAACTGGACGAAATCCGCGATGTTATGCAAGACGCCAGCGATCAATTAACCGTATTTACCGAAAATCTGGATGTTGTTGGCATGACCGCCGAACAGGCAACGGCCATGAAAACCGCGTCAGAGGGGGAAAATGCATTAACATCTGACACATCTGCATCAAAAGCCTTATTACAGGCAATAATGAATTCTATCCGCGGCGAAGACGCCACAGTCGGCGGTAAATTCACCAATCTGAACAGTATAAATTTATCATTTGATACTACAAACGCATTTGGTCTGACTGATGCTGGCCAAGTGATTGCGACATACAACGGGCAAAATTTATATAGTGCAGTATATCCCCAATGTCGCGAAGCAGTACGGCCCGACTGCACCGATGCCCAGTTACAGCGTGCAATAAACGCATACCTGATGGCAATTGAACAGGACTGTAATACCGTGGCTAGCGCACTAAATCAACAACAATCCCAGATGAAGGCAGCCGTCCGCGAAAGCAGCGCAATGCTGGACCTGGCACGCGTAGAAAACCGTCAAAACCACAATTCAAACGACATGGCAACGTGCCTGGCAAATGTCGAGGCCGCCATTCTCAGCGAAGAAGTATGCGGCGCAAACTATCATAAATGTCTGGACAACGGCGAATTTATTGATGTATCAACTGGAGCCCCGATTACGGGTGTAATAAACTTTTATGAATTGGGCAATTTGTTAAAGTTTGCTGATAATGTTGATGCGGCTGACCAAAAGTTATCCAAGATAGCGGCCAATCGTGTGTTTGTTCAAAACTTTGAAAATCGCGTAAAGAAGTTTGCCGAACCTGCACTGGACAAATGCGTTGAAAACGCTGATACAGTCTGGGCAGAATATCTGGACCAGGCAATGCTAGACATATACTATGCCCAACAGGCCAAAGTAAATGAAATTAAACAGGGTTGCTTTGATTTTGTATCGGCATGTTATATGAACGGGGACAAGGCATTAACCGACGCCATGGCCGAACTAACAGGTAATGACGGTGTATTGCTGCAACCTGATCGTGTTACATTGAATACGGAAATGTGTCGCGACTATATTGATTCTTGTAACATGATGTTTTATGACCAGACCGGTGGCCAGAATATTGTTACAGACTATATAAACCACCGCCAAGAAACAGATACACTTACTGCATGTCGTGCTGTTGTTCAGCAGTGTTTCGACGAATTTGGAGGGGACGGATACGAAAACTTCTATTATCCATACAGCGGCCTGTTTAAAACAGGCGAGGCACTGGATTGGTTCACCCTGTATGAATATGACGACGATGGCAATCAAATCACAGATCAACCTGTATCAAAATGTGCCAGACAACTAATAGAAATCACATCATGTAATACCCCTGAAATAATGGAGCAGGCATTTGGTGGCTTTGACGTGATCAATGCATCGCGTGGCCAATATAACAACGAATCTGTATTTGTATTTGATGCCAATGGTGATTACAATGCATCAAACACCACCCCCGGCAAACACAGAAAATACGGAATATTGGATAAAAACGAAACAACCGGCATTGAAATAAAAGGCACTATTGCTGGTGCCAGACGACTGTTACGCCATCATCAACCGCGTCCAACGGGTGTCGCAACGGAAATATATAATCAAATTGTTGACAGATTAACCACACAATGCACCAACATCCAGGGGCGTTTTATTGAACTACAGTTTATCAAAGGTTCGTATTCAGAAAGCGATTTATGCCTGGCGTCCAATTTCGGCGAAATTGAATCAGGTGACGGCACATTCAATCCGATTATAAACGACTCTTCATACCAAGATATAGTATCTCTATATGGGATCAAAACAAATGAAAACATGTGTCCGCGTGATTATGATCTGGATGTAGACACACAATCATGGGGTGCATGCCTGTGTTGGGAAAATGGTGGTCGCCGCAGCAAGGATGGCACCAGTCCAAAATGTGTTTCCGCATTACCAGTTACAGACGCCAACCTGGCCAGTGATACCCAATGTTCCAGCACCCTTAATGTTGGCTATAATCCAGACAATACAGCGGGACAAAACACACAACAGTGGTGCATCCAGACACTATCACCATATAACCAGGTTTGCAGTTTCGGGGACAAAGGAACATACATGACATCAGATGGATATTGCACTGACGTGTACGGCAAGAGACTAGAATACCTGCCTGATGGATTGCAATAAATGCAGAAAAAACATCCGCATTGCGGATGTTTTTTTAATTCTTTACTATCGCAGTCCCTTGGCCCGACAGCATGCAGATGCCGCACTGCGCCAATCCGAATATTTTTTGCCAGGGGTGCGCAAATCCTGCCATGGTTGCCAACCGCTGCACCGTTTTTTATCGCCCGTACCACTGCATTTGACATAGCGGCGCAGTGTACATGTTTGGGTCGATGTTTTCCCTGTATCAGTGGTGCATTTGACAACAACAGTTTGATTTTTCGCGTCATTGCGCCCCAATTCTTTGGATGACAATAACTGGTACGCACTAGCCGTGCCAGTGAACGCGATTGCAATCAACAGTGATAATAACAATTTTTTCATATCAAATTACCCCCTGTCACTTTATATTATATGCGGATGAACATAAAAATACAACAGGGAATTATTCGCCAGATCTATTCGTGGTCCATGGTTCATCATTCATAATCAGATAGTATAATTCTGGATTATCTGTACCCGGATTACGCAAGACAGGACGCACAACATATATGTCGACATTGCATGCATGATTGTTTGTATCTGTTTGGATTTCTTCCAGACTGTAATGGAATTTATCCGCAAAATCCATTGCTTGCAGATATGCGGCATCGTCATCCGCGGCATTGACCGAATCGCCCATCCACATAAACCACATACCGTGATTGACAACATTTTCTTGCCCTTGCAGATCATCCGCCGACAGCAATGTCAGTGGTTTGAATTCGATATCATTGGTAAATTCACCGGTACTGGTTTCTGTCCAATCATACATGCCACCCACAAAATTTAACGCGCCATATATAAATCCGCCGGTTTCTTCCATTTTTGCCAATGCGCCAACATTGCTGAGTGTTGATTGAAACAGCCAATCGCGTATGCGCCCTGATTTCATACTGCTGCGCGCAGTACGGGCCGCGCTTTTTATTTGGCGCCCCCCCGTATTAGCCGCACGAAATGCACGCCATGCGCGGGCGACAATGTTTCCACGTTGGGCCGGGCGTAAACTGCGCAAAGAACGGCGATATTGATTTAGTGATGTAAATGCATCGCTGTATTCGCGATACTGGCGAACCTGGTCACTGTTTCGTTCCATATTGCGCATTTGTCGTGCCAGGTTTTCGACCTCGTCCAGTTTGGCGGCGTGTCTGGTCGCGTCGGCGGCACGATCGATATTTTCCAGTTCGCGTAATGCACGGGTGTGTTGATTTACAATTTTAATATAATCTATTACTGCTTGTTCTTGGCGTAGTGCGCGCATTGTTGTTGTCAGATTCTTTAATGCGCGTGATGCACGGGCAGCTTTGGTCGCACCCAATACAACCGCCCCGCCCCCAAATGTTGCCACCGTTATTACAACATCCAATCCGATTTCCATGTATGATATCCATTGCAGGTTTGCATCGCCCGCAACATAGTAATCATTTGTATCGTCTGTCAGATTTACTGTCGCCTTGCCTGCCAGGTTTACCATGTCATTATCGCCCGCCAGTGCGGTTTTGCTGGTGCAACTGTTGCCGCGGGGATATATGTCATCAATGTTATCATTTATCCATTGCATCGATATGGTATTGTTTTTATCTGGTCCCACAAATTCATCCAATGCACCATGTTCCACAACCATTATCGCATACCATGCTGGATCAGTATTTGTCCAAACAGACGCATCATCTGGGTCGCCGATTTGTGGACTGGGGCCACCAGGGGATGGTACATTACGCTTTTCTGCAACCAGTAATCGCTGTTTCAATATTTTTGGCTGTGTTTCATAGTTAATGGTTATTGTTCGTCCACCCGGAAAAGTATATTCAATTGGTAAAAATGTAATTGTGTCATCATCCGCCGCCGACGCGATTTCAGGACATGCCAGAACGGCGCGCAATGTATCACCGGACGAGAATGTATCATAAATCCATTTTCGAATGGTTATTTCATCATCTATTTCAGATATACTGTCGGCCGTTTTTGATAATGCGTTTGCAAATGCCGCGGTGGCACATTGTGTATCATCAGGCGCGCGTGTTTGAATTTCCGAAATTGGAACATAGTCGTCACCCACGGTGACATCCGTTGGTGGTACCATATCTGCACAAAATGCGCCAGATATTGGAAACAGTAATACTGGCAGAAAAAATAAAATATATTTATTCATCAATTCTTATCGCGTCGTCGACAACCATAACCCTATCAGCAGATATTTCCAGTGTATCTGGGTCATACATATAGAAACCCGCATAGATGTCAATGTCATCCTCGTTCCAATCGCAATTTCCAGTGTCTTTTACAGATGTATTTATTGCATTCTTTACCGCATCCCACTGGGCTTTTTCCATTATCAACACATCCCCGCGCGAACCATCGGGATTAATTTCGTACAATGCATAATCTGCTTCGTTTACACAGTATGATTTGCCCAGTATTGGATTAAATACCTTTGTATTCATATCATCGCTACCCCTGCCGTCACCACAAACGGTATAGCACCCTTCGTTATGATCAAGCCCTTGACAGTTTATAATATCTGTTGACAGATCCGAATCTACCAAGCTGTACAGGGTTGATCCTGGACGGCTGTCGATATTGCCGCCAATTTGATAAATCAATGCCCCGGCCAACAAGGTTTTTTTCTTTGCTAAATTTGTACCAAGTGTTTTCACATAATTTTTAATACCTGTTTTTAATACCCCCTTGCCACCTGCTGATGCGTATGTGCGTAATGTCATACCTAAATCAATTGCAGATTTTGCCAACAGTCTGCCGCCTGTGCGGGACATTCGCCTGGCGGCGGCTTTGCCCCCAACCATGGCAATGCCCTTGGCGACGGTTTTCAGACTGGCGCCAACGGCGGCACGACCGGCGGCAACCGCGGCACCCCCGGCACCACCAGTAAAGAATGTTGCTACGGCTACAATAACGGTTGCCCCCCATCCCACAATATCGATTGTCATTTGCCACGACCTGTTATTTTCGCATAATATCGCACCGCGTTTTTGCATTGCCTGGTCCAGAACATTTGATATCTCAATCAAAACATCGTCCCAATTTATATCAATACCCAGTTCTGTATCAACAACCGAACCTGTTAAATCAACCAGTGCGGATTTATATTTGAATACATTATCCCCATCACCCAAGAAATCCAGTACGAATGCGTCATCCAACCTGGCGGTTTGATCGCGTTTATTTGCCGCCACATATTGTGTTGCCAAATCTGTAAAGAAAGTCTGTTGTGCCACTGTATCTGGTCCCAACACACTGACAATTAATTCAACCAGTTGAAAATCTTCGGATGAAAAACCAGCCTGATCACCATAACGCATTCTGTTTCGAACAGAATTCCAATTTATGGTCAAACGAATTCGCGGTTGTTCGTTTATAACAACATCAATGTTTTGACTGAATAAATCAGGATAATTTGAACACGACTGGCGATACGATGCAGCACCAGCAACGGCACCATCGTAATCAGGTACCTGACCACTGGCGGCGCGTTCAACCTGGTCATACAAACTGCATGCGACCAGCATGTCGCAATCAGTATATCCCGTACATTCAGACGGTACCGCGGATATTGCAATATTTGGCATCAGGAAGAATGTAAAGATTAAAAGAAATTTTTTTATCAAATTCATTTTTTTGCGTCTTTTAATACCTGGGCTATTTTTTCCATAATTTGTGTACGATTTAATGCATATGCAGAATTACAATATTCCAAATCATCTGGACACTGGGCGCAATATTCCGCCCGCGACAGTCGAACGCGCGCCAAGTTGCAATCTGTGCTTAATCGTTGCTGCATTTGTTTTATATATTCATTCTGTTCTTTGACCACCGCGTCCAGGTTCAGTGTTTCGTATGCCGATGCATCACGATATGGTTCGTATCCCGCGGACAGATTTTGCATCCGCTGGGTAAATGTTAAATCGTTTGCTGTTTTTGGAAAATCGGCGCGTGCCAGTTGTTGATTGTTATTAGCACTGTTGACCGATTGCAGGTTTTGCAATTCCTGTTTTCGTTCCAGCATATCTGCACCCCATGTGTCGCCGCCAAATTCTGGCAATTTTGGTGCATATGGATTTGTGAATTGCGCCCCGCCCGTTTGAACATTTGACCCCGGGGTTATGGCATTGGGGAATGCAGTAGAACCCGTCCCAGGGGTTAAAACCGAATTCGCCGAAACATATTTTTCAAATTCAGTATCAATATATCCCGCGCATGGCGTTACATAGTTGTGGTTTGGCAGGCTGGCCAACTGGACCGTGATGGTGGGACGCGCATCGTTTACATCCATGCCAACACAGTTATTTCGTGATGCACAAAATGATGCAACCAGTGCCGCGACAACCGTTTGACAATCACTGGTATCAATATCAGTACCCTGGACATATACGGGAACGGGCATCCGCTGGTTATATGGGGCATTTGGGTTCCAAAATGGATTCGAAGAATAATTTTGAACATTTTGAATCTGGCCATATTGTGAAAACGGTGTCGTGGCGGATGGAAATGTTGTCGCCATCGCCGTCCCCACCCCCAGCATGCATATCGCCGCAAAAAATACGATGTTAAATTTGTAATTCATTCTCGGTCCCGTTTATCCCTGTTTTAGTATATTATAACAAAAAGGTTATTGTAATTAAAGATAAAATTCCACCGCCAATAAAAAACGGTGCCAATGGAATATATTTCTGGTGATATATGCGTCCCCATATCATGCCGACAATGCATGCAATCGCCAATGCAATCGCCAATCCATATGTCCCCAGCCATATTCCACCCGCCACCATCAGTTTTATGTCGCCCATGCCAATCGGGGCGATAGTGTCTGTTTTTTTATGCATTGTGCGTTCAAACAGAAATCCGATAATCGCCGCCAGTGCATATCCGCCACATGCGGCAACGGCGGCATCTGGTGGGGTGGTGGGCCATGGGTAAAAGTTTATAACCACCAGTCCGATTAATATCAGTGGGAATAAATAGGCGTCTGGGATTATGCGGCGGCGCCAGTCGGCGACAGATATTCGCCATGCACACCATATTGCCCCCGCCAGTAAAATAATAAAAAAGATGTTATAAAACATATTTTTCCCCCTTGCCTTTCGATTCGAAACTATGCTACACTTATATTGATATGTATAACAAGGAATTTTTAAAATGAGTAAAGGTTGGGACAGCGTAATGCTGAAAAAATTAAAGGCGTTAATGGGCAAAGGGTTGTCGACATCCGAAATTGGCAAGCGTTTGGGAATGTCCAAGAATGCCGTTGTGGGAAAATTAAATCGATTGGGCTGGAATTCCAAGGCGGGCGGCGTGGCAACCGTGGACAAGGTTGTCGCAAAAAAATCAGCAAAGTCAACCAAGCCGGCCAAGGCCACACCTAAAAAAGCAGTTGCCAATGCCCGCGGGGCAAAAAAAAACGGGGCGACGTCACGCACAACATCTGGCAAGGCGGCGGTGAAAAAAACTGGCACCGCATCTGGGGCAACAAAAAAATCGTTGAACAAGACGCTGGCTATGCATCAACGGATTATCCAACATTCGTTGGAAATGGCGAATTTAAAACCGAATCAGTGTCGTTGGCCAATTGGTGATCCGGATTCTGAAAACTTTCACTTTTGTGGCGCACCTGTGTTTGTTGGCAAACCGTATTGTTACGAACACTGTAAACAGGCATATCAATTCACGCCACCGAAAAAGAAATAATTCTGGGGGAAATGTATGCCAAGCGAGGGGGAAACGATGAATGCTGTTTTAACATCGCGGGATTTTGATATCGCCGGTAATGTTTTCCGCGCGTATTATGACCCAGATGAAAAACTGGTGTTCGTACTGGACAGTACTGTTGACGACAGAAAGCCAAATGTGCTGTTGGTGATAAATCCCGTGGGTGACAGAAAGTGGGATGATATTTTGGCCAATGACTATCATGTCGATTTGGAAACAGTGCGCCCAAAAAAAGATAACAAATATCAAAAATTAGATATCGAATACAGTGGTCTGGCCCAGTATGATAATTTGATTCATGCATATGAAAATGACGATGATTTGACAGATGCACTGGTGGCGTTGGGTGTATTTCGTGATGCGTCTGTACATCGTGCCGCAACAGAACGGTTGGCCGTGGCAGATGCGGCCGCGGCACGTGCGCGCGAGACGATATTACGTACAAACGATTCGATTACTGAATTGCAAGGGCGGTTAAAACAGTTGCGTTCAAAATTGGCCCAGCAGAAAAAACAAATTGGCCGCGAACCGACCAAGCAGTCTGCATCAAAAATATTAAGAACGGATGCACAAATTGACGCAGTAAATGAAAAATTGCATCGTGCAAAAAAGCGTCTGAATAATGCCCAGCGGCGATTGATTGCCGCGGACGCGGATGCACAGTCTGCACGCGAAATATTGGCCCAGGTGCCATATAATGCAGAACTGCCGGACGATGTGCAAAATATCAATCTGCCGGCGGCGGTACCACAAAACAGTTTGGTCGCCCAGAAATCTGCACCAATGCCAGTAAAAATGGATACGGACGCGCCAGATGTTAATCTGAACGATGCGGATGACGATGATATGGACGCGATTATCCCTGGCGCCATTGAATATGACGAAAACATAACATTTAATTCTGAAAACACAGAACAACCAAAGGCGAAAGAAATGGCCGAAAATGAAGATGTAAAACCACTGTTTGATAAAGATCCGGAAATTCTGGACGAAGAAATCGCGTTCAAGCCGATTGAATTCGGTGTGTCTAGTCCGGTTGCCGACCAGAATACCGAAACGGAAAAAACAATGAATGAATATGGCGAAAATATGTCAAACGCCCCGCTGTCATTTGAACCGCCGGTATCGCCACAGGGTAATGCTGTGCCGCCCCAGTCAAATGCGTCATCGCCGATTGATGTTCGGCCGGTGGGGACAGATGTGCCGCAATCAGCGCCAGTGTTGGACACAATTAAATCAGTCGAGGCACCCATGCCCCAGAATAATACACCTGTCCCGCCGGCATCAGGTGTCCCCATGGGCCCACAGGCAGAACCGACATTGTCTGGCACCGGTGCCGCGGCGGCTGTGGGTATGGCGGCTGCGGGTATGGCGGCTGCGCCAAACGCTGCCCCGGTGCCAACGGCGGCGCGCCCCGTGTCACCAATTACAGGAACAGCGGCCCCGGCAAATCCGGCACCACATCGGCCAACAAAGATTTATTATGTATTGCTGGCGGTGCTGATTGCGCTGTCGATATTTACATTGTGGCTGTACCAGAAAAATACCGGGGACCAGGTTCCTGATTTATCCGCCACTGTACCAGTCGAAGAACCAGCGCCGGTGGATACAACAACAAATACAACAATGGACAGTCCGTTTGTCCCAGAATATGTTGAACCTGTTGCAGCGCCGGAACCAGAACCGGCGCCAGTGGTTGAACCAGAACCAGTTGTGGTGCCAGAACCGGCGCCAGTGGTTGAACCAGAACCAGTTGTGGTGCCAGAACCGGTGCCAGTGGTTGAACCAGAACCAGTTGTGGTGCCGGAACCGGTGCCAGTGGTTGAACCAGAACCAGTAATAGAAAGCGAAGAAGATATCTTGGCGCGCAAACCGGCGTACAATGTATCGCAAAACGAAAAGATGTTTGTTGCCGACCCAGAATATGATACCGAGGTTGTGGTAAACGACACGGTGCCAGTTGTCGATATGTCAGAAACAACAGTCGTTACATCTGGGCCGACATGTCCGGATGGTTCGGGCCCAGATACAAATGGATGCTGTCCGGGCGAGATATATACGGATATGGGCGACCAGGGATTTAATTGTTGCCCCCAGGATGGTGGCGATTGTTTCCCGCCGTTGTTTTAAATAAAAAATTTGTAAAAAACAACGCCTAGTCCAAACGATCGTTTGGACTAGGCAGTACGGGGGATAAAAAAAAAGATGAGAAAATATCTGGTTTTTTTATCATATTATTCGCACCAATCTTTGCCACATCTGCATATGCCGCAGTATGCAGCTATCCTACATACGATTGCAACTCTTCAAGTCAAGAAGTACATGCAGAATTTAATTGTGCAACGACCAGTTACATATGTTTCAAGGGTATAAAGTATGCAACATGCAGCTCGTGCCAAACAGGCTTTTCTATGTATCAGGGTTCCTATACTGTATCTTCCAGCAACTGTACCATACCGTATAATACATGTAACCTGATACGCTGCAATGGCTGTACAGAAGGAATAAGCTATACAAATTGGACCAACGCACCGTCAAAACTAGTTGTTGGTAGGCCTAGTGCCACCGTCCCTGGGTACCAAGTGCGCACAAAAACAACATGCAACACGACAACAAATTATATATGCCAAAACACGACCGAATTTCGCTGTTCCGCGAGCTGGTATGGAACAAACCCCACACGAACACTTACAGGTGCCATCTATACATACAGCGGATGCAACGAGTGTCCAGATGTATCAGATATGGATCCAAATTATATTGATGCATCGTACATAATAACCAGCGATCCTGGCAACAACGCAACAATTGAAAAATGCTATATTGATGGTGTTACCACAGACAACTTATTAGCAGATTTGACTGGTAAATACACAATCTATGGTGGAAAGTGCTATTATAAACAATAAAAATCGCCCATTTGGGCGATTTTCTTATTTCTTGGCAGACCAAAACAATGCCCACAACCATCCGACCCCCGTCCACAAGAACAGCCAGCTGCCCAAACGAACCAGAATCATATCATTCTTGGCACGACCATTTTGGCGCGCCAGCCACGCGGGCGCCAAAACAATCGCCAAGACAATCGCAATTGATGCAACATATTTTATCGCAACAATAACATCAAATGGTGCGTGCATCTGTACCTGCCTATATACCGTACTTGGCCGTATTGCCCAGTTCTTCTTCGATACGCAACAATTGGTTATACTTTGCCATACGATCCGTACGCGACATGGATCCTGTCTTGATTTGACCGGCATTTGTTGCCACCGCCAAATCCGCAATTGTTGTATCTTCGGTTTCGCCGCTGCGGTGCGATATTATAACCCCATACTTTGCGTCTTGGGCCATTTTAATCGCGCGCAGTGTTTCCGTCAAACTGCCGATTTGATTTACCTTTATTAATATAGCATTTGCAACACCTGCGTCAATACCCTTTTCCAGACGCGCTGGATTCGTCACAAACAAATCATCGCCGACCAATTGGCACTGTGCACCGATTGTATCGGTCAGTTTTTTCCAACCATCCCAGTCTTCTTCGGCCAACGCATCTTCGATTGAAATAATCGGATATTGTGCAATCAAATTCTGGTAAAACGCAATCATTTCATCTGATGTCAGCGATTTACCTTCAAATTCATATTTGCCATCGCGATAGAATTCCGATGACGCAACATCCAAACCAATGGATACATCGGTCCCCGGCACATATCCCGCAGAACGAATTGCCGCAATGATTGTATCCAACGCCGCGGCACAAGAATGAAAGTTTGGTGCAAAACCACCTTCGTCACCGACATTGGTTGAATTACCACCCTGCTTTAATATAGATTTCAGATTATGGAATATTTCACTGCCCATACGAATGGCATCAGATTCAGATTTTGCGCCATTTGGAATAATCATAAATTCTTGGGCATCCAGACCATTGTCCGCATGCGCACCACCGTTAATAATATTCATCATTGGACGTGGCAACACGCATGGATTTTCATTGCCATAAATTTCCGCGATGTATTTATACAGCGGGATGTTCTTTTGATTTGCCACCGCATGCGCCGCCGCCAAAGACACCGCCAAGATTGCATTTGCACCCAATTTTTCTTTGTTTTGTGTGCCATCCAGTTCAATCATTTTTTCATCCAGCGCACTTTGTTTTTCTGCATCCATACCGATGATTGCCGGCGCGATAATATCATTTACATTTTTAACCGCGGTCAAAACGCCCTTGCCCATATATGCTGAACCACCATCGCGCAGTTCCAATGCCTCGAACGAACCGGTCGATGCCCCCGATGGCACAGCCGCCCGACCAAATGCACCACCGTCCAGTGTAATATCACATTCAATTGTTGGGTTGCCACGACTGTCCATAATCTGGCGCGCATGCACAGTTTTAATAAAAAACATACTTTTTCTCCTTGATCCTAAAATATTTGTTTTTATACAGTTCCGTCTTGTCTTACCTGACGAATTGTGCAATAATATAATCATAAAATCGATTGGAAGAAAGAAAAAAATTATGATGAAACAGACATTTTATTTTATGTTGTGCATAGCACCGTTGACGGTTAATGCAGAAATAATCAATTTAAATCCGGGGAATGGTATTTCATACCAGGTAAACGGTCTGACGGCGACAGATAACACATATGTTTTTGAATCTGGCCGTGGTATCAGTGTTACTGATGGCGGAATAACCATTGAAAAAGATTTCTTGGTTGGCACCGATTTTTCGGGCCTGGACAGCACCGCGGGCTATGTTTATGTCGAAACCACCGCTGGGGTTCAGAATACTGGCAACGATTATAAATCATTCAACATTCAATCAAATTCTGACATAACGGTTGGTGGCGCACTGAACATCAGCAATGGTTTCGGCGTTGGTATCGGAATCGAAGATACGGCCACCGGCAACCCAATAAACATAAGTTTTGGCAGCATTACGGCCAATGGTTCTTTGCGGGTCGATAAAGCAGATAAATTTACCGTTAATGGCGCAATCGCGGCGGCCAACAACCTGAGTATCACAGCAAACACCATGTCCAGTGGTGACATCAATATCACGGGTGGCGATACAAAACTGAATATCGCGGGCGCGGCACAGTTGGGGTCATTAATAAACACTGGTGGCGGTGATACATCGATCACGGCGGGCACCCTGGCGGCGGGCACAATACAAAATAACGCAGATGCGGCATCCACTGGCGGCGATATGGCAATCGTATTGGGTACGGGCGAATCTACTATTGAAAACATATATAATAATGCTGCCAACATGACGATCGGATATCCAACCGCGGATGGGGATACTGGCACAATAACCCCCAGCACCAGCCCTGACCTGGTGGTCAGCGGTGTCATAACAAACGATTCGCCAAATGGTATACTGACCCTGAATTTGAACAGTTTGACCGTAAACGGCGGCGATGAATCAAATCCATCGGTTGTACTGGGTGGGGATTTCTATGCCACTGTTACGGGCGATACATATCTGGAACACGGTTTTGATTTAAGTGTGATGCAAGAAAACGATTCTGTTTTTCATCTGGACACAGGAACATTGGCCTTTGGGCCGGATACGAACGCAACAACATGGGCAAATGTGTTTTCAAACAATTTGTCTGAGTTCTTTCTGGCGGTACGAAACAGTACAATTGGCACCACGGGTGCCCCAATCACAATTGAAAATGGCAGTGGTAATAAAAACGCCAATATGGAATTAATTGCACAAAATATCACGGCAACATCAATTGTGAATTATGCCGATTTAACTATCAATGCAGACAAGAAAGACGGGGCCAGTATCGTTGTTAACAATAATTTAACCGGATACACAAATTCAACAACAAACATTACATCTGGTGGCACCATAAATGTTGCCGGCAATGTATCGAATGCGGGTGAAATGCACCTGGGGGCGGCAACAGTCGAATTGGGCGGAATTACCAACACCGGTGAAATACTGACTGTGCGCGGCCAGACATCTGCGGCGGGTTCAATCACTGTTAATGGAAACATAGAAAATAACACCACCCTGGCGGTACCAGACACCACGGCGGCAAAAGATACTTATAATCTGGTACTGGATGCCAAGAACATAAAAATCAATGGTTCATACATCAACACAAACGGCACGGCAAATATTCGCGCATCTGATTCTGATGGCGGAATGCTGACAATAACAGATTCTATGAATATAAGTGGCGGCACGGTTAATATGAACGCACTGGCGGGTGGCGTCAATATCGGACAGAACCTGTTTGTAACGGGCGGTGCGTTGAACTTGGATACGGCGACACATAACCTGGTTGTGGGTGGCGATATACAAATCGGTGGCGATGTTGCCGTTGGCGGCACATCAGAAACGGGCGGCAGTCTGAACATCGCGGCATATGGTCCAATGTCGTTTAAATTACAATCCACTGCCGGCACATTAAACATTGTTGGCGACATTTTTGCCACATCAACCAATTCTGATAATGCATACGGTGCAACATTTGATGCATCCGCCATCACGGTTGGTGGTGCGGTCACCGCAAACAATAATACAATTGCATTCCAGGGTAACACCACATCCACAGCAACTATTACCGGCACAGTCACGGCAAACAGTGGTGGCACAATAAAATTTGCATCAGGCAAAACAACGGTGGGGGCCTTGTCAGGTGCGGGAAAATTTGTGGCATCTGGGAACTCGCTTGCCGCAACAACCGGTGCAATAGATATCGAAAACGGCATATGGTTTGATGATGATGCGACACAAACGGCCGGCCTGATAATTAGTAACACGGACAAATTCACACTGACCGCACAGAACACACAGACAGGTGCGATTAATATCGCCGGGGGAATTGCAATCGATTCTGGCAAAGATTTAACCCTGGAATCAGCCACATCTGCATTGATAAGCGGCACGGTACGCAATACCGGAACGCTGGCCATAAATACAGAAAAAGCGACAACATTTGGTAACACGACCACCAGTGCGAACATTATTAATAATGGCAACATGACTGTAAGTGCAAATTCAATTGTTGCAACGAATACACCAATTACAAATTCCGGCGCAGATGCCACACTGTCCATGGTGGCAAATGGTGGCGATGTAACCGTTGGTGAAATTACAAATACGGGCACATCTGTTGAAATCAGTGGGAACGACATAACAACACGCGCAATCGCGACCACGGCCGGCACATTTGATATAACTGGCGCATCTGTGGAAATGGCATATTTGACCGTTGGTGCAAACCGCAATACAAACGCGGTTATGAACATCAATGCGCCGAAAATCTTGGCCAATAACAGTGTGACTGTTTATGGCGACATGACACAGGGCACGGACGCAAACGGTGCACTGAACCTGGTATCGGCAGGCGAATCGTTATTTACAATTGAGGATGCATTAACTGTGAACGGCAATTTTTCTGCCACAGGAAACAGCGTATTTTACGACATAACAAACGCGGCGATTTTCACCGGTGGTTTAACGGTGGCAAATGCGGCATCTGTAAATATGATGGCGAAAAACATCACCATCGGAACCACCACGAACACTGGTGTTACAAATGCCGGGAAATTAACACTGGATGCAGATGCAGGAATCACCCTGGCCCAGATTGCCCAGAATTCTGGCGAATTAACACTGGATTCTGGCACAGGCATCATCACTGTAAACGAATTTGAAATGGCCGCGGGCGCCAACACAGGAACAATCACTTTGGCCGGTATCGGCATGGAAACCCCGGGCGCATTTACTGCGGATGGGACGCTGTATCAAAACGCCGGTGCGATATCTGGGGGCGATATAAACATCGCATCAAACAACTATGAAATCACAACATCTAATTTGCAACTGGCCGGAATTAACCAGACGGATGGTACATTGATAATCAACACCAGTGATATCGACATCGGGGGCAACATTGTTGCCACAGATTTGCACTTTATGGCAAATCCTGGGGATAATTGGATGAATGTCAATGTTACAGGCAATGTTTCTGGGGGTGTGCAATTTACCGGATTGGAACAGATGACAATCGGCGAAAATTACACATTTAATAACAACAGCCTGATTAACGCGGCAATATTGCCCTATGCCACGGGCGTGACGGCGAATTCCACCACCCGCAACTATTGGTCAACGGTCAGTCTGAATGACGATAACACATTGGGAACAATTACCAATGCCACAGACGGCCAGGCAATGATTACGGTTGGCGGTGAATTTATATTTGATGTAACGGGCATAGATGAATCTGATTTGAATTTCTTTGGTGAACAAGAACTGACCCAGTCAAAATTACAACCAGGTCAAATTGGCCTGACCTTGTTCGATATTGTTGACCAAGGCACGGCAATTTGGTTGGTTCACGCCGACAAAATAAACGAAGATGAAAATATATCAGAATCTTTGTTTAATAAAATCCGCAATCTGAATGTAAATTTCTGTAATGCGGACGGTTCGATTTGCTTTAATTATCTGGACTCTTTGAACGCTAATAATAATACAGGTACAGAACTGCCGGCATATTTGTCTGTGCGCGACACCGATGGCGATGGCATCAATGACAGCATCTATGTCGTGTTCGATCCGCGTTTTGGTGGCCCAGTCGAAGTATTTAAAATCCAGCCGATTGTCGGCCGTGTTGTCCCGCATACAGCCGGCGAATACATGTCCGCGGGTGCATTGGATGATTTGATTGCAGGCCAACTGCAAAACACTGGGTTTTATAACCGCACACCCATAGAGGCAATTCCAGCCGCATTCAATGGCACAAACATGCAAACATTGGCCACTGAATTATATAATCGTATGGAATATTACAACACCAATCGTGACGGTACGGCATTGGCGCGTTTCAGCCGCCTGGTTCAACCGCGCGAGATGGAACAAATCGCAGGCAGCATTGCGTTAAACGAACATACAAATTTCCGTTCATTCGAAGATCGTATGTTTGACGAATTCATTTGGAATCGTAATCGCAACCTGAACAAGGCGTGGGTTGATGCAGAATTCGGCATGTTTGTCCACGATGTATCCGATGGCAAACGCGTTGATGGTAATCGTTTCAGTGTCGCTGGCGGATTTGATTGGCAGCATTCTGAACGAACAATATTCGGTTTGACCGCGCATGTTTCCAATATGTCTGGCGAAAATTCCGATTCGATGGAACTGGGGTACAAACCAGGCGAATCATTACTGGGGGCGGCCAACATGGATGTTGAAAATACAAACATCGGCGTTGGCGGATATATGATGAAGATATTGGGCGACAAGACGCGTGTATACGGAAACGCGTTCTTGGATTTGCACCTGATTGATATCACACGCGACCAGACATTTGTTGATACAATTGATGGTGACGGCACCGCGTTCAGTTTAATCAGCGAATGGGGATTGATGCACGATTGGCTGAACCAATATATTGTCGGCAACGCATATGCACGCGTTGGATATAACTTTGGTTTTTCTGTTGATGAAACTGTCGGTGGCCAAGATTATATGGAAATGGAATCTGATGGATACTTTATCCTGACCCCGGGTTATTCGTTAACGGCACAAAAACGAATTTATCCAACAGCCTGGTTCCAAATGCGCCCATATGCATCAATTGGTGTTGAATACGATGTATTTGGCGCCCCAGACAATGTAAAGTACAAATTTGCCCCGGCGCACAAATTCACAAAATACGACATAGATATTGATCCATTATGGGCAAATATCGGTGGTGGTATTGAATTCTTGTCGGCAAACGGGCTGCAAATCGGGCTGGATTACAGATATCAATATAATAACGCAATCCAATTGCATAATATAAAGTTATCTGGATCATATCGATTTTAAAGAAACGGGGCAAACGCCCCGTTTTGATTACACAAGAAATCACAGATAACATCTACTCCGCGGCCTGGGCTGGGCCCCAACCACGGGGATGACAACAGGCATACACCTGTTAACTATTTCTGCCGAATTATGCGCCCAAACTCTTCGGGTGACATATGTGCCACTGCGGCAATTTTCGCCAATGTATTTCCCGATGGCCAATGCGGTTTTCCGTACTTAGATATCCGCTTGCTTTTATTAAACGCGGTTGGATCCATCCCGCATAATTTTGCCAGTCCAGAACAACTGACGCCCATTTTTGCCGCGATTTTATCAACCGCACTCCATACGCCACTGTGTGTCATAATTCTCTCTCTTTGGTTAAAATCCAGAACGATTTCTAGACATAGTTGAATTATATCCTAAATTCTCATCTTTGTACAGGAGTAAAAATTCCTATTAATAATTTTGTAATATGGCCATCACCGACAACAAGACAAGGTGCAAATCATCACAAAAAAATCCGCCATGCGACGGATTTTTTTATTAAAACGGAATATCATCACCAATATCAGTCACAGATATTTCTTCGCGCTGGGGCACGGCTGGTGCCGCCGGGGCATACTCGCCACCAACATTGTTGTCCAAACTTTTTGCGCCGGCCAATATCACCATTTGTCCCGCGAATTGATTCAGCACAACTTCGGTCGTATAAACATCGATTCCCTGTTGATTTTGCCACTTGCGCGTACGCAGCGAACCTTCTAGATATAATTTCGTCCCCTTTTGCAGCATGCGTTCTGCGACCTCGACCAAATTCGGGTTAAATATAACAACACGATGCCATTCTGTTTGTTCTTTTTGTTCCCCAGTTTGGCGGTCGCGCCAACGTTCAGATGTTGCCAGTGAAAAACTGACCACCTTTTGTCCACTTTGCATTGTGCGGACCTGAGGGTCTTGACCAACATTACCAACCAATATCACTTTATTTATGCTGCCTGCCATATTCGCATCCTTTGTTAATCTATTATATATGCTAATTGGAGCAAGAAAAACCACAAAAAGCAAGGGGAAAAACAAATATCGCCCGCCCTGCCCCACACATAAAAATTACAGGGGACACAGCCGTCCCCTGTAATCAAAAAGCAAATCTAAATGATTATTTTTCCATTTGACCATGCTGAACATTCACGCCACGCGCCTGAAATTCAGCCGCCAGATTAACCGCCGCAATACCCTTCTTATAGCCCACAACACGCGACTTGTTCTGCAATGTCGCCGTGGCCTTGGTCAATTCGTTCATAGCTTTAGTCATATTCAATGCCTTTTTCAAAAACATCTCTCTGACAAAATAGAATATATACTAATTATTCTTTTTTGTCAAGTGTTATTCTGTACATCCATACATTCCGCAAACGCCTGTATCTGACGGAACAGCGTATTCTTCGACAACCGCGATTGGTGTCTGCTGGGCTGGTTCTGTATAATGAACTTCTTTGACAACGCGCACGCGGCGATTCGCAGCATTTGCAACACCGTCACCTGTTTGCACGGCCAAGCCTTCTTCCCCAGCGGAAACCGCGACAATTTGGCTGGCCGGGATACCGTACTTAATCAACATTTTTTGTACAGCCTCGGCCCGGCGTCCGCCCAAAGAATAATTATAATCCTTGGATCCCATTGTATCGGTATGTCCAACCACAGAAACCTTGATATTTTTATTTTCCTGGGTTGCGGTTGCTAACTGGCGAATCAAATCTTCGTATTCAGGTTTTACAACCGCCTTGTCAAAGTCAAACCTGATTTCCAAGATTTCTTCCATAACATGCTGTTTTGGTTCCAATGGAATCTGTTGCACCTTGATAATCGTTTTATCTTCTTGGCTGGCCGCCTGGATTTTATCCAGGCGCGCATTTATCGCCACCAACTCCTCGCGCATTGCCATCATCATGTTGATAAATTCATCACGCGTCACCAGTTCATCCCCAACCATCGGTATCTCTTCAGTCGGCACTGGCTGTGCCACAGATTCCACTGTCTTTTGCGCTGGCGTCACCCCAGAATCTATCTGACAATTGACATCGCCTTCGCGGGTGCATTTCACACTGCTGTCGTTATTACTATCTGTAACTGTTTTATCACCGCCATAGATATTTTGATTGAATACCATCGGTTGCACTGGAACTGGATTAATCAAATGTTCTGGCACATTCACATTATTAACGATGATAACACCTTCGCGTGCCTGGGTTCCTGTGTTCATTGCGGCCATATTACGCGTATCAGGATAATAATTTTGCGCCGGCTGTGCACTTCTTTCCACCGCGACCAATGTTTCACCATTCGCAGTTATTGTTGTTTTAGTTGTTTCGGTTGTTACTGGACTAATAACACGACCACCCGAACAATCACGCAACGCAGTCATTGTTTTATAGAACCGGTCACGACATTCATCTGCGGTTCCTGTTTGTCCGCTGGCCGCCGCCGATAACCAGCAATCGTATTTTGCCTGGGCCTCGGCCGCCAACTTTGGGTTTGTCATACTGGCATCATTGACCAATTGATCCAACAAATCGTTATACGCCGTGTATAATTCAAAAGATTCCTGTTCGTCCGCCACCGGCCAATTGTCCAAACTTTCCGGGAACGGCAGTTCGCCAGAAAACGCGGCCACAGCCTTTTGTGCAAACAGTTCACCCATTTCGGGGTATCCGCTGGTTCGTGCATTATAAATTGCATACGAACGATAATTCATCGCCAATTGATTTAAAAAAGAATCCTGGTGCGGGGCAGAATATACATCCAAAGATTCGACATAATCAACCGTTGGTGTTGCCTGCATTGCAACATCGGTGTTATTACCCGAACCCGCACAGCCGGCAACCGCAACAACCGCCGCCAACGCCAGCATACGCGAAATAATCCATGTTGAAGCACCAGATTTATTTTTCATAAAAAATCCCTTTTTATAATCACTTGTATTATACTGTTTTCCAGCATATGAGTAAAGCGAAAAAACAGCCGCAAATCGCCCTAGTTCCCCAATATCTGACTGGCAAAAGATCCCAACGACCCCAATGTCCCCAGTGCACCGCCACCGCTGGTAATACTGCTAACCTGCTGCATAATTGTATCTGTATTTGTCGGCTGACCCAAATTGCTGATTGTATCGGTCAAGAACGCGCCCCACATTTCGCGTTTTTTCGCACTCAGTTTTGCATCTGAACACTTTTCAATTTTTGCAATCAATTGACTGGCCATTTTTAATTCGGATTCGGTATAATCTGCCTCTGTAAAAGTAATCAAGTTAAACAGTTCATATATATCAGATACCGTTTTTTTATTAGAACAGGATAACGAACCATCTTCACAATACGAAGAAACCCCAACCTTTGGAAATCCCGCCCATACCATACCGGCATTTCCATCCCCTGCGAAATAGTCATAACAAATTTCGCCACCATCAGTACCGGCGGCAATCTGTACCGCGGCATTATAGCCACCAACCGCAGTTGCGCACCGCTGCCGACCCAAACGCCGTTGAATTTCTGTCGCTGTACTGGCACCTGTTTTTGCCCACTCTTTCATAGTATTATCAACAAAATTTATTTCTTGCTGGGTGGGGACGCATTCCGCCGTCAACGCGCGTTGCTGGGCGTTTAACTGTTGCACCCCGCTTACTAAATTCAAAACAGTTGGAATCAAACTGGCCGTTGCGGTGGATGTCGAAGTTTCCTGGGGCGCGACAGATGCCGCCTTGGTAATAGTGATTGCATGCGCCGCCCCAGACATCACACAAACAAACAATACAACAAAAATGCGTAAAAAACTTTTCATCTCTCTTGGGGGATATTATAACACAAAAAAATATTATAATAAATATAAAAATTGCTTTTTATCGAATGTCGCGCTACACTGTGTGCTGTGCAAGGCGACAAACGCAATTTTATTATTTTCACTAAACACAGACGGTTAAAGCGACTGTGGCAATTTTTCTTTACTGGATGGGGGCTGGTGATGGTTGCGGCACTGATTGCCGGTTCGCTGTTTACGCGCCAATTACTGTGGACGCCGATATCTGCGATAAACATGACCGATATCGTCAGCAATCAATTCAAAATGTCAAACGCGTCATTTGCCGGCACTGATACAAACGGCGAACCATTTAAAATCCATGCCGCCACTGGCCGCCAAGAATATGGCCAACCTGATATAATATTTCTGGATACTGTGTCTGGGGTAATTAATCGCCAGTCCGATGGCGCGCGCATAACTGACAACATTGTCGCCGACAGTGGTGAATATAACCGCCGTACAAAAACAATTACATTAATTGGCAATGTCCGCGTTGATTCCAGCAACGGGGACAAAATCAGAACCCAAGAATTGGTGATAAGACTATGAAGCAATCTGTATTACGCATTCAGCATTTATCAAAATCATACGGCAAACGCATGGTTATCAAAGACATCTCGATGGAGGCGCACCAAGGCGAATCGGTCGGTCTGTTGGGTCCAAATGGCGCGGGCAAGACAACGGCATTTTATTGCATCACCGGCCAATTAAGTGCCACAGGCGGACAGATATTTTTAAACTCACAGGATATAACCCATCTGCCGTTTTATCAGCGGGCGCGTTTGCATATTGGCTATCTGCCCCAGGAAAACAGTGTGTTTCGCGGCCTGACCGTGGAACAAAACATAATGGCAATCCTAGAAGTGGTAGAACCCAGCAAGAAAAAACGCCAAAAGAAACTGGACGCCCTGTTGGACGAATTCTCGATATCTGCCCTGCGGCGCAGTCCGGCAACCGCGCTATCTGGGGGTGAACGCCGCCGCGTTGAAATTGCGCGCGCACTGGCCAACGACCCAAAGTTCATATTGCTGGACGAACCATTTGCGGGCATTGACCCAATTGCCGTAAACGAAATCCGCAGTCTGGTGTCCCAGTTAAAGAATCGCGGCCTGGGGGTTATAATCACCGACCATAATGTACGCGAAACATTGGGTATCACCGACCGCAGTTATGTTCTGCACGATGGGAAAATTTTAAAGCACGGCACCACCGCCGAAATTGTCAAAGACAATATGGTTAAAAAAGTATACCTGGGCGAAGATTTCGTGATGTAACCCACCTGTAAAACACAAAAATCCAACAAGGTTTGATTATCACCCACAGCAAATGCCCACCGCCTTTGGCGGGGGCACAATAATACCAGTACGAAAACAACAAGCACACACGCAACTGGCTAAATACGAACTCTCTGGCCATCCACGCAACCAGTCATGCGGGAATAATTCACTCTAAAACGATCGGGGCAAATGCCCCGATTTTATTCCTCATTGTCTGAATCTTCTTCATCGTCATCATCAACGTCAACGGCGTTCAGATCAATTTCCTTTGGCACGCCCAAAATATCTTCGATTTTTTCGGACGCGGCGTCCAAATCAATCTTGTGCAACACGGCAAATTCTTGCGCCATTCGTTCCAACGCCCGCAAATACAATTGCCGCGCCGAGAAAGTCATCGTATCTGTTGCATTGCGCCGTTGCAGGTCGCGTACAACCTCGGCCAACTTCATGGGATCGCCAGAATTTATATTTTCTTCGTACTGTGCCGCACGGCGCGCCCAAATCATGCGCTTGGCGCCGGCCTTGCCCTTGGCGGATGCAATGGCCTCGTCCATTTTTTTGATTGATGTCAACGGCCGCAGCCCCGATATTTCCGCGCGTTCCACTGGCACACGCAGTGTCATATGATTGCGTTCAAAATCGATTACCAGCATTTTTATTTTCTGGCCACCAATTGTTTGTTCTTCGACCCGAACCAGTTTTCCCACCCCCTGGGTTGGATAAACAACATATTGTCCGGTTTTAAAATCCATTTTTTTACTTGGCATAATTCAGATACCTTTTAACGGTTGCCATTCTCTCTATCCCGCATATTATACCACAAAAATCCAGAAAAACAAACCCCATACTAAAAAATAAAAATCGTCCCAACACGGGGCGAGTTTTTAGCCCTATCTGATTGGTCGGCGCAACGTGCCACCCGTTCTGCGAATACTGGATTGATGAGCGGACGATGTATTAACCTGCTCTGTGGCACAAATCCACTGTCCCCCAGACAATATCGCCGTCTGGCCGTCTGGACAGTCAGGACTCTCTAGCCGCCATGCAAAACAGCTGCCTTTTTGGTACGATGAATATGTGGCGTTATCTGCCCCATCATATGTATATGCGCCATATTCCGCATTCCAATAACCTGGGTTTTCCCCACTGCACCAACGGCGGTCGCCAAAGCATTCCACACAATTACCATCCGCATCGCACAGTTCCATCGGATACGATGTATCTTTATACCCACTGGCCGCGCGGTCACCGCTGCCCATTGTTTTGCCATTTTCCAGGTCACGACACCACAATTTTTGGCATTCTGCGGCATCAATACCGTCAATATCACTGTGCGATACCAGAACATAGCCCGGTCCACACGATACAAAATCATCCGCCACCGCACCTGTGGCCGCCAAACATGCAACAATCACAGAAAACAAAATTTTTTTCATCGTTTAAATCTCTTTTCCCAGTTATTGTATCATACTTTGACACGGCATACAAACAAAAAACGGCGGATAATACCGCCGAATAAAATCACTGACCCAACCCCGCCGGCGAGAACCGACCAATATTATTAAACAACTCCTGGATTGCGTTCAATTCGATCGCCGCCGGGATTTCCGTTTCATCTTCGGAAATCATGACATCTGGCAAATCCGCATCATGCAATACCCGAATTTCACGAACGCGCGTACCATCAACCCACGCCAATAAAACTGTTTGATTGTCATACTTCAACGGCAACGGCCCACGATAATTTTCATCTGCACCATAGTAAATCCATACTTCATCGCCATAAATTGTCTTGACCTGGGGCGCACCGATTTCGTTCTGTAATTGCGTGGTTGTTTTTATATCTGCGACCACATTTTCCAAATCCGCCGGGAAAACATAACCCCGATGTTTGGTCTGAAAAGTACACGCCGCCAACGCAACTGACAAAAAGATAACAAATTTTTTCATACCCAAAACTTACACCAAACCACGCCACCAATGCAACAGAAAAAACACGGGGTGCATGCCCCGTGTTTTACCCTTCTCCATTCTCTTTTACCTCTGGCGAATTCATCATTGCAAAATGCGCAATGTATTTCTTTAATTCGCTGCGGTAATGGTTGTTTTCTTTGGCCATTTCAACCAATCTGTCGAAATGCGGATTTGCCGCACGCGCCGCACCAAAACGACTTTCCGTTTTCAAAAAGTCTTCCAATGGTACCGTGCTGTCCACATTTGAATCCATGGTCAACGGGCTGTGTCCATCAATAATCAGCGATGGATCAAACCGATACAACGGCCATGCGCCAGTATTAACCATTTGTGTTTCATGTTCAACCGCATTTTGCAGTGCGAATCCATGCGCAATACATGGCGCATAGGCCAATATGATGGACGGTCCGGGGAATGCCTCGGCCTCGCGAAATGCGCGGATTGCCTGGGGTTGGTTCGCGCCCAATGCGATTTGCGCAACATATGCCCCCGACATCATCGCAATCATTCCCAAATCTTTTTTGGCGTGTTCTTTACCACCAATTGCGAATTTCATACTGGCACCAAATGGGGTTGCCTTGGACTGTTGCCCACCAGTATTAGAATATCCTTCGGTATCCAGAACCAATATATTCACATTTTCGCCACTGTGTAATATGTGATCCACGCCACCATATCCAATATCATACGCCCATCCATCACCGCCGATAATCCACACAGATTTATCAACAATTTCGCCGACCAAACTGCGCGCCAGTTCTGCGCGTGGCGAATCGATTTTCGCCAATTGTGCGCGCAATTTAGCCTCTATCTCGCGCTGTTTTTCTGGGTTGCGTTCGGCAAACATGTCTTCGACATTTGGGATGTTTAATTCAAACAACAGTCCCTTTAATGTATCGCGCTTTTGATTCAACGCAATGCGCATCCCCAGCCCATATTCGGCGTTATCTTCGAATAATGAATTAGACCACGCCGGCCCGCGTCCATTTGCATCCGCGGTCCATGGCGTTGTTGGCAAATTCGCACCATAGATTGATGAACACCCTGTTGCATTTGCGACAACCATTCTGTCGCCAAACAAGTGCGCCAACATTTTGATGTACGGCGTTTCACCACATCCCGCGCACGCACCTGGGAATTCAAAATAATGCGGCAACAATTCCACATGCTTTGGAATATTCAGATTTAATTTTTCACGCGGAATATCTGGTATTTTTTGCGCGGCATCAAATTGTTTTTGTGCATCCCCGGCATCTGCCGCCGCAATCATCGCCAACGCATGTACCGGGCAATTTTTAACACATATCCCACATCCAGTACAATCCGCCGGCGAAATGTTCAGCGTATAATACATATCCGCCCCCAGTTCAGGCGTTTTAACCGGCACCACAATCACACCATCGGCGCGTGCGGCATCTGCCTGTTGCGGGGTCATAACCTTGATACGAATTGCGGCATGTGGACACAGTGCGGAACATTTTCCACATTGGATACACTTTGACAAATCAATTGATGCAACGCGTTCAGAAATTGCGCGTTTTTCATATTTTGCGGTCCCCACCGGATATTGACCTGCGCCAAATTCCCCATCAACACGAAAACGTGACACCGGCAAACTGTCGCCACGTTGTGCCGCCATTTCGCCCAATGTACCGGCAATTTCAACCGGGGCCGCATCTGTCATGGCCGGAACAAAATCAGGTGCAAAGTTTGATATCGATGACGGCAACTGGTACTCGTGCAAGTATTCTGCCGCCTTGTCCACTGCGGCCCAGTTTGCCTGGACAACATCCATACCCTTCTTTTTATATGTTTTCTCGATTGCAACCTTGGCACTTTTTGCCGCGACCGCCGGATCAATCACACGCGTCAAATTAAAGAAATTCAACATAATAAATGTGTTAATACGATTGCCCAAGCCTAATTCTGCCGCCGCCGCATTTGCATTCAAAAAGAACACGCGCGCACGCATACGAATCAGGTGTTCTTGTGCATCACGCGGCAGATTTGCAAACGCCACATCGGGCGCCATTGATGTATTGATCATAACCGTACCACCCGCACGCAGTCCGCGGAATATATCAAACCGCTGGGCAATCATAAAGTTTGACACACTGATAAAATCAGCCACTTCGATTAAATATTGACTTTTAATCGGCGCATCAGAAAATCGCACATGTGATGCGGTCAGACCGCCCGACTTTTTGGAATCATATACTGCATATGATTGCGGATATAAATCGGAATTTTCACCAACAATCTTTACAATATTTTTAACTGCACCAACCGTACCATCTGAACCAATACCATACAAAATTGCTGTTTTAAAGTTTGGTGCCTGGACCGCAAATGCCGGATCTGTTTTCAGTGACAGGCCCGTCAAATCATCGTCTATGCCAACGGTAAAATTATGATGCAATGTATCACGCATCATGTTTTCATACACCGCCTTGACATCGCGTGGTTTAAATTCTTTGGACCCCAAACCATACCGACCACCAAACACGGCGGCCGTATCGCCAACAACTGTTTTAACATCCTGGTACAATGGTTCACCCAAACTGCCGGGTTCTTTACATCTGTCCAGCACGGCGATATTTTTCACCGTCTTTGGCAACGCTGCCAAAAACGCATCCCGCGGAAATGGACGGAACAAATGTACCTTTACCAGTCCCAATCCCGCCGGCAAATATGGCAATGTTTCTTCGATTGTTTCACATGCACTGCCCATGGCAACAATCACATGTTCTGCATTTGGATCACCAACATAATCAACCAGTTTATATTGCCGCCCTGTTAACTGGGCAAATTTGTCCATGCACTGCTGCACAATTTCTGGTGTTTTTGCATACAGCGGATTGGCCGCTTCGCGTCCCTGGAAAAACACATCTGGATTTTGCGCGGTACCACGAATTGTTGGCTTGTCCGGTGTCATACCACGCGCACGATTCGCCACAATCAAATCATCTGGAATCATTTCACGCAGCACATCATCACCAATTCTGTCCAGACGCGATTCTTCGTGGCTGGTGCGGAACCCGTCAAAAAAGTGCAAGAACGGCACCCGCGCACGCAGCGTTGCCGCATGTGCAATCGCCGCCATATCATGGGCCTGTTGCACATTATGGCTGGAAAACAAGGCAAAACCCGTTGAACGCACAGACATAACATCGCTGTGGTCGCCAAATATCGACAACGCATGTGTCGCCAACGCACGCGCCGCTACATGCATAACGAACGGCGTCTGTTCACCGGCAATTTTATACATATTCGGAATCATCAGTAATAATCCCTGGGATGCCGTGAATGTTGTTGCCAACGACCCCATTTGCAATGCACCATGCATTGCACCAGCCGCCCCCCCTTCGGATTGCATTTCAATTATCTGTGGGATTGCACCCCAAATATTTTTCTTGTGTTGGAATGACCATTCATCCGCCAGTTCCCCCATCGTACTGCTGGGGGTGATTGGATAAATCGCCGCAAAATCGACACAACGGTATGCGACATCTGCTGCCGCCCAGTTACCATCAACAATTAAATTTGCCATATTATATATCCCCTAAAAAATTCACACGGACAATATAATACCCCCATTTTACCGCCAAGGCAAGATTTATAAAACAATTGACAAAATAAAAATCGGGACAACGCCCGATTTTTTACTTCTTTTTCCCAGATTTTTCTTTATCAGATTTTTTATCATCTGACGCATCTGCATCGTCTGTATCAATTTCCATCGCGATGGCGTCATCTGGACTCGCCGGCACGATACTGGCGCGCGATTGCAGTTTTGACATTGCCCGCACCATATCCATCGCGCGTTGCAGTTGGTAATCCAGTGCGTCTTTTTCTTCATCTGTCAATTCTTCATCGTCATCATCAGACTTGTCTTTCTTTTTCTTTTCGGCCTCTTCATTTTTCAGCGCATTTTTAAATGACGCCTCGGAATACAGGCTTTCACGGCGTTCCAGAACCTCGATTTTACTCTGCAAGACTTCTATATCCGGGGTAATACCTTCGTTCTGGATTGAACGCCCAGACGGTGTATAATACCGCGCAATAGTAATATGTATCGCCGTACCATCGCCCAGTGGCTTTTGTTGTTGCACACTGCCCTTGCCAAACGATTGCGACCCCATAACCAGCGCACGCCCGTTATCTTGCAACGCGCCGGCCACAATTTCAGACGCCGATGCCGATCCATGATTAATCAGCACAACAACAGGTTTGCCATTTGCCAAGTCACCTGGCCGGGCAAAGTTGCGTTCAATATCACCGGCATCACGCCCACGCGTTGACACAATTTCACCCGCATCTAAAAACGCATCCGCAACATCAATTGCCGCCGTCAGATATCCGCCTGGGTTATTTCGTACATCAACAACATATCCAATGACATCTTTCTTTTCCAACTTTTCCAACGCCTTGTTTAATTCCTTGGCGGTGGTTGCACCAAAATCAGATATACGAATATATCCAATCTTGTCGGCATCTTCGTCATCTTCCATGCCGGCCATTGTTTTTTCTTCGTATTTAACAGATTCCACCTTGATAATTGCGCGTTTCAGTGTGATTGTCCGCGGTTCTTCGCCTTCGGAAATAACGGTCAATTTAACCTTGGTCCCGGGCCGCCCCTTCATTTTTTTAGTCGCCTGGTTCAGTGTCAAATCAAACACGGGTTCATCATCAATGTGCGTGATATAGTCACCTGCCTTGATACCAGCCTTGTCCGCGGGGGTATCATCAATCGGCGAAATCACGCGCACCGCACCCCGGTCACTGGTAATTTGAATCCCCAGCCCACCAAATTCACCCTGGGATTTATCATTAAATTCTTTGAAATCATCCGCCGACAGATATGATGAATGCGGATCCAGTGCCTGTAACATGCCGTTCATTGCGGCCTCCAACATCTTTTTTTCATCCGCCTCTTCGACAAAACTGTCACGCGCGGTTTCGAACACCAAGGCCAATTTTTTCAACTGTTCGTAAATTTGTTCATCCGTCAGGTGCTCCACCGGCGTGTCATCTTTGCCCTTGTCCGCACCAAACGCCACCATCGGCAATAATAAAACCAGTAAAATCAATAAGTTTTTAAACATAAAATTCCTCTCAGATAAATATAAACTTGGCTGAGATACAGCATAAAACAAAAAACGCCGCCCCGCAAGCAGCATTTTTATAAACAAAACACATTTCTAGAAAACAAAAAAACTTGACAAAATGCTTTTTAGCACATAAAATTTTTTTACAAGAACAAAAAGCACAGAAGATGACAAAGCCACAAAAACACCAAATATATAATGAAGAAACACTGTACTTTGCAAAGAAAAGTTCAGATATTCGTTATATCATAAATCAAAACCACGAAAAAATTTGTAAACTGTTGCAAATGCATGCAAAACCTTTCTTGGAATTGGATTGGATTCGTTATCAATTACGCAAAGAAGCCGAAATACTGATACGCATTCCATATGATAATGCCACAAAACCCAACAAATCGATGTGGCTGGATTATACAAACATAAAAAATCAGGAAAAAACATACGATCATATCAGCAGCCGAAATGTTACCAGACGCCCAATAACTCGATTCGAGGTAATTGACATTCATCGCCGTTTGGCAACCCAGACCCATATTTCACCGGGCCGATATCGTATTTCAAACGGAATATACCTGATGGGCACTGGAATTTCTGCCCCAGATTACAACAGAATCGATTCGACCATGGACGACATTGTTTTTCGTCTGAACAATGCGGAATCATCGAAAGATTTTCTGGCGCGGGCACTGGATTTTCATTACGAAGTCTTTGCCACCCAACCATTCGACGATTTTAACAAACGTACCGCACGCATGGTCATGAACTGGTTTTTACTGCAAAACAAATGCGAACCTATTTTGTTTAACAGAAAATCAGATTATAATAACTATGCCGCGGCATTAATTGCCCGCGCAAAAGACGACTGTCGTTCCTATAATCGCTATATGCTGGAATGCCTAGTCAGAACCCAAGAAGATATAATAAACATACTAAAAAACCACGCTATTACAAAATGAATATGACAACAACACAATTACAGAATCTTAACCACGGTCGCGAAACATACGCTGTTTACTACGGCGATGATTTCGTATTAAAACGTCCATTGCCAACACTGAATGATGCAAAACGTGCTGCATGGTTGCAGAAACAGCACAAAACCAAAGGCAAAATCGACGAGATTCGTTCAGTTGGCAATCCTGTATACAATATTCCTGCAATGCGCTTTATAAATGACGAAGAATATCAAATTCTGGAAGAACGCGCCCCTGGGCAACCATTAACAGCAGAATTATATTCAACATTATCAAAACCCCAACAGTTTAAAATCATTAACAGTATCGCCAGTTTTTTGGTTGATATGAATGAATTAAAACCAGTCGGCGATCTACAAAAATACAAAATCGCAAACGATATAAAATTTGCCCGCCTGGATAATTTTATTGAAAACAAAATGTCTATATGGTTCAAAAAGTCAGAAGTGTTAACAATGGCGGCAATTCGCAATAACATTGGCACTTTTGAGTACGAAACGCGCCAAGCATGGTCACATGGCGATTTGAATCCTGGTAATGTCTTGTACGATCCCCAAACCAGCAAATTATCATTTATTGATTTTGCCGAAGCGGATTACAAATTTATATACCGTGACATATTTGCCCCATTACAAATCGAACTGGATATATGCAAACGCGTTTATGAAACATACTGCCAATTGCATAACAAAGAATTATATTCCATGTTGGGTATAAAAAATGAAATACTGCGCGACATTATGAAGTATCGAATAATGACCGCATGTCTGCGTCGTTTCATCAAGGCATCTGATGATTTGCGCGTAAATCCTGCAAATCAGAAAAGCATAGATAATAACGCATCAAAGATTGCATTTATGCGCCAACAAATAATGGCTATAACTGATCTGGAAGCTCAATTTTCCAAGTAATCTTGCTTAATCATCTTCTTTAAATAACCGCGCTGGATCAACTGCTTTATCACCCCGGCGCACTTCCAGATACATTTCTGGCTTGTCCGGGTCCATACGACCAATCGGTTCCCCGGCCAGAACCTGTTGTCCCAACATAACATTAATATCCCCCAGATTTGTCATAACCGTATTATATCCATTTTTATGCGACATAATAACAACACGACCAAACCCCTTGAAACTGTCAGCAAATTTAACTTCGCCATCTGCGGGCGCCATGACTAACGCATTTCCACGCACGCGTATTCGCCATCCATCCGACTTTAAACCCAACGCCGTTTTTTCACCAAAGTGCACGACAACGCGGCCGCGTACTGGCTGGTTTAATTTGCGAATAGAAAATCGTGAATCACCAGACATTTCCGAACTCCCCACGCCGGCAGACAATTCAGACAATGTTTTTGCGCGCGCCGACAAATCGCGCAATTTTTTCTGCAACACAGATTGTTGCGTACGCAATTTTTGATTTTGGGCCAAACGCGTCCGCATCAATTTATCCAGTTCTGCTTTTTCATCTGCATACCGCTGGGCTGTGCGATCCAGTTTTTCTTTTTCGACCGCCCGCTGTGCACGAATTTTTTCCAGTTCTTGGATTTTTTCTGTGGCGTCTTGGATTTCTGCATCAAAATTATCTGCGGCCCCTGATAAAATCGCAGAAGTTAACACATAATCACGCATATTTTCAGAATCAAAATTCGGATGCGATGCTACAAATAAAATACTGGCCGCCGCATCGGCAATTCGTTCCCGATTTTGCGCCAACGATTTTTCCAACCCATCCCGTTGGGCATCCAGTTCACGAATTTTCTTTGCAACGGCGCCACGCTGTTCTTCCAGTGTGCTGACCTGGTCCGCAACCTTGACCAGTTTCTTTTTTGTTGATTCCAACGCACGTTCAGATGTTTTTACCTGTTCTGATATTTTTTGATTTTGTTGTTCTGTTTTTTTTATTTGCGCCTGGACCTGGGATAATTCACTGGCGGCATAGACCGGCTGTAATGCCGCCATAAATCCAACCACAAAAATAAACAGAATCTTTTTCATCAGTTCTTGATAACAACACGCAGAAATGTTTTTTTACCCTTTTGCACCATCAGTTCATCTGCGGGTGAAACATTTGATTTCCAATCCGTAATCTTTTCACCATCAATTTGCACACCGCCCTGTTCTATCATGCGGCGCGCTTCGGATTTTGATGGGAACAATTTTATCGCCACCAAGAAATCAACCACACCCATTTGATGTGGCATATCAAATTCAACTGTTGGTACATTTTCTGAATTCGCACCACCACCAAACAGCGCATCCGCCGCACTTTCTGCGGCCACGGCGGCATCATGCCCGTGCGCAATTTCGGTCGCCGCAAACGCCAATATCTTCTTGGCCGTGTTCAGTTCCGCCCCCTGTAATTTTGACAGCCGGGCAATTTCATCCAATGGAATTTCTGTAAATATTTTCAAGAATTTTTCCACCAAATCATCCGGGGTATTGCGGAAATACTGATAGTATTCATATGGCGATGTTTTTTCTTCATTCACCCAAACCGCGTTTCCGGCCGATTTACCAATTTTCTCGCCCCGGGCATCTGTAATCAGCGCGGTTGATAAAACAAATGCTTCTTTGCCCAATTTTTTACGAATTAATTCCACCCCCATGATGCTGTTACCCCATTGGTCCGCACCACAGAATTGCAAAATGCAATTATATTTTTTATACAGCGTTAAAAAGTCAACCGCCTGGAAAGTCATATAGTTAAATTCCAAGAATGTCATCCCATTTTCTAATCTGCGCCGCACACTTTCCATCGACAACATACGCGGCACGGTAAAATCAGCACCAAATTCGCGCAAGAATTCCATATGTCCGTAATTCTTCATCCAATCATTGTTATCCACCATAATGGCATCATTTTCCGCGTCACCAAAATGAATAAATTTTGAAATAGATTTACGCAATCCCGCGCAATTGTGTTCAATTTGCACATCCGTCAGCATGGGTCGCCCCTTGTCCCGACCAGATGGGTCGCCAATGCGCCCTGTTGCGCCACCAACCAACAAAACCGGCTTGTGCCCAAACTTTTGGAACCAGCGCATCAACATCAACGATGCCAGATGGCCCACATGCAACGAATCCCCCGTTGGATCGGTCCCCCAGTACCCAACAATACGCCCCGCATTCAATGCGTCATTCAAACCATCCATATTAGATGACTGGTTAATAAAACCGCGTGATTCTAGTTCCTTTAATAATTCATTCTGCATTTTTGTATCCTTAGCCCCATATATAATAACCGATTTATCGCGATTTTTCAATCGGCCACTGTAAAAACATGGCCAGATTTCGTGTTGTTGATAATGACGGCATTATTTTCCGTGCCGCCAGTGCACGCGCCAATGCATATCGAAAATACAACCCGTCTATATAATCAAAGTTATTATGCACATAGTACCGTAACCGCCAATCCACAACCGGTTCCAATGGTAAAAACAATTTATCGCCCGTGGTCCATGCACGGACAAAATCACCATGCCCCAGTGCCCGCACACAATCCCCCAAATTCATATCAACCGCAAATCTGTATGGAAAAGATTCAATTGTCGTTTCATTATTCTTGGCGTTCAGCAATACATAAAAAACACCATGACTGCTTTTTTTATTTTTAACCGTGTACTTCTGCATAATATCACAAACCCTTTGCCAGACAATATAGCACCACCAGCGCACCATTTCCACAAAATATAATCGGGGCACCACGCCCCGATATAAAAGCACAATTCTTTATCAAAATTCATACCGCAACCCCAACATTATTTCATGCGATGAAAACTCGCGATGCGTTGTTGCAATTGAATATTTGCCTAAATCAGTGTACCGATATGATAAATCTGCCCCAAAATTTGGTGTTATTGCAAAACTGATACCGGCACCAACATTATAAACAAACCTGTTTATTGAACTGTCCGCTGATTCATACAGTGGTTCCCCACCCCATGCCATTGCGGTATCAATAACAACATTTGCACTTTCATTAATATGCGCCGTCCCCATTCCGCCTGTTATATAAATCGCATTATAACAACACGGTTCAACGACATTCATATCCGTATACATTGCATTTTTATATCGGGTACAAAACTTGAACAAATCATAATATGCATTTACCATGAATGTCTGGACACGACTTTTCAGCATATAAGTTGACGGATAACTTAAATTATGCGGATAAGACCCAGGCACCCCATTTTTTGTATTCAATGCCCAATCCCCAGAAATCGCATAATTACCATATCCATATTCCGCCTCTATCCGCATATCGCCAAATCGCAAACCAATTGCGGCCCGATACGCCGCATTAATATCATCAATACGCCCATCAACGACTGTTGATTTATATGCATCTGGCGTATGATACATATATTGGTTTGTATCAACAACAAAATCAGCAACCGCGATTTTACCCGACACATACGGCGATGGCACAATGATTTCACCATATGCACCACCCCCCAGACAACCAACAACCAGCCCCAACAAACCACATGCAGATTTATTACACACATTCACCCCCTTTGATTTTCATACACAGGATAGTTTGAACATGCACCCTGCGTCAAAAGGTATGAATTCCGCAAAAAATCCGGCATACGCCGGATTTTATTTTTTCACAGACAATCCTGCCTGGTACAATATATTTGCAAATCGTGCAAAACAATTGTTTTCTTCAACACATGTTCAAGACAACATTTTCGCCACTTCATCAGCCAGGTTATCTTCGCGTTTCTGGATACCTTCGCCCAGGACAAAATACGCAAAGCCCGCCAATTTACCACCGGCTTCTTCGACAACCTGCTTTACTGTCTTGGACGGATCCATAACAAACGGCTGTTCTTCTAAAACAGTTTCGGCATAGTATTTATTTATACGACCCTGGACCATTTTTTCAACAACCTGTTCTGGCTTTCCAGCTGTTGCCCCAGATTCGATGAACACTTTCTTTTCGCGTTCAACCGCCGCCGGATCAACATCGGCAATTGTCATGAATTCAGGCTTGTTCGCGGCAATATGCATCGCGATTTTGTTACCAATTTCATCAATTTTTTCAGAATCGCCATTAATTGCAACAACAACACCAATCTGGCCCATACCCGGAACCAGCGCATTATGGATATATGTGTAAATATGATCACCCGCCACCTTGGCAATACGGCGCAAATTCATATTTTCACCAATGGTTGAAATAGTCGCCGCAATATCATCTTTGACCGCGTTCATTGTTGCATCAAAATCACCCTGCAATTCTGCCGCCTTGGCCGCAACATTGGCAACCAACTGTTGGAACTTGTCGTTTTTCGCAACAAAGTCTGTTTCTGCGTTTACTTCGACCACGCACCCCATACCGTCACATTTTACAACCGTGACCAACCCAGATGCCGCGACACGACCGGCCTTGGACGCCGCCTTGACGATACCTTTTTGACGCAGCCAGTCTGCGGCCGCTTCGATATCACCATTATTTTCAACCAACGCCTTTTTACAATCCATCATACCCGCAGATGTTTTTTCGCGCAGTTCCTGAATTAATTTTGCTGTTATTTCTGCCATTGTTTCCCCCATAGATTTTTATTTAACCATACCGGTGTAATTGCGAATGCAATTACACCATTTATACGCAAATCCAGACTTATTTATCTGCCTTGTCTGCTTTTTCCGCTTTTTCAATCATTTTACCGCGGCGTTCTGCACGCGCTTCGGATGTTTTAGATTTCTGACGCGCTTCTTTATCTTTCATATCTGCTTCGAAATCTTCGGCGGCGGCATCTGCCATATCAGATTCAACCTTTTTACCAGCAGCCCCACCCAAACGCTTTTCAATACCCGACAGAATCGCATCAACGAACAAATCACAGTACAATTGAATTGCACGCGCCGCGTCATCATTACCTGGCACAGGATAATCAACCAATTCCGGATTTGCATTTGTGTCGCAAATTGCAACCGTTGGGATGTCCAAAATCTTTGCTTCGCGTACCGCGTTCAATTCACGTGGCATATCGATAACGATCATCGCCTGGGGCGTGCCGTGCATTTCCAGAATACCACCGAAAATATCACGCAGTTTTTCAACTTCTTTGGTCATGACGCCAACTTCTTTCTTGGTCAAACCCAATTTGTCGGCATTTTCGATATCAGATTCCATCTTTTTCAGACGGCGAATTGATTGTGAAACAGTTGTCCAGTTCGTCAACATTCCACCCAACCAACGATTATTGACATAGAATTGACCGCAACGATCGGCCGCATCTTTGACGATATCTTTGGCCTGGTGCTTGGTTGCAACGAACAATATTTTACCACCTGCGGCGGCGATTGTTTCTAACGCGACCAGCGCACGGTACAACAACGGCGCAGTTTTATTCAAATTGATGATATGAATTTTATCTTTGACCCCGTAAACATATGGTGTCATCAGCGGGTTCCAGCGGCGTGTATGATGCCCAAAATGAACGCCCGCTTCCATTAATTGCTTTATCGTAAATGTTGGCAATGCCATTGTAAAATCCTTTGTTTTCTGTTGTTATCCTCGCCGTTGGTACAGACCAGATTACCATCTGGACAGAAATTCAATCCGAACGGCTGTGTTCTGCATGTCAAAGACATGTGCCCGCATCATAATCCATTATCACACGGAAATCAAGAAAAAACTGACACATCTGAACCACATACACCCGAACAAACAACCTTGACAAAATAATAAAATGTATTACCATTAATACACAAAAATGAAATTAGTACATTATGTTCTTGTCTGTATTATCGGCGCATATGCAATATTACCCGCCAATGCGCGGCCATTCTTGTCGCCATCTGTGTCACAAACCAACTGCACAGACCCTGATTTTCGGCGCAACCACCCCGACAAATGCCCCAGTTTTATCGGCGCTGGAACCGCATCTGTATTATCAGGTGCAACCATTCTGGGTGGCGCATTGGCATTGATTGGCCTGGCCAACAGCGGTTCAGACCATTCAACAAACACAGATAACAACACATATCCCCGCCCATCATTGCCATCATACGATATGGTTGGTGGTGATATATCAGATATCCAAATGTCAAACATTACATCCACCACAAAATATCAATTAAATTCAAATACATATGACGAAATTCGTCTGGCTTATTCAATTGCGCGCGGATATACAGGTGCTGGCACGAATATAGCCATACTGGACGCAGGCATGGATTCTTGGCATGGAAAATTTGTTACAGACATTGCGTCTGGACCAATTGCCCCAGATGCAAATGTAACATCGTACAAAATTGCATACGATATGGACTTTATCTCCTATGATGAAATTGGCACAGTCATTGGAACGGCATCAGATGCAAATGTATTTAACGCCAGTTGGTCTGTCCCCATGCGGGCCACAGAATTAAAATCGCGGGAACAACTGGCACATTTAACCGATGAAAACTTTATCAGCAATCTGGCACATGCCGCCGAACGTGGCGCAATATTTGTATGGGCGGCCGGCAATGATGCAGATTCACAAAGCAGCGCGCTATCCGCCATACCGACCGTCATGCCTGAAATGCATGGACATTTTATAAATGTTGTTGCGTGGGACAGCACAACTGGCGCACTGGCAGAATTCAGCAATGCATGCGGTATAACCAGTCAATGGTGTATAACGGCCCCTGGGGCAGATATAACAAATGGCGCATCCACCGCCAGTGGCACCAGTTTTGCCACACCGATTGTATCTGCGGCGGTGGCAGTTATTCGCCAGGCGTTTCCATATATGTCTGCACCTGATATTACTGCACTGTTGTTCGAAACCGCACGCGACATTGGCGCCCCAGGCGTAGATGCAATCTATGGCCACGGCATGTTGGATCTGGAACGCGCAACCCGCCCAGTTGGGGCCCCACTGATACCAATCACCAGTGGCACCATGCAACCAATTCGCACAGCGCATCTGCCCGGGGTAATCGCGCACAGCATCACAGACGCCGCCCCAAAATTTGCATA
The DNA here is from genome assembly GCA_944389525.1 of uncultured Alphaproteobacteria bacterium. GTDB lineage: Bacteria > Pseudomonadota > Alphaproteobacteria > Rs-D84 > Rs-D84 > Enterousia. The sequence goes on along the minus strand of CALXMR010000003.1, from coordinate 89,288 downwards.
TTTTGATAAATATGGGCGCGCCTTTGACGCAAATTTATCGGATTTTATTTCTATAAAAAATCCAGGCATTGGGTTTCAAAAACTGCGCGCGGCCAATGATATCAGCATTGCGAACATTGGCAATTTTGAACTGGGGCTGCAATCCAGCAACATCACATTTGGCGACAGTTTTATGCAAACACGTGGCAACGATTGGTTCGGCTTTATTGGTGCACACCATGATATTAGTATTGGACGCTTTAACCTGTTTCACCGAACCCGCATCGCATTTGGTAATCCGCAAACAACAGACAATTCTGTTATAAATAATTTTTCAAACATATATACTGCATCCGTTGACCTGGGGGCAAAATTCGGCAACTGGACGTTCCAAGTGTCAGTCCCAGACACTATTATCCACGGCACAATGCGCATGCACACCCCGTCTGGCCGTGGCGCAAACGGCGATATATTGTACAGCAACCACACCATAGATATCCGCAGCCGGCCATCTATTGAATATTCCATATCATATAAATCAATCACCGCCAGTTTTGTTGACAACCCATACGGCACAGACGAGTTTTTTATTATGACACGTGGTCGCCTGGTGTTTTAGTTTGCGGTGACAAAAAAGAAGCACTTAATCCCCGTTGCCCGATAAATTTTCTCAGTGTATCACGGTGCACCCGCAATCGTCGCGCAATTTCATATTTAGTGCGGCCATCGGCCAATTTTTGCGAGATATACTGTTCGCGTCCGTGCAGTTTGCTTTCATTCCGACTGCCTTGGGGACGACCAACCCGTTTTCCTTCGGCCCGCAGACGCGCCAACGCCTCCTTGGTGCGTTGTGATATTAAATTGCGTTCAATCTCTGCCGACAGCCCAAACGCAAACGCCAGCACTTTGCTGGTAATATCCGACCCCAAACGATAGTTATCTTTTATCGTCCATATTTTTGCGCCAACATCCATACAGTGGTGCAATATACTCATTATTTGTAACAAATTGCGCCCCAATCGTGATAATTCAGACGCAATTATCATGTCATCTTTTTGAATTCGTTTAATCAAACGCCCCAGTTTTCGTTTATTTAAATCTTTTGTCGCGGAAATTGTTTCTTCTATCCAGCAGTCTATTGTTAAATCTTGTTTTTCGCAAAATTTTTTAATTTCGAACCGCTGGTTTTCTGTGGTTTGATGATCTGTTGACACACGTATATAGCCGTATACCATTTTTACACCTCCATATTTTTTGGCAAATACACGCATTCCCACCCCCAAAGAAATATGGCCTCCCCGTTTTGTGGTTTAAGAAAAAAATCACATAAAAATTTACCAGTGCAAAAACAAAATTGACTTGTGTTTTTACAAATTGAATTTAATATTAAGTATATCATAACTCAGGAAGGGAACCACATGCAGCGCAAACCACACAAATCAAATAACCGCAAAGTAAAATCGGCACCTGTATCACGCACACCGCGGCGCCTAAGAACTGTGATTGGCGTGATTGGTTCTGCGCTGGTAATTCTGGGCGCGGGACTGGTATGGTGGCACATTGCGACATCTGATACAGACGCAACAAAATTATCGGTTAATGTATCCACACCTGAGGTATCGGTATTTACAGACAACGCAAATATGTTCTTTGCCACATCGACCAGCATACCAGAACCAAACAACGCACGCAACCTGGCCAATCCGGACAGCGTTGTCGTATCATACAATCTGGAATCTGGCCGATATGCACCGGCATTTAAAATGGATTTAACGAATGCCGAACTGACCAACAGTGTAAAAATTAATCCGTTTGTCCGTGGCACATGGTCACTGCGCGGGGACAGTGCGATTGTATTTACCCCCGATGTTGCATGGCCGGCCGACACAAAATTTACCGTAAAAATAAATTCAGAAATATTTAATGATGATGTAAAACCGGACAAGACCCGCGCATCATTCACAACACCAGACATCACGGCAACCGTGGATAATTTTAATCTGTACCCATCACCTGATGATATGAAATCAGTAATTGGTGTGGCGGTAATATCATTTAACTATGAAATAGATACCGCCGATTTTGATGACAAAGTATCCCTGCGGTTGGATGATGAAAAACTGGACTTTTCGGTACAGTTCGATAAATTCCACCGCACTGCGTTCATTATATCTGCCCCTGTGAAAATCACAGATACGGCGCGCGCCATGCGATTAAAATTAAATCGTATTCCGGCAATGGCGGGCAATGCACGCACAAAAAAACTGACCGCACATGTAACGGTTGAATCTGCGGATAATATATTCAAAATATCATCATTAGAAACCACGGTCGCCGATGATAATGACGGCAACGCAAACCAGTTAATATTGCTAAACACCACCACTGCGGCGCATTCTGGCACAGAATGGGATAAATATATTTCTGTATACTTGTTACCAAAATACCGCACAGACGATACATCTGACAACGCACCATCACACACATGGCAGAACGATGAAATCACAGATTCAATATTGGATAAATCTGAAAAACTGGACATAACACCAATGAATTTTGCAACGCCCAATGGTGTATATCGATACGCGTTTTCATATAATGTTTCTGACCCAGATGCACGATATATATATGTATCTGTTGTCGCGGGGGCAAAATCTGCAACTGGATTTGAAATGCGCAATGGTGCCAACGATGTAATGCGTGTGCCATATCCGACGGCATCGGTTGAAATTGCCGGACGCGGTGCGTTATTGTCATTGGGGGGTGACCGCAAACTGGGGATTGTTGCCCGCGGTGGCGTGGACAGTGCGTATGTAAAAGTATCCAAAATAAAATCCACAGAAATTAATCATTTAATATCGCAAACATATGATGTATTCGCATCGGCCATGGAATTCAAGTCATGGTCGTTTGGCATATACGACATGGCAACCGTTTTCCAGAAAAAGATATCCTTTGCCAATCTATCAATGACCCGCGCAAATTATGCATCCCTGGATTTGGGCGACTATCTGGACAGAACATATGGTGATAACACGGGAATATTTGTCATTCAAACGGGACCATCTGAAAACACCGCAGAATACAGCGACCAGCGTCTGATACTGCTGACGGATATGGGAATTATACGCAAAGTAAATCTGGATGAATCATCATCGGTATTTATATCAAATCTATCAACTGGCACACCGGCGCCAGATGTTGAAATATCTGTTCTGGGGCGCAACGGTACACCAGTATGGGCAGGACGCAGCGACAATGACGGTCATGTCGAAATTCCACCACTGCCGTGGTCTGAATACCGCAACGCACGCGAACCTGTTGCGATTGTGGCACGCCGTGGCGATGATGTGGCATTTATTCCATACAATGCATATGCCCAACGGGTTGAATATTCAAAATTTGATATTGACGGAATATATAACGCGGCATCGACACCAATGAACGCATTCATGTTCACAGATCGCGGAATATATCGACCTGGGGAATCTGTGGTTATCGGTGGCATAGTAAAAAATAAATCATTCCAGTCATTGGCGGGAATACCGGTCAAATTTGAAATGCGCGATGCGCGCGGGCGCCTTGTCACAGAAAAAACATTTTCATTAACATCGGACGGCATGTTCGATATGACATATGATATACCATCCGATGCGCCATTGGGCGGATGGGTTGCCCACCTATATTCGCTAAATTCCCGCAATCTGGTCCAAGATGCATTGGGATATATAAACTTTGATGTCCAAGAATTTGTTCCCGACACGATGAAAATTACGGCGACAATCGCCGGGGCATCCGACAACGGATGGATTGCATCTGACAATCTGGTGGCAAATGTTTCATTGCGCAATTTATTTGGCACCCCGGCAACGAATCGGCGCATATCGGCACACGCAACATTAACACCGGTTCAATATTCTTTCCCTAAATACCCAGGGTACATATTCACACCAAACTTCACATCAGACGGTGCAATTTCTGCCCGTGGCCAAACATATTCCACAGAATTGCCAGATGTCACAACTGATGAAAACGGGAATGCAAAACTGGATATAAAATTTAATAACACAATTCCCATGGGCACATATGTGCTGACAATGAATGTACGCGGATACGATGCCGGCGCAGGAACCAGTGTACAAACCAACATATCGACCCGTGTATCCGATGCAAAATATCTGGTTGGGTACAAATCAACAGACGATTTGTCATATTTAAATAAAAACTCTGCCCATACGATTAAACTGGTTGCACTGGACCACACCGCGACCCAAATTGATGCACGCGATTTAACCATGCGTCTGATGCGGCGCGAAAATCAAACAACATTGGTCAAAGACTATAATAATTTCTATAAATATCAAACGATTACCAATGATAAAATCGTATCACAGTCCCAGATTAACATCACCCCAGATGGCACCGAAATCAAACTGGATACCACCAATGGCGGGACATATATTCTGCAAATACTGGACGCATCAGACAGAATTTTAACCAATCTGGAATATTTTGTCGCCGGTGCAAACACAGCACTGAATTCTGACACAAACGCCGAATTGCAAATTAAACTGGACCGTCAAGAATATTCACCCGGCGATGATATCGCGGTCAACATCACCGCCCCATACATCGGCACAGGCTTGATAACAATCGAACGCGATAAGGTATATGCATACAAATGGTTCAACACAAAATCAACCACATCCGTCCAACACATTACCCTGCCCGCTGGGTTCGAAGGCACCGGATACATTAATGTATCATTTGTACGTGATATAAACAGCCGCGACATATTCACAACCCCATACACATATGCGGTCGCACCATTTTCTGCGGACACATCTGCGCGCGAAATTGATATAAAACTGAACACACCTGACACGATTACAGACAACAAACTGGCCATACAATACAAAACTGATCGGTCTGCCCGAATGATGATATTTGCCATAAACACTGGTATTTTACAGGTTGCAAAATATCAAATTCCAAACCCATTGGCACACTTTTTTCAAAAATCCGCGTTACAGGTTAACACATTCCAGATTTTGTCCCTGTTGTTGCCAGAATATAATATCTTGCGCGAATATGCCAAGACCGGCGGTGGTGACTATGGCGGTGACGCTGGGGTATTGGAACAAATCGCCGCAAATCCATTTGGTCGCATAAATCTGCCACCGGTTGCCTTTTATTCTGGGATTATAAATACAGCCGCGAACAAGACTGGGACTGTTGAATTTGATATTCCAGAATACTTTAATGGCGAAATCAGCATATTTGCCGTTGCCGCACGCGACAATGCCGTGGGCAGCGCGCACACCACCACACTGGTCCAATCACCATTAATTATATCAACATCTGCGCCGGTGGTTGTGGCACCAAACGATTCGTTTAAAATAAATACAGTTATAACAAACATGACAGACAACAACGCAACCGCATCTATATCAGTTGACACAATTGGTGGTCTGTCAATCCAGACAAACGATGCAAATGCCAATATCGCGTCCCACGCCGAAGAATTATTTACATTTGACACAATTGCCACAGATAAACTGGGCAACGCAACGATACAGACATCTGCAAAATTGTCTGACAACGAAACTGAATTGGCCACGCGCACATCCACCACGACACTGTCGGTACGCCCAATCACACCATTTGAAACAAAAATAAAAATGGGGTTAGTTGATTCTGGTCGCACAACCATCACAGATTTTGCCCCAGAAATGTACCCAGAATATTCCGGTCGCACCCTGTACATATCACATAATGCGGCCGCCATTGCACGCCCATTGTATGAATATCTGGCCAATTATGATTTACCATGCACCGAACAATTGGTATCACGTGCGTTGCCATATGCCCTGTTCCCAGACAATAAAATACTGGGGACAAAATTCGATACATCGGCCGCACAAATCACAGAAACTATAAACAAACTGAAAAATCGCCAGGCCGATAATGGCGCGTTCAATTTATGGGCCGGGGAAAATCAATACGGCACTACAACAGATGCGGCGATGACGGCATATCTGACCGCATATGTTGCCCAATTTTTGACAATCGCGACCGATGCAGGATTTAGTGTCCCGCCCCAGATGCTGTCCCGCGCAATAGATTACCTGCGTACATTTGCCGGCAGTACAATCACAGATAACGCATATGCGGCCGCGGTGGCATATGCAATATATGTAATAACTGAAAACGATTATGTCACAACCAGTTATATCGATACATTCACCGAATACGCGAATGAAAACATTCCCGATTGGTCGTCCGACCTGGCGGGGGCATATATTGCGGCATCATATCACCTGTTACAGCAAACGTCCCAGGCAAATGATTTAATCGCCCAATACGCACCATCGCACCAGTCTAGTTTCGAATACAGTTCGATGTTCCGCAACAATGTTGCAGATGACGCGATGTATTACTATTTAATGGCGAAATACTTTGATACCCCAGACATATTGGCGTCTGACACATTGCGTAAATATATAAATTCTGGGCAATACAGTGCATACACATCCGCAACGGTTCTGATGGCATTGTCTGGTGCCACACCAAACACGGACAAATTACCGGAACTATCCATCACCACAGATACGGGCGATACACTCCGCACCACATCCACCGGCGATACCACCACCGCCACAATTCCATCTGGGGCACAGAAAATCATCATCAATTGTGATGCGTGCGCTGATACACCGGTGTTCTATACCACATTGGCCACGGGTTACCAGACCCAGGTTCCACGCGCACATTCTGATGGCATATCGATTACACGCGAATATTTTGATTCAGACGGCAACCAGATAACATCTGGCCAAATTGGCGACACAATAACTGTAAAAATTTCCGCGCGTACACGCGGCGGCACAGATGTGGCACCAAACATTGTGATATCTGATTTACTGCCGGGCGGAATCATTGCGAATCCAGATTCTGGCAATGGCGATATGGATTTCATCGAACTGCGCGAAGGTCGGGTTTTAATTTACACCACCCTGACCCGTGCGGTGCGCGAATTCACATACACGGCCCAACTGGGGACCGTTGGAAAATTCGCCACACCGCCAATTTCGGCACAATCAATGTATAACCCGCAGATCAGTGCCATTGGCGATGACGGCATATTCACGGTATCTGATGTCACAGAAAAATAACAGAATATCAAGACTTATAAAATCCGTATGTGCGCATATTTGTCGCCACCGGGTTTTATACGGCATCTTGATAACTCTTGTGACAGCATACGCGATAATCCAGATATTTTTCACCCCGCCCTTGTTGTCTGATGTTTACTTTGGCCGCGCATATTTGTCGCGTGATGGCGAACTGTTGCGCATAACATTGGCGGCCGATGACAAATATCGACTGTATACCCCACTGGACGAAATCAGCCCAGATATCGTCCGCGCCACTATTTTATACGAAGACAAATATTTTAAATATCACCCTGGTATTAACCCAATTGCATTAATTCGTGCCACACGCGACTATATTTCTGGCACCCCGCACCCGGTGGGCGCATCAACCATCACGATGCAGGTTGCCCGTATAAAATATGACATGAACACCCGGGAAATCAGCGGTAAACTGAAACAAATTGCCGCGGCAATTTATCTGGATTTATTTTATACCAAAGATGAAATCATAGAAGCATATTTGAATCTGGCGCCATATGGTGGCAATATCGAAAGCATTGGCGCTGCATCACTGATTTACTTTGACAAACCCGCATCGGATTTGACCACCATAGAATCCATCACCCTGGCCACGATTCCCCAAAACCCGACCAAGCGCGGATTGAACACACAAACAGGATTGACCAATATAATGAACATGCGCGGGGATCTGGTTCGCCGCTGGATTGACCAAAATCCAGACGATACACAATTGCTTACCTTGGCCCAGATGCCATTACACGCACGCACGACACGCGAACTGCCATTTTACGCGCCGCACTTCACAGACCACGAATTAATTCATCATAAAAATTACTGGAACGAAGTCGGCCCGCACAATTGGGCCACCCGCACGACACTAGACCTGCAACTGCAAAGTGCCCTGGAACGCACGCTGGCCAACCAGATAAAAAATCGGCGTGCGGTTGGGATACATAATGCATCCGCGATTTTGTTGAACTATAAAACGATGGAAACGCTGGCATATATCGGTTCTGCTGATTATTTTGACCAGTCGATATACGGTGAAAACGATGGTATTCATGCCCGGCGCAGCCCGGGTTCAACCCTAAAACCATTAATATATGCCACGGCAGTTGACATGGGATTAATTCATTCAATGACATTATTAAAAGACGCCCGAATAAACTTTGGCGTATACGCCCCTGAAAACGCAGACAGTGATTTTTACGGCCCCGTACTGGCACGTGACGCGTTAACACATTCACGAAATATTCCGGCGATAAATCTGTTGCGTCAAATTGGCACCAAGAATTTTTATAAAATTTTATCAGATTCAGGGGTAACAAATTTAAAATCCCCCGATTATTATGGGATATCTGTTGCCCTGGGCGGGGCCGAGGTTTCTATGCACGAACTGGCTGGCATTTATGCAACGATGGCGAACCTGGGGATGCGCCGCGCAATACGAACAGAAATAGATGCGCCACATGATCCCGGCAAACAAATTTTATCACCCGAGGCATTTTTTATCACCCTGGACATGCTGGCACACCAACAGACACCGACAAAAAAAATACCATTTGCCCGCGAACATGCCACCCAATTGCGCCACTATTGGAAGACTGGCACATCATCATCATTTCGCGATGCATGGACGGCGGGGATATTTGGTGATTTTGTCCTGGTTGTATGGGTTGGTAACTTTGACGGCACGCCGAACAACGCATTCAGCGGCGCCCACGCGGCGGCCCCGATATATTTTTCACTGGCCAACGCGGTCCAGAAATATTATGCCGCACACGGCACGCCGATACAAAACAATAACTTTTTCCGCGATGATTTAAACATATCAACCATAGACATGTGTGACCAGGTTGGTGGATTGGCGGGAAAATATTGCCCTAAAACAGTACGCGCATATTTTATCCCGGGCAAGTCACCAATTGATACCGCGTCCGTATACCGCGCAGTACCGATTGACATCGCCACAGGTCTGCGCGCGTGCAGTCGCGATCCCAACACAACCAAAATGGTGGTTTATGAATTTTGGGACGCAGAATATCTGGATATGTTCCGGCGCGCCGGGGTACAACGCAATACGCCACCACCATTTATGTCTGGGTGCAATCTGGACGATGTGATTACCACGCGCACAGACCCCATAATTGTATCACCAATTGATAACACCCGCACCATAATCACAGACGATACAGACACAATCAACATTGGTTTTCGCGCGATATCAGATATGCCAGACGCCAAAATGTTTTGGTTTCTGGACGATGATATGATTGGCACATCTGAATCTGGTGACACATTAAATCACCGCGTCAGAATTGGCGAACATATTGTGCGCGTTATCGATGAAATGGGCGCCGGAACCCAGGTAAAATTTAGCATTATAAAATAAACGCACGAACGAATTGCCGAATTTACAGCAAGAAATTTGTTATATAGTTAAACGATATACCAAATATCAAATTGCTGCCGTACTTGTCTGTATCGCGCGCGCGGGCCAATCGATATTGAACATACGGCCCCATTGTAAAATCGCCCCACAGATTTGTATCCAGACGCACAACCGCACTGAAATCGCGTTCCAGGTCGGTGCCAACATATTCCGAATACGAAAAATATTCACGATAATACCCATCCGATGAAAACTTTACCCCTTCGCGTACGGGGTATTCCAACCGCCATCCGAATTCCGCACCCAGTTTGCTGTTCTGGCTGCCGGCATAGGTAAAATCATATTCGTGTATTCCGGTCAGATATAAACTTTTAACAATCGTATGATCAAACAGCGAAATACCGGCACTGGAACGCACGATATTTTGACGCGGCGAATCATCACTGTCGGCAAATTGGGTTTCGTATGCCGCACGCACAGTCGGACCAAACTTTAACCCAGAAAAATCCCAACATGCATATGATAAATCACTGGAAAACAAGATTTTATCGGCATTTTCATCGGTTGTCGCCGGCGCATCATACGGGCGCAATGTTGTTCGCCCATATTCCATAACCAGACTGTTATCCCATTTAAATTTATTTCGTGTAAATTCCAGAATGGTATCAAATACGCCCTTGATATAATCTTGGCTGGTTGCATTTAACGCCGCAACTGGTGAATTCTGATATTCTGCGGCATTTCGCACCTGGGTTTTCGACCAGTCCAGTCCAATTCGCCGCACAGACAATTGCAGTTTTTCTGTACCATCAGAGATACCAAATACGGGACTGGGGGCGGCATTTTCATCCGCAGTGGCAACGGCCGGCACCATCAACACAAACAAACAAACTGGAAAAAATTTAAATTTCATAACGCTACTTTATTATATGTAAAACGCCATTTTGGTCGGCATATCGCCATCCCATTGCCCGCACAGATGCGGTAAATTTTGCCCGCGACCCTGATGGAATTTCCACCGTGATTTGATTTCCATTGATATACTTTACCGTCATATCAATGTCATTATCACGCACAATTTGATTTAACTCGATCCAGCGGGCCAACTTATCAGACATAACCACCTGGGTCACGAAAACATCACCTGATTTTCCATCGCCCAGCCAATTTTGCACATTATTCTCAGTCATCCATGCACGCGCGGCCGCACCATCAACCGTCATGGTGATATCCGCCGAATATGTGGTATCAGACTGTTTTTCCCCGCTGATTGACGAAGACGCAATTAAGTTCGTCAGTTCTGAATTTTTTGCACTTTGCAACGCCCCGGCCAATTGATCCGGTATTGAGTATTGTCCCAACACATCCGCAATAATTTGACGCCGCGCATCATTAAACGCCATATCTTTGGCCATTGCGGCGGTTTCACTGGTAATATTCACCGATGCCGTTGCGGTCAAATCCGCACCAATCGCGCCAAATGGCGCGATTGTATAACATAACAGCAACAATAATTTTTTACAATTCATTTTCAATTAAAACCGTGCACTTATCCCAACACGAATTCCCAATGATTTATAGAAAGATTCTATTTCACCATCAGTTTTGCACACACCACCCGGGCATGCTTCGCGCAGGTATTCAATATTCATCGCGGTCGTGTCGCCTTTGACCCCTTCCACCAGGCCCAACATATAGTCTTCTGTATCCGTTGGATATTCGTCTTTCCATATCTCCAAACGTTTGTTATATAAATCATCGTAATAATTCATATTCAGATACGTTTTGGCGTCTGCACCACTGACCGTATAGTAATCATATGTTAAACCAATCGATAATGCAACCGAATCGGTAATCGCGGTTGTCCAATTCGCCCCCAACCCAAAATGGAACGCACCAAACATGCCGGCCTCGTCTTCGACACTTTTGGGATGTTGCCAATCAAAGCGGTATGGTTGATCGCCAACAGATTTATACCCCGGCAGTCCCAATTCGACACGGGCATTAACCGCATTATTCTGGTTGATATCATAATCCATATCCAACGCCAAATACGGCCCCATCCAAGTGGTTTCATACGAATGACTTTCACCCGGCTGTTGATAGTAATAGGTTCCTTCGGTGCTGATGACCGATCCCGATGGGATATCATAATCTTTCGGCGGAATTGTTTGGCTGATATTATCACGCCAGAAAATCTGTTGTTCACCATCTGGCTGGATAATAACAATCGCCGGATCACATTGAACTTCGCCGTTTACTTCGAAACACGCATGTGTATCAACCGCCAAACCATAGTTATTTTCAGTTGTTAATTTATATTTCAAATATCGAAATCCGACCGATGGCGTCAGGCGCACATTACCGATACGGAACATATCGGTCAAACCAAACCCCACATTGAACCCCAGCATATTACCACCCTTGCTGGTGCCGATTGACATCGCGTGTCCAATTTGGTCGAATGTACCACTGTCTTTTTGACCATCACCATCAACATCCCCGGTCCATGATGTCAAGAAATACCCGCCATTAGTAATATCGTCATCGTACATGGCGCTTTCGCCCCATTGCATACCATACAGCAACCCTGCATCAATCTGCATTGTGGTCTTACCAATCCCAAACGCATATCCGGCCGACACATCCAGCACATTCCACCCGATGTTATCATAACTTAAAATACTGCCAGACTGGGCCATTTCAAATTGCCACTGTGCCATTTGATGTGTAATTCCCGCATCCAGCCAAAAACCTGTTTTCTTTGACGCCTGGGCACTGGCACCTGATTGCTGTGTTGTGGCCGCCGTGTTTTGCGCCGCCGCATTACCAGCAGTATTATATGTATTATACCGCGTGCTGGCATATGATGGTGTTGTATAACTGCGGTTATATCCTGTTTGCCGCTGGGCATATGTTTGTGTTGAATACCGTGTCTGCGGTGATTGATACGCACCAGTATAGTATGTCCCCGCCGCATTTGCCGCAAACGGCACCAGCATCAAAATAAACAATGAAACTTTTTTCATTATACAGCCCTCTACATTATTCTATCACGAAATATTATATCACAAATTGATTGAAAAAAAAACTGGTTCTTGTAAGATTTTATGAACAACTGCGGGCATGGCGGCGACGGACGACAGCGAAGTGCCGCCGGGACGCGGAACACAGTGTTGTACATATCGCGGGCATGGCGAAACGGTAGACGCACAGCACTAAGGATGCTGTGGATTAAAATCCATGGGGGTTCGAATCCCCCTGCCCGCACCAAGAATCTGTCTCTAATAAAACGCTTGCCCCGATTTTCAAAATTTTGCTACACTTAACACAAGTGGAATGAAAGGGTTAAAACTGCTTTTAATTGTATGCCTTGGATTCATTGGAATTCACGGCGCAATTGCGGATGACGATGCCGACATGGCGCGTGCCGCCACGCGGCGTACTGCCACAACCACGGTCACGACCAGTCGCGGCACCAACGGCAATACCGGCACCACCGCACGGGAAAATTCTGCATCTGGGATATCACGCACAACCGCATCGGTTCCATCTGGTGCCACGGTTCACGAACGCAGTGGTACATCTGGACGCGGCAATGTTGTTGTACGCGATGCCGCCACACGCACCACATCTGGGACGGTGAATCAATCTGTGACTGCGCGCACGACATCGAATGTAATGCCACGCGCCACGACCGGCACTGCGGCTGTATCGTCATCGGCGCGTGGCGGTGGTACTGTTTCCCGCGCGACATCATCGCGCGCACCGGTACGCGGCACATCTGTTGCCCGCACATCCACATCAACATCAAATGTATCACGTGCCGCGACCGCGGCGCGTGGTGGTGTCGCGCCAACGGCTGCACCCACGGCGGCGCGGCGCGCGGGGGGCACATCGGCCGGGGCACGGGTATCACGCGCGGGCGTCACGGCCAGTGACATAATGAACCGCGACTATACAACATGCCGCAGTGTATTTTACGATTGCATGGACGAATTCTGTGCGAACAAGGACAGCCAACTAAAACGCTGTGCATGTTCGGCACGCGCGAACGATTTTGACGACATTCGCCAGCAACTGTCCGCGGCCGAAGATAAACTGTTAGATTTCAGCCAGCGTTTGTTAACCATCAGCATGGACAAAGAAGACGCCGAAGCGTTATACCAGGCCACCGAAGGGGAACTGGCGTTCAACCAAGAAGACACATCGGCATCAAAACAATTGCTGGACGAAATCGCGAACAAATTAAACACCACATTCGACACCAGCAATTTTGACGCCAACCTGGCCCCGATATCATTATCACTGAATACAGATGCGGCATTCGACAGTCTGGATTCTTTATCCGGCACATCAACAACGGCAAAATCTGGCACGGCATTGTATACGGCGGCATTGCCGGTATGTCGCGAAATGGCGATGGAGGTTTGTACATCAGACGAACTGGCCATCGCGGAAAGCGGGTACCAAATGCTGATAGAACAAGATTGTAACACCGTGGCCCGCGCATACGAAACACAACAGAACCAGGCCCGCGAACAAATCCGCGAGAGCAGCGCATTACTGGACATGTCGCGTCTGAACAATTACCAAACCCGCAATTCAGACGACATTTTGACATGCAAACGCAAAATGCTGGATTTATTAACCAGCACATCTGTATGTGGCGAAAACATGGAAAAGTGTCTGGACATCAGTGGTCAATACATCGATCCATCAACTGGCGATGCAATTTTGACGCCGAATCTGGTCAATTTGGGCAGTCTGATTACCCGGCCGACCGGCAACCAAACATGGACCAGTGTACCCGGCAACGACAAATTTGTTTCGTACCTGAATTCCAAAAAACTGTTTCTGGAATCTGCGACCGAAAACTGTGAAGACATTGCAGACACCGTGTGGGATCAATTTATTGACGATGCATTGGCACAAATAAAACTGGCCCAGGATGCCAAACTGGAAGAAGTTCGCCAATCATGCACCACGTTGACGGCACAATGTCTGTCAGATGCGGCCGAATCACTAGAAGATTTTGATGCGCGCGCGCTGTCTATATTTGGTGTTGCGGCAGACAAAACGGTCAAACAAATGTGCGCCCAGGTGCAAAGTGCATGTACCGCATTACTGGACACAATCGATGCAGGTACCGACTGGTCCAGTGGCATGACAGAAATCGCCAACGACAAAACATACGACACCATCATCCAAACCTGTCGCGAGGTTGGGCGCAACTGTATCATCCAGTCATGTAAATCTATTTCTGGGAACTTTGGTCTGTGCGAAGACATCCAGACATCAGTCAACAGAAAATCTATTATCAACCGCACCGCCTGCTGGGACGAGGTTCTTGATTGTGTTGCCAGTGCGGGCGACGATACAATCGATCAAATCACCGCCCAACTGGTTGCGGATGGCATCATTGACGATGCGGGCACATTCTATGACAACATATATGGCATCACAGAATACAGCTATCCAAAGGACAGAACATCAGAACAAATTACAACCCTGTCCAATCAAACACTGGTAACTACGGGACCGAACGCGATTGCAAACATATGCGTCACAGCAGATGAAGCCATGTCAAAAAATTGTATCTATGACATTTGTTTTGATGTATGCGGCAATCCAAATTCTGTTGATGAAAATGGCCAACCCAATAATCCGAAAAAAGATTCATCCGAATGCCATAGATGCCGCATCGCAGAAAGTATCTGGGGCAATTGCGAAACGCATCCGACCGCATCGTTACAGGCCACAGATTCGCACAACAAAATCAAGACGCCAAAATCGGGGCAATCTGATACACTGTTGTCATGGTTTGCAAAAAACACAAATACCCAAGAAAATGTAGACAATTGTCGTGACACATCGTGTGGCCCAGGATTTGTTGCCCGTTGGGACGAAGTAACACAGTCGACAATATGCACATCATTGTCAAATCTGGCGGACGATGGGTTATATTGCCCTGTATCAGACGGATACACACAAATCACAATCACCGGCCAAAAAGATACCGAATTTACAAATTGCTGTGTTGCATCTGATAATCAAACACCAATACAAACCAGCAGTACGACCGGATGTTGCCTAAGCAAAATATCACCCATAAGCGACATGACCCCCACGCAAGGACAAGACGCCCAGCAGCTGTTCAACGGGTTCGGATGCCCCCTGTACAAAGACTCAAATCTATGTGTGCCAGATGATGGCCAAGCAATAATCCCCGTTGCCTGCAGGTCCAGCTTCGCTATCAACGCCGGCGACATTGTCATTGATCCAGACAATATCAACACCGGCGGCATTGTCATTGATCCAGGCAATATCAACACCGGCGGCATTGTCATTGATCCAGGCAATGTTAACGTCGCTACCAAGTTGTTGACCGATGTAATTCTGTGTATTGGTGGCACAATAGAGGTCGACGAAAAAGAGATAAAGTGTAAGGACGGTCGTTTTGTTTTAATGTCAGCAGCTGGTAGAAAGACATTTGGCTATACCCAACCCAGGTACGAAACGCCAAATTATATGACAACAAACGTCCAATACGAACCATACCCGACGCAATTTTATCGTGCACGAAATTCATCAAGTGCAGAAGAAAACATATGCAAACAAAACGCTGATGGTACATGGCCAACAGATGGTGGCTGTATAACAGAATCCCCGACAAGTTGGCTAATAAAATACTAGGATTAACAAAAATATTGACAAAACAAATATTTTTGTATAGAATGCAAACAAGTTGCAAAAGAAAAAACAAAGATGAAACACATAAAACAACTTTATTGGTCACCCCATGGCGCCGTGCATCATGCACCACCATGTGGCGATTTAGGGAGAACGGGGAATGTGTCTTCATGTGATTTTTATCTGAATCAGGCTGAACAAAGTCCGGAATTTTTTCGGGCTTTTTCTGTTTTTATAACGGAAAAAAATCCTGGGATATAACTAAAGGAGCATAAAATGAAACTGAACAAAATATTACCATATAAACTGTCGCGGGTATTGCCGATATTGGGCATTGCGGGCGCATCGTTGTTTACCGGGTGCAGCAAAGAAGACGAACCAATCCGCGATACAAGGATGGATGTAGAGATAACTTTTACCCTCAAAGACCCATGGGATGTTATACAGGAAAACCCAGACGGCACGCGCCAGGTCAATCCATTAATAAAAACCTATGCCGATCATCCAGACATCAGGACAGTATATTTGGTTCCATTAAACTCCTGGACGAGCACCACCAAAAACCATATTACTGACCTGCGTAAAAATGTCCTGGAATATGCAATCAATTATTCCCCAAAGGTTCGCGGTCGTGGTGATTTTAATTTCTGGCCTGGCGAAGCGTCCAAGGTTCCCGAAGATAGCCTGTGGTATGTTCAAAATGGCTGGACAATAAACAGACATTTCCAAAAACAACGGTAATAAAGGGGGGTATAAAATGAAACTGAACAAAGTATTACCATATAAACTGGCGCGGGTATTGCCAATATTGGGCATTGCAGGCGCATCGTTGTTTGCCGGGTGCAACAAAGAAGACGAACCAACCCGTGATGTAGAAATAACATTTGTCGTAAGAGACCCATGGGATATTATACAGAAAAACCCAGACGGCACGCGCCAGGTCAGTCAATTAATAAAAGACTATGTCGCGCAACCGAACGTTCGAACAGTATATCTGGTCCCAGTGGGCAGCTGGATAATATACGACTGCAATGGTATTACCGGTATACGTAAAAATACCCTGGAATATGCAATCAATTATTCACCAAAGGTTCGTGGTCGCGGTGATTTTGATTTTCCCCTTGGCGAAGCATCCAAGGTTCCTGTGGACAGCCTGTGGTATGTTCATAATGGTTGGACAATAAACAGATATTATCAAAAACAACGGTAATAAAGAGGGGTATAAAATGAAACTGAACAAAGTATTACCATATAAACTGGCGCGGGTATTGCCAATATTGGGCATTGCGGGCGCATCATTGTTTGCCGGGTGCAACAAAGAAGACGAGCCAACCCGTGATGTAGAGGTAACATTTGTCGCAGGTGGCCCATCGGGTATTATACAGAAAAACCCAGACGGCACGCGCCAGGTCAGTCAATTAATAAAAGATTATGTCGCGCGACCAGATATTCGAACAATATATATAGTCCCGGTGGGCGACTGGATAATATACGACCACAATGGTATTCATGCTATACGTAAAAATACCCTGGAATATGCAATCAATTATTCACCAAAGGTTCGTGGTCGTGGCGATTTTGATTTTCCCCTTGGCGAAGCATCCAAAGTTCCTGTGGACAGCCTGTGGTATGTTCAAAATGGCTGGACAATAAACAGATATTATCAAAAACAACGATAGCCGCATAAATCCGGCAAAATTGCCGGATTTTTTGTGTCGCATATCATACACCATTATTTAAATACATTGACACAACGGCGGTAAACATGCAAAAATCTGATAAAACGAACCAGTAATTTCATGCGGCACGGGGGACAAGAAATGAAAAAACTGACAATCATTTTTTTATCAATATTTATCGCAATTCCAAATGTGCATGCCGCTGGTGGCGATCACTGGATGTGTGTACGTACCTCCACCGGTGACCCGTGTCCCGCAGGATGCTTCTATGATGATGAGAATGATATTTGTTCCCCCTGCCCATCAGGATCTTTCTATCCTACACAAAATTCAACGAATGAATGTTACGCTTGCACAAAGCCAAATGCTGCTTCCTTCATACATAATGAAGACACACTTGGCAACACATCCGACAATTGCCCATGGGAACTGACATGCGCCGCTGGTCAATACTGGGATGGGGCAAAATGCACCAATTGTGGCACGTACTATGCATCAGCGGGTTGCACCCTGACAGGTCGTGGCCCAAACAACCCGCCGTCGAATTATGACACAACATGCATAGCCATTGTGTATAAATTGGATTTAAAGAAAAATACATTATTCTCTGGATTTAATGACAAAACTGCATATTACAAATATAACACCGGATTTGCAATGAACGAAAAACCAACAACATGGTCGACAAAGTTACCCAGTGACGCATTGCAACCAGAATTGTCTATAAAAAAATTCAAAGGATATTACACCGATGCGGGTTGTAACAGCGCAATTCGTGTTTTCAATAACAGTGGTGAATTCACTGGCACCTGGGCATCACTGGGTGGTGACAAAACACTGTATGCATGTTGGAATAACCTGGAACAGCAAATTACATACCTTGATGAAAATGGCAAAATAATCGATTCAACACAAACATGCATCATAAACGACAGTACTGGCGAATTTAACTGCCCAATCAAAGACAATATCGAGCCAACAGGCGAAGGTATGGCAATCCAAGAATATGAATGCACCTATACAGATGACAGTGGAAGCACCAAAAAATGTGAGTCATTGACTGTTGGCGGTAATATTCCACCACTTGCACAAAAAGTGTATTTAAAAATCATCGCAGAAAAATGTCGAATTGGATACTATTGTTCTGGGGGGGTCGAAAAACCCTGTCCAAAGGGTTCAACCAGTGACGCCGGCGCAAGCTCTATAAATAAATGTTACATAGGTGGTGGCGAAAACAACGGTACAAAATTCTGTGACAGCATTGGTTGTTTTTATCTGGGTGATAATCTGAAGTTTTATTACAGAATCAATGATGACGAGACAGGCAAAAATTAACCGTTGATACTGCGTCATTAATTGCCGACATTTCTACATCACTAAATCGCCCCAGAACCCAATCTGCCGGATTTATCGGCAACCCCAGTGCACGTGGATGACCAATTCCGATACGAATCCGGCGATAGTCCCGACCAACCGCGGCATCAATTGATTTTATGCCGTTGTGACCCGCACTGCCCCCGCCGACCTTTTCACGCACCGTGCCAACCGGCAAATCCATATCATCGTGAATCACCACCAGGTTTTCCAGTGGAATCCGATAAAAGTTCATTATTGCGCCAACCGCCATTCCACTGTTATTCATAAATGTTTGTGGCAACGCAAAGATTACACGATGCCCGTCAATGTCGGTCGTGTATGTCAACGCGTTAAATTCACGCCGCCACACCGCATCACCCGGAACAAAATGCCGCACAGTTAAAAAACCAACATTATGACGGGTGCGCGCATACTGCGCACCTGGGTTCCCCAGACCAACGACCAACAATGGTTTATTTTCTTGCATATATGTCTCTTTTTTCTATTATAATATATCACAAAGGAGAAAAATATGAATCTAAAAATTTCTGGCGCACTGGTTGCTGTATCTGCCGCGTTGTTCTGCACAAATTCAAATGCCGCGTTGTTGTTTGATCCGTATATCGGGCTGGGGTTTGGAATTGGTTCTGCGACAATATTTGTTGATGACGACAATACCACAGATAATGCCCAATCGTTCAGTGCCACCGCCGGGTTCGATATTCCGATTTTGCGCGTGGAACTGGAATACGATTATATGACACCAAAAGATACTAAACTGCACCTGGGGTTGATAAATGCGTATGCTAAACTGCCGACAACCACAATCCAGCCGTATATTGGCGCGGGTATCGGTACGGTTTTTGATGGCGACATGAATGGCACAGATATTGAAAAAGTCACCGCGTACCAGGGTATGTTGGGCATAACATTTAACATCCATGTGTTGCCGCTGAAAATTGATGTCGAAGGTCGGGTGATGTACCTGCCGAATATTTATGAAATCGCGAACATCGCGCCCGATATTCTGCAATATGAAGGTCGCCTGAAACTGCGTTATATCTTTTAACACAAAAAAAATAAAACTATTGGGAAAAATATGCTGACACTGATTGATGGCAATTCGTTACTGTTCCGCGCATACTATGGTGTGCACAGCCGCCTGACCCGCGCAGACGGCACACCAACTGGGGCGGTATATGGATTCTTTAATATGTTGTTGCCGATATTGGCCGCGACATCAGATGCGGATGCATTTGTATGTGTATTCGATGCATCACGCCAATCTTTCCGCCAGGATATTTACCCCGCATACAAGGCAAATCGACACGAAACACCGGCCGATTTAATATCGCAATCGTACCTGGTTCGCCAGGGCGTGGCCGCAATGGGTATACCTGTGCTGTGTATCCCCGGGGTCGAAGCAGATGATGTAATCGCCACAATCGCACGCGAAAATTGTACCGCGCCAAACGCCACACGAATCATCACCAGTGACAAAGATTTAATGCAACTGGTGTCTGATTGTGTGTTCTTGTACGATGGTATGAAGCAACGCGAAATCCGCGCTGATGGCGTTATGGAAAAATTCGGCGTTCGCCCAGACCAGGTTATTGATGTACAAAGCCTGATGGGCGATTCGTCTGACAATGTGCCCGGTGTTCCCGGTATCGGCCCGAAAAAGGCCGCTGAATTAATAAATCAATTTGGGTCATTAGATGCGCTGTATGAACATCTGGACGATGTAAAAAATGAACGCACACGCAACATGTTGCGCGATAATCGTGACAGTGCATATATATCAAAACAACTGGTCACACTGAAAACAGATGTCGATTTGTCCGGACTGCAAATCAACCCGTTTATATTTAACACGCCGGCCGCGTTGGCGTTTGTGCGCGAACAACTGGAAAGTAATTCGTTGGTTGCAAAAATTGAAAAACTGTTCCCAATGGAAAAATTTAATGCCGGCCCAAAACCAGTCCCGTTTGAATACGCCGCATCCCAATGCGATATACCAACCGAAACAACGCCCGTATCTGGGGACACGCTGGAATTCACATTTGAAACCATAACGACCCCAGATGCACTGGATAAATTCTTGTCGCGCGTCACAGACACAATCGCGTTTGATACTGAAACAACCGGCCTGGATTATATAAATTCAAAAATCGTTGGCATATCACTGGCAACCGATTCGTCACATGGCGCATATGTACCGATTCGGCATCGCACGGGGGGCGGCGATTTATTTAATGAACAATCAATCGCACCAAACCAACTGGATATCGAAACAGTACGCGAAAAACTGTGGCCGATATTTACAAATAAAAATATTACCAAGGTTGGACATAACCTGAAATTTGACCTGCATATGTTGGCCAACGAAAATTGGGAAATTGAAAAAATCGCGCCATTTGATGACACAATGCTGTTATCATATGCACTGCACGGAACATTGCACGGGCATGGGCTGGACGAATTGGCACAAAAATATCTGGGGCATACAAATATCGCGTTTGCCGCCCTGTTCCCGCCAAAGACCCGCGATGCAGATATGCATTTTGACACGCTGGATATCACGGCCGCAACCCCATACGCCGCCGAAGATGCCATCGTATGCATGGCACTGTATAAATTAATGCGCCCAGAACTGGACAAAAATGAAAAACTGCGCGAACTGTACGAAAAATGCGATTTGCCATTAATGCCGGTATTATTAAAAATAGAACGCGCCGGCGTGTTGGTAAACCGCGATGGATTTAAACAACTGTCTGGTGTGTTCCACAACCAACTGGGTACACTGGAATCCGAAATCTGGCAACTGGCCGGACATGAATTCAATATCGCCAGTCCGAAACAATTGGGGACGGTTTTGTTTGACGAATTGCAATTACCTGCGAATCGAAAACGTTCCACCGATGCAGAAACATTGAACGATTTAATAGACGCACATCCAATAATTGAAAAAATTCTAAATTGGCGTTCAATCGCAAAGCTGGCGGGCACATACACGGACGCATTGCCGCGCCAAATTGCATCAGATGGCCGCATTCATACAACATATCTGCAAACCAGCACAAACACCGGCCGCCTGTCCAGTCGCGATCCAAATTTGCAAAACATACCAATTAAAACAGAACTGGGCACAGAAATCAGAAAATGTTTTATTGCCCCCGCGGGTCGTGTGTTAATATCTGCGGACTATTCCCAGATTCAATTGCGTCTGTTGGCCGATGTTGCCAATGTCCAGACATTCAAAGAAACATTTAAATCGGGCGCCGACATCCATGAACAAACCGCCCGTCAAATATTCAGAATTGCACAAGATGCACCAGTGCCGCGGGATTTACGCCGCGCGGCCAAGACGGTAAACTTTTCAATAATATACGGAATTTCGTCATTTGGTCTGGCGGGACAATTGGGAATTTCACGCGCCGCCGCCCAGAATATAATAGATTCTTATATGGCCGGCCTGCCAGAGGTTGAAAAATATATCGAATCGGTCAAAGAATTCGCCATGAAAAATGCATGCGTTTATACCCCATGGGGACGCCGGATTGAATTGCCTGATGTAAAAAATCCCCGCATGCGCGCGTATGCGATGCGCGCGGCGATAAACGCCCCAATCCAAGGATTCGAGGCAGATTTAATGCGATGCGCCATGGTAAATATTGACCGTGACATAATACAACCAAACGCTGATAAAATTAAAATGATTATGCAGGTTCATGATGAAATCATTTTCGAATGCGATGAATCCGTGGCGAACGACTTTGCACAAAAAATCGAAGTTGCCATGGAAAATGTTGCGCACCTGTCTGTGCCCCTGGCGGCAGACTATGTAATTGGGAAATATTGGGGCAAATAAAAATCCGCCATCTGGCGGACTTTTTTATTTTGTCACTTTATTAAACCCATGGTATGGATTGTCTGTTTCTTTGGTTGGCAATACAGAAAACACAAAGAATACGATACTGATAATAACATCCAATCCTTCGACTGCGGTACCAATTAACAGCATCATCCACCACGCACTCAACCCCGCATCGTGCAAACGCCGCACGGTCATGGACAGTGATGGAATTATAACTGCAACACTAAACACAACCATCAACGCAGCCAATACCATAACCCCCGGGGTATAAACAAAGTGCACTGGCGCATAAAAACCGCCCTGCCACCCCGCCACAGCGACCAAGAACACCCAACCAATAATCACCAAAAAATTAACCAGGACCGACCACCAATATTCCGACCGTGATGATGTGCCCGCCCATTCGGTAAAACCACGCCGCCAAAACGCACCATACGCCTGGAACATATTAGTATACTTTTTACTGGTAACTGGTTCGCGCTGTTTCTTTACAGTTTTTTTTGCAACTGGCATATCAAAATCCTTTTGTTTTCTATCCTTGGAATTGTATCACATTTATCCGCCCAAGAAAACACCAAAAACTTTGACTATAAATACAACAAGATTACTTCTTTTTCTTGGCTACCTTGCCCGTGGATTTAAATTGAATATCGCGCAGTTTTTTGTATTCACCGCCCAGCGCAACTAACTCCTCGTCCGTGCCTTGTTCGATTATGCGCCCATCTTTGACAACGCAAATTATATCCGCATCCAGAATAGTCGACAACCTGTGCGCAATAACAAAAGTCGTGCGCCCACGCATCAAGTCTTTCAACGCAGACTGTATCAACTTCTCGCTTTGCGTGTCCAGCGCGGATGTCGCTTCGTCCAGCAACAAAATCGGTGCATCTTTTAATATTGCGCGCGCGATGGCGATTCGTTGTTTTTGCCCCCCAGACAATAACGCCCCCCCTTCGCCAACCTTGGATTTATATTTCTTTGGGAATGTCATGATAAAATCATGGGCATTTGCGGCGCGGGCTGCGGCCTGGACCTGTTCAAATGTGGCATCTGGCATACCGTATTTAATATTTTCTTCGATTGTGCCGTTAAACAAGAACACATCCTGGGAAACTTCGGCAATATTATGACGCAGCGATTCCAGCGTATATTTTTTAATATCATGCCGATTAATTTCGACCCGACCGCGCTGTGGTTCATAGAACCGTTCAATCAGATTAAACATTGTTGTCTTGCCACCACCTGATGGCCCAACCAGCGCACAAACCTTGCCCGCTGGCACATGCAGATTAATATCCTGCAACACCGGTTCACCCGGATTATATTCGAAATAGACATGATCGAACGCAACGGACATGTCCCCTGGTTGCAACTCAACTGCATTTGGCGCATTTTGAATATCTGGTTTGCTGTCCAAGAAATCAAACAATATCTCCGCCGCCAATAATCCATGCTGGACAGTGTTGCTGGTGCTGGTGATACTGCGCGCAGGCTTGTACGCGGCGGTCAACGCCAACAAGAACGCTGTAAAATCACCGGTTGTGATTGCGCCACTGACGATAAAGTGCCCACCAATAATCAACGCCATACACAAACCAATTGAAATCATCAGTTCCAATAACGGCGACTGTAATGCGAACGCCTGGGTTCCCTTGTACGAATTACACATAGATGTATCCAGTATTCGCGAAAACTTTTTCGTTTCTGCGTCTTCGGTACCAAACGCCTGGATAGTCTTCATCCCGCGCAAGGTTTGGTTTAGGTGTTGTGTCACATCATTTGCGATGCCGAATGATTGACGAGACAACTTTCTGCGCTTGCGCATAATCAGAACCATTGGGATTAATATCGCCGGCACCAAGAACAACAACACCGCACACAACTGGGGTGCATAATACACCATCAGCCCCAGTGTCATGGCCAATGTCGCAATCTGTTGAATTGTACTGATTAATGTCCCCGTTACCAGGTTCAAAACCGCCCCCGCCTGGACCCCAAAGTAATTTAAATGTTTGCCAATACCATCACCATAAAACTTTGACACATTCATATGCAGCATATGACTGTATATTCGTTTTTGTAAATTGGCCGATGCATTCAACCCGGCCTTGGCCATAATCAGCGATTTAGAATAATTAAATACGCCCTTGAACCCGAATGCGGCAATAACCTGCAACCCAAAAAAGTATATATGCGCCATACTTTTTTGAATAAAGGCCTTGTCCACAACCTGTTGCACCAGGGTAATCGTATACGCTTCGGCCCCGGCGGCACAGATTGTTGCCGCGACCCCCATCAACAGCCATTTTAACTGTGGCCGTCCAATTTCGCGCCACACACGCGCGTACAACGACCATTTGATGCGAATATTCGTTTCGTCACCCTTGATTATGTTTCTGATTTGTTTTTTAATTTTCTTTAACATAGCAATGCATTATATGCCGAATACTAAAAACTGTCCAGCGAAAGATTTTAAACCTGTATTTTCATTTTTAATTTGACAATATCATTAAATATGTATAAAATTCGTGGGCTCTAATAGGTAAAACCAGGCAAAGTTTTGGGGTCATAGCTCAGTTGGTAGAGCACCTGCTTTGCAAGCAGGGGGTCGTCAGTTCGAGTCTGATTGGCTCCACCAAAAAAATAATTATGAAATACGCCAAAGGGGGTGAATAACATATGGTAAAGGTTCTGGTTCGCGATAACAATGTGGAACAGGCACTGCGCGTTGCAAAACGCAAATCGCAAAAAGAAGGTCTGTACCGCGAAATGAAAGAACGCCAGCGTTATGAAAAACCAACCACAAAACGCAAGCGTATGAAAGAAGAAGCCGTTCGCAACGAAAAGAAACGGCAATCGAAACAAAGAATGGTTTTCGGTTTCTAAAAAAAATCCCCCGTTTGGGGGATTTTTATTTTACCGTTAATTCCTTGCCATGAACATCGACATATATGGTACTGCCTTCACCAACTTGCCCAGACAAAATCAAATCTGCAATTTTGTCTTCGACCGCCGATGTAATCAGACGCTTTAACGGGCGCGCACCAAACACTGGGTCATATCCATTATCCCCCAGCCATTTGATTGCCTTGTCCGACACCTCTATGTTAATACGGCGTTCGGCCAAACGCTGTTCCAAATTACGCAATTGGATTTTCACGATACCCGCCATGACATCTTTGCCCAACGGATCAAAGAACACAATTTCATCAATACGATTGATGAATTCAGGACGGAATTGTTTCTTTACCGCATCCATATCTGGCAAATTGCTGGTCATTATTATGATTGTATTTGTAAAGTTCACAACATGACCCTGGCCATCGGTCAGACGACCATCATCCAATATTTGCAAGAAAACATTGAACACATCTGGATTGGCCTTTTCAATTTCATCGAACAGCAACACTTGATACGGCCGGCGCCGCACACTTTCGGTCAACACCCCACCCTGTTCATAACCAACATATCCCGGGGGACTGCCAATCAGACGCGACACCGAATGTGGTTCCATATATTCACTCATATCAATACGGGTCATTGCGGTATCGTCATTAAACAGATATTCTGCCAATGCCTTGGCTACTTCGGTTTTACCGACACCGGTCGGCCCCAAGAACATAAAACTGCCTGCTGGGCGATGCGGATCAGACAGCCCCGCCCGACTGCGGCGAATTGCACGCGCCACCACAGACAACGCATGATCTTGGCCAACAACGCGCCGGCGCAATTCATCTTCGATATTCAACAGTTTTGATTGTTCTTCAACACTTAACTTGTCCGCCGGCACACCGGTCCATTTACTGACCACGGCGGCGATATGTTCTGGCAACACTGTTTTATATTCGCGCGCGTCCGCATTCATTTTGCGAATTTCTTCTTCCAGTTCTGGGATTTTACCATATTGCAATGCAGACGCCTTTTCATAATCACCATTACGCATTGCGGTGGCAACTTCGGCCTTGGCCGCATCCAGTGCCGCCATCGCATCCGACAACGCCCGCATCTTTGACTGTTCTGCGCGCCACGCCGCGGTTAATTTTTCTGATTCCGCCTGGGTTTCTTTGATAACAGCGTCCAGTTCTTTTAACCGTTTTTTTGAATCTTCGTCTTTTTCTTTCTTTAATGCCTGTTGTTCGATTTTTAATTGCATCAAGTGCCGATCAACTTCATCCAGTTTTTCTGGCTTTGACGCAATTTCGATACGAACACGGGCGGCTGCTTCGTCAATCAAGTCAATCGCCTTGTCTGGCAAGAATCTGTCTGTGATATATCGATTCGATAACCGCACCGCCGACACCAACGCCGCATCAGAAATACGCACACCATGATGACCCTCGTATTTTTCTTTTAATCCGCGCAAAATTGATATTGTATCATCAACTGTTGGTTCATCGACATAGACCGGCTGGAACCGGCGTGCCAACGCGGGATCTTTTTCAATATATTGACGATACTCGTCCAGTGTTGTCGCCCCCAAACAGTGTAATTCACCGCGCGCCAACATGGGCTTTAACAAATTACCCGCATCCATGCTGCCCTCGCCTTTACCGGCGCCAACCAATGTGTGCAGTTCATCAATGAACAAAATAATTTGCCCATCTGAATCTTTGACCGCCTTTAATATCGCCTTTAATCGTCCTTCGAATTGACCGCGAAACATCGCGCCCGCCATCAACGCCCCCATATCCAGCGATAACAGTTTTTTCTTTAACAGATTTTCCGGCACATCACCCGACACGATACGCCGGGCCAGACCTTCGACAATTGCGGTTTTACCAACCCCCGGATTACCGATTAACACCGGATTATTTTTTGTCCGGCGGGACAACACCTGGATAGTACGGCGAATTTCTTCATCACGCCCGATAACCGGGTCCAATTTTCCATCGGCCGCCAGTTTTGTAAAATCAGTTGTGTATTTTGCAATCGCCTGCTCTGGCGTTTCTTGCATTTCATCTGGATTCATGTTTAAAAATCCCCCTTGTTAAATTTAATTTTTCCTATATATAGTATCAAAATATGCTTTTTCAAGGTACAGGAATCAAAACATTGATTTATTATATACGCTTTAATTTTTGTGTTTTTTATGATACAATTGCGCAGATGCACTAAAAAATGTGCAAAAATAAAACAATCCTTGACTTTCATGGATTTTTATTATAAATTATGCCCCGGTTATCAAAGGATTATAATATGCCACGTGTATGTAAAGTTACAGGCAAGAAAACACAAGTTGGGATGAACGTTTCCCATTCGGAACGCCATACAAAGCGTACTTTTCTGCCTAATCTGCAAAAATTAAAGTTTCACAGTGATATTTTAAATCGCGATTTTTCGTTGCGTATTTCAACGGCGGGTCTGCGCACATTGACCAAGCATGGTGGTCTGGACGCATATGTGATGTCAAAATCACCGTCCCGTTTAACCCCAGAAATGGCCGCAATTAAAAAGGCGATTAACAAAAAAATTGGCACCCAGGAAAAACCAGCAAAGAAACCAGTGCACAAGGCAAATCGCAGTGCACGCCTGGTGAAAAAGGTTGATGCCAAGAAAGCAGCGGCGAAATAAAACCCGACCGTATTGCATTTTGGCCCCGTGGCGGAATTGGTAGACGCGCTTGACTCAAAATCAAGTTCTGCAAGGAGTGTCGGTTCGAGTCCGACCAGGGCCACCAGAATAAATAAAAAATGCTCCATTTTGGGGTATTTTTTTCATTTAACATTTGTATATCCCGGTCGGACAAGATATGTATTAATAAATTCTTACACCAGCTATTTTTTGCACAAGAACAAAGGAACATCAGCATGCATAAAAAACGTGGCAAATGCCACGTTTTTTATGCAACATTCTTCGCATCACGCAGTATTTCAACTGGTGGCTTTTTCCCGGCCACAACATCTTTATCAATAACAATTTCAACCAAATCGTCATTATCTGGCGCATTAAACATCGGCCCCAGTAACAGTTTTTCCAATATACTGCGCAGGCCACGTGCGCCCGTCTTGCGTGCGGCCGCCATTTTCGCAATTTCGCGCAATCCGTCATCGGTAATTGTTAATTTCACCCCATCCAATTCCAACATTGCCGCATACTGACGCACGATTGCATTTTTTGGTTCCGTCAGAATTTTTACCAGCGCATCTTCATCCAAATCCTGTAATGTGGTAATTACTGGCAAACGGCCAACCAATTCTGGAATAATACCGAATTTCACTAAATCTTCGGGTTGCACATCGTCCAGATAATTTTTGGATTCGCGTTCTTTTTTTGATTCGACATGCGCGCCAAACCCGATGCCAGCCCGGGCATTTGTTCGCGCCCCAATAATTTTATTCAATCCATCAAACGCCCCGCCACAAATAAACAAAATCTTGGATGTATCCAGTTGGACTGTGGCCTCGCCCGGGTGCTTGCGCCCTGCCCCGCCGGCCGGGACATTCGCAACCGTACCTTCGACCAGTTTCAATAATGCCTGTTGCACACCTTCGCCGGAAACATCGCGCGTCAATGATGGATTTTCAGACTTGCGTGCGATTTTATCGATTTCGTCAATATATATGATTCCGCGCCCGGCGCGTTCAACATCAAAATTTGCATTCTGTAACAGACGCGTCAAAACACTTTCCACATCGTCACCGACATATCCAGCCTCGGTCAATGTGGTGGCATCGGCAATTGCGAACGGCACATCCAAAACCCGTGCCAAAGTTTGTGCAAACAGCGTCTTGCCGGTTCCTGTTGGCCCAATCAGCAAAACATTTGATTTTTGTATTTCAACCTGGGTCGTGTCAGTTACACTGTGCCGCTTGTAATGATTATATACCGCCACTGACAGCGTGCGTTTTGCATCGTCTTGGCCGATAATATATTCATTCAAGAAATCATAAATCTGGCGTGGCGTTGGCAATTTTGCATGCGCCGTGGCAACATTACGCCGCATATCATCCGCCATAATGTCATTGCACAGATTTATACATTCATCACAAATGCATACATTGCGTCCACTGACCAGTTTTTTTACTTCGTACACGGCCTTGCCACAAAAACTGCAAAATTGTGTTTCCGCGTTTGCCTGTGATGTATTCGAAGATTTTATTTTATCGTCACTCATGTCCAATTATCCCCCACGAAAAAACCATGGTAAATATTATTTGCGTTTCAGCACTTCATCAATCAGGCCGAATTTTTTCGCCTCGTCCGGACTCATCCAGTTATCGCGTTCCATTGCATCAAACAATTCTTTTTCTTTACGCCCGGTGAATTCAGACATCTGTTTTATCAATGTCTTTTTATTCTTTTGATATTGTGCCATACGAATTTCCATATCGGTAATTTGCCCTTCGGCGCCGGCCATCGGCTGGTGTATCATAATCTGGGTGTTGGGCAAGACAAAGCGTTTCCCATGCGTCCCCGCCGCCAGCAACACAGACCCCATTGATGCAACCAGTCCCATACCAATTGTCGACACCGGCGATTTAATATATTGCATCGTGTCCATAATTGCCCAACCGGCCGATACATCCCCGCCCGGCGAATTAATATACATAGAAATATCCGCATTTGGATTTTCAGATTCCAAGAACAACAATTGCGCAACAATCGAATTGGCCATATTTGGTTCGATTTGACCATTTACCATAACAATTCTGTCACGCAACAATCTGGAATAAATATCAAAGGACCGTTCCCCACGTGGCGATTCCTCGATAACCATTGGTATTAATGCCATAATTTAAATCCTTACTTTTTTACACCTAGAACTATATCACACAAATGCCCGATTCGCGAATTTATCATATATATAGATATGTGCAAATAAAATACAAGCCTAAAACATAATTGACAAATTCAAATGATGTGTTATGGTAACGCCACTATGACCCCAGGATTTTATCTTATCCAGCATAAACGAATAACTGATAATATGCAGGCAACAATGTTGCTATACAAATCTATATTGAAAAGAATTGAATACAAACAACATGTGTTAAAGCTATTGATAAAATATAACCAACGGCCATATATGTACAATCGCATTCTCTCTGAAATCAAAAAAGATCAAATACACGCAGACCACATAATACATGGTTTTTGTGAAATTTGGGATGATTTGCGCGAAAATAATGATTGTTATTATAACGAAATAAACCAGATTATCGATATCGCTGAAAATATCGCATACACACGATTAAACCGCCAAAACATGTGTATCTGCGACAGAATACGCGCACATATTGCCGCACTATTTCAAAAAACCAGATAACAAAAAATCCCCACATGGGGGCTTTTTTTATGCAACTTTTTTCATATCGCGTTTTACCCCGCGTATATATTTACGCAGTTCATCAATTGGCACCAACGACCCATCGCGCCGCTGGGCTGACCAATAATCCCAACCGTTAAAACTGGCACAATGCTGTAACCGGGCCGCCATGACATGAATAGACGCCTTGCCATGCAATGAATGCGCCAACAATCCATCGCGGGTAATCATAACGCGTTCGCCACGCGGACTGACCAATGTCTGTCCGACATACAGCAATCCTGCCTCTATCAATTCCTTGAACGCAACACGAACTTCGTCCCGTTTTGGGGTTGCAACCTCTATTTCCGACAAATCAATTGGTTGCACGGCATCGACACGCGCCCGCGCAGCCGCAACATATGATTCTTCGCGTTCGATACCGATAAAATTACGTCCCAATTCTTTGGCGGCGGCGGCGGTTGTACCACTGCCCAAAAACGGGTCCAGAATAACATCACCCGCCTTGGTCGATGCCAAGATAACGCGCCGCAGCAAATCCATTGGTTTTTGTGTGTTGTGCAAACTTTTCCCGGCGGCATCCTTGACCCGTTCTTCGCCCAGGCAAATATTTATATTCCAATCTGAACGCATCTGTTTACCACCGTTCAGTTTTTTCATTGTTTCATAATTAAATGTATATTTACCCGTCTTGCGCGGGGTCGCCCAAATCAGTGTTTCATGCGCATTGGTAAATCGCGTGCCACGAAAATTCGGCATTGGATTAGTCTTGACCCAAACAACATCATTCAGTATCCAAAAACCCAAATCTTGTAAAATTGCGCCAACACGGAAAATATTATGATAACTGCCGATGACCCACATTGCACCATCTGGTTTCAAAATCCGCCGGCATTCGGACAACCATTGGCGCGTAAATTCATCATAGGCGGCCGGGCTGTCAAACGCATCCCACGCATCACGCACGGCACGCGCGGCGGTCTGATCTTCGGGTCTATACAGTGTTTTTGCCCCCAATTGCAAGTTATATGGACTATCTGCGAACACCGCGTCCACTGATGCCGTTGGGATTTCGCGCATAACTTCTATGCAGTCACCGGTCAAAATCTGGTTCAGAAATTTTTCCATCTCTCTCTGTCAGTCTCAATATACATTTTATCATAAATTGCCCCTGTTAAAAAGCCGCCAGGCCAACATACGATGCAAATAAAACACTTGATTTTTATAAAAAAGCAATTTTTTTACCCCGATGCCCATTTGCAAATTCTGCTTTACAGTTGGAATTTTGACTGCTACCGTATATAACTATGAGATGTCCGTACTGTAATTCAACTGACAGCCGGGTGACCGATTCCCGCCCAGATACCGAAGACGCCATTATTCGGCGCCGCCGTGTATGCAATCAATGCGGGGCCAAATTCACAACGGTTGAACGCGTTCAAATGCGCGATCTGATGGTTCGCAAGAACAGCGGCAAGCTGGAGGCATTTGACCGTGAAAAATTGCGGCGCAGTATAAAACTGGCATGTCGCAACCGCGATGTCGGTGACGAACAGATTGAAAAACTGGTGACATCTATACACCGCAGATTGGAAACCGAAACCGCTGATGATACGGTCACCAGCGCCCAGGTTGGTCAAATGGTTTCCGATTCATTATTAAATCTTGATCCGGTTGCATTTGTGCGCTTTGTATCCGTATATCGTAAGTTTTCGCGCATATCAGATTTTAAAAAGATTCTGGATCAAATACCCCAGGCTGACGACAACGCTGCGGTATGTCCGTTGCCGAAAACATCACTATTTTGAACAAATCCATGAAAAAAATATTTACATTTTTAATTGCAATATTCTTGCCGTTGGGGGCATTGGCGTATGATGCGCCCGATCTGGACATATTATCTGACGGCGATGCCAGTCTGTATGAACAAATATTCTTGTTACAAGATGCCGAAGAAATCAGTGCGGCACAAAAACTGCAAGAACAATTAAATGACCCACTGCTAATGAACGAGGTTTTATACCAACGCTATATATCTGACACATATCGCACGCGCGGCAAAGAACTGGCGGCATGGATGGAAAAATACTATGACATGCCGGGTGCTGAACGCATGGTAAAATTGGCCAAAATCAAACAGGCAACCGTACGCAGTGCATATGTTCCGCGCATAATCAGCGGTGGCGCATCAATCGAAACGGCCCAGTCTGAAACATGGACGGCAAAAAAATACACCGGGGACACCAACAAAAAAATCACCCAATTCAAACGCGCCATACGCAGTGGTTCAACCAAGCGTGCGCGCCTGATCCTAGAAGATTCTTCGTTCAAACGCAAACTGACCGAATCGGATTATGGTCGTCTGGCGGGTCGTCTGTCATTCATATATTATACCAACGGCGAATTTGAACTGGCGAAAAAGTGGGGTTTTGTTGCATCTGATGCAAAATCTGAATACGGTCTGTGGGCAATGGGGCTGTTGTATTACAAAGAAGAAAAATTTGACGAAAGTGAAAAATATTTCAGCGCGATACTGGATTTAAACCAAATTAATAACGCCCGCAAGACCGAGGCAGCATTCTGGGCTGGTCGTGCGGCCGATGCAAATGGCGACCGCAGTGCGGCAAAAAAATACTGGCAGATTGCGGCGGCGCACCCGATGGCGTTTTATGGTGCATTGGCGTCTGTTATGTTGGGCCACACCCCAAAATACGAATTCTTTGAACAAGATATAACAGACGAAGATATTGACGAACTGCGCGAAACCAAGTACGGAAAAATTGCATTGGGCTTGTTACAGGTTGGACAAAAAGAACGCGCGGAACAATACCTGAAATATATGATAACACCCAAGGTTTCTGACCGCACACTGCACGCCATCAATTCTGTGGCAACCGCATACGGTCTGGCCCGCACATCAATCCAGGCGTCCAGTTTAATCCAAGATCGCGGTATTCTGGAAATTGATGATGATATTATATATTCCGCGCAATATCCGTTACCCGATTGGGAACCGATGGGCGGTTGGTCAATTGACCGTGCGCTATTGCTGGCGATAACAAAACAGGAAAGCGGATTCCGCACCACGGCAACATCTGGCGCGGGGGCAAATGGACTGATGCAAATTATGCCAGGCACTGCAAAACGCGTTGCCCGTGAAAACAGCGTTGATATATCAGATATCGATATGTCAAATCCTGAACACAATATGTTTCTGGGGCAACAATACATTGTCGATTTATTGGCACATCCGAACATAAACAATAATATTATAAAAATGCTGGCGGCGTATAACGCCGGGATGGGCACCATGCTAGATTTCGAAAAAATGTTCCAAACATACGACCCGCTGCTGTACATAGAAAGTTTTCCAACATACGAAACACGCAGTTATATAAAACGCGTTATGTCAAATATGTGGCTGTACCGGGCGCGTCTGGACCAACCATTGACCACTATGCGTGAATTGGCGGAATCGCAATGGCCACTGTACAACAGCGAAGATGAATATGTGCAACAGCAAATTGCTAATCGTATGTCAATATAGGCCAGAACACATTTTTTCATAAACATTTCAGACCATAAAATGTATAATTCCAATAACATGAAATTGGAATCAGTTGGTATTTTAATCAATCTGCGCCCTATTGGCGAACGCGATTCGGTGGCACGCATTTTCACATACGATTTTGGCGTGATGTGCGGTGTAATGCGTGCAGGACAAATTGCACGCAAGAATCGCCCACTGGTCGGTCAAATGGGTGCTGTGGCCTGGAACGCGCGCCTGGATTCACAACTGGGCACATTTCATTGGGAACCAGAAAAAAATCTGTCATCACCAATAATGTGTCGTCCTGTTTTGCTGGACATGATGAACAGTGCATTTGCATTAATTTCTGCGCTGGTTCCGGAACGCGAACAATACAAACATCTGTACACCCAGACGATAAAATTACTGGAACAATTACCGACAGAATCTGGGGATGCGGCATATTTACAGTGGGAAACAGAATTACTGCGCGAATTAGGATACGGGTTAAATTTGGGTCTGTGCGGCGCATGCGGAACGCATGACGATTTAATGTATATATCCCCGCGCACGGGCCGTGCAATATGTAAAAATTGTGGTGCACCGTACGCAGACCGGTTATACAAAATGCCACTGGATTTGAACACAACATATAAATTTATCGAACGCGCCGCCGCGACCCAGGGCACAGAATTACCGTTTCAACGCCGACTGATTATGCGCGCATAAAAAAAACGCGATTTATTTTCCTTGCCAATATTATTTTTTTTGACTATTCTAGGCATGTTCAACAGACAAAGGAGAAAACTATGACTTGGACAATCTTGGTACTGGTTGTTGGTATTCTGTTGTTCTTGTTTGGTGGCATGTTACTGCCAAAAACAGACAATAAAAAACCATCGGCTGGGAATATTGTGATGGGCAAATGTATTAACCTGATTGCCATCATCCTGATTACGGGCAGTGTGTGCCGCCTGTATATGCCATATTACTTGACGGCGGTAAATCCGTTAATCGTTCAAGAAATGGTCAACGGTATGCAAGAACAGCAACAGGCCGAAAAGAACAAACAAATTCGTAAATATGTTCGTTCCGAAGGTAAACAGATGATGCGTGATGCACCAGTTTTGGGTAATCGCGATGCGAAAAAGACAATTTATGTCTGGACTGACTTCTCTTGCCCATATTGCCGCCGCGTACACGGTGAATTGGAACGCGTATTAGCAGATCGTGACGACACCCGTGTCGTGATAAAGAACTTCTCTATCCACGGTCCATTGTCTGATGCACCGGCCAAGGCTGTTATTGCAGCGAATCTGCAAGACAAAGAAAAGGCAGCAGAACTGACCAACATGTTGATGACCCGCGAATTCTATTCTTCCAAAGATTTGCAAGATCAATCAACATTGGCCGATAAAGTCGAAGCAAACGTTATGAAAATGGCCAAAGAAGTTGGTCTGGATACAGACAAACTGAAAGAAGACATGAACGGCGAAGTTGTTGCGCGTGAATTAAGAAATGTGCGTGACCTGGCACAGCGCTTTGAAATCAGCGGCACACCGTTCTTGATTATCGGCGAACAGGCATTCCCTGGCGCAATCCCGGCGGATCAAATTGAATCTGCACTGGACGAAGCGGAATAATCGTTTGCCCGTATAATAAAAATCCCACCAACCGGTGGGATTTTTTATTCTATGACATGCCTTTCATGACATAAAGCCAACATAAAAAATGGGGCAAATGCCCCATTTTTACTTGCTTTCCAATATTGCAATTCCTGGCAAAACGCGTCCCTCAATAAATTCCAAGAACGCGCCACCACCCGTT
This sequence comes from uncultured Alphaproteobacteria bacterium, assembly GCA_944389525.1. Classification (GTDB taxonomy): domain Bacteria; phylum Pseudomonadota; class Alphaproteobacteria; order Rs-D84; family Rs-D84; genus Enterousia. The sequence goes on along the minus strand of CALXMR010000003.1, from coordinate 52,512 downwards.
GAAACATATGTAATATCAGATTTCACACCACATGCCTCTAATGCGGCAACGGTATCCCCACCACCAACAATGCTTTCCAATTTTCCGGCACGCGTCTGTTCCGCAATGGCACGCGCAATTGCAAACGAACCGTACGACCATGTGGGTTGCCATTCCGCCATACCAACCGTGCCATTCCATATAACTGTTGCCGCCGAACGAATCGCCGCCACATCGCGCTGCGTTGTTTTTTCGCCAGCATCAATTATAATATCGTCATCTTCGATTTCTGTGAAATCTTTATTCGTACGGGTGGCGTTCGGGACAAATTCCTTGGCAACACCTTTGTCCAGTGGCAACAATACTTCGCAATTATTCTGTTTCGCATAATCCAGAATATCCAACGCAGTATCTTTCTGGTCTGCTTCGTACAGCGAATTACCAACCCGTCCACCCATGGCGTAATTAAAAGTCGTCCCTAACGCGCCACCAATAATCAGTTTATCCGACAGTTTCGCCAACGCCTTTAATACACCGATTTTCGTAGACACCTTGCTGCCGGCGACAATCGATAACAATGGCCGGCGCGGATTTTCCATAACAGCGGACAAATGTTCAATTTCTGACGCCAGTAACTTTCCTGCATACGCCGGCAATATTTCTGCCACACCAACCGTACTGGCATGTGCGCGATGCGACACGGCAAATGCGTCATTTACAAATATATCAAAACCATCGGCCAATTTTGCAGCAAACCCAGGATCATTTGCTTCTTCCCCGGGGTAAAAGCGTACATTTTCCAATAACACAACATCACCATCGTGCATTTTTGCCATAAAATCTTTGTCCAAACAATCCGCAACCAGTGGCACATTCATATATTCTGCGACCGGTGCCAATGTATACGCCATATTACGCGCACCCTTTGGCCGCCCCAGATGGGCGCAAATCGCGACCCGCGCCCCCGCCGCACACAGTGCATTAATTGTCGGCATACTTTGCTGAATTCTGAACGCATCTGTAATTTTTCCATCAACAATCTGGACATTAAAATCATCGCGCAGCAAAACATACTTTCCGCGCACATCCAGGTTTTCAATCCCACGCAGTTTCATTTTTTATCCTTTCCTTGATCGGTTTAAAACTTTTTCGATAATGTTGGTTTATACCATATTTTTCAATCGCGCGCAAATGTTCTGGGGTTGGATATCCCGCATTTTTATCCCATGCATACATTGGATATTGCACCGCCAATTCATGCATAATTTTATCACGCGTTTCCTTGGCAATAATTGACGCCGCCGCAATCGACAGTGATTTTGCATCACCCTTTACAACCGCCAGGCCATTCAAATCTGGCGGCAACTTGTTCCCGTCAATTAAACAAAACTGGGGCACCTGGGTCAATTTTTGCACTGCCCGTGCCATTGCGACCAATGACGCATTTAAAATATTCATCTGGTCAATTTCGGCCGCGCTGCATTGTGCCACCGCCCAAATTGTATTATGCACAATCCAATCATATGCCGCACCGCGCATATGCGATGTCATTTGTTTAGAATCCCGAATAATAACCGGAATTTCAATATCGCGCCGCGGAAAGACAACTGCCGCCGCAACCACCGGCCCGCACAGGGGGCCGCGTCCAGCCTCGTCCACGCCGGCGATTAATTCAAATCCATAATTGTTTTCTATATCAAATGTTGGGCTTTCTTTCATATCAACAACGATATCACAATTTTATGATAAATGGAAAATTTTTCACAGAACGACAATTCATCATTCCGGTTCGCCCCATAAAAAAACGCCCCAACGGGGCGTTTTTTATTCTGCATCACCAGTTTTTTCTGCTGGTTCTTCTGCTGGTTCTTTGGCCGGCTGTGCTGATGCATCAGATACATCTGCTGCTGTTCCGGCATCCGCTTCTTCTTCGACTTTCTTGGTGCCGAATGTCAGAACCTTGCCCGCGACCAAGGCGTCAATTTCATCTTGGGTCTGGGCGACATAAATCTTGACCGGCACAATAACATCCGGGTGCAGTGCGATTTGTGTATCAAACGCACCAATGGATTTAATCGGTGCACCCAACAACACCTGGGCCGATTCGATATTAATCCCGGTCAATTCTTTCAACATACGCGCAATATCGCGTGTTGATACGGATCCATACAATTGACCTGTATCACCCGCCTGGCGGATCATATGCAGTTTTGCATTCTTTACCGCATCAACATTAGATTCCGCAGATTTACGCGCGGCATCTTGGCGTGCCTGTAATTCTGCCTTTTTCGCTTCGAACAACGCGACATTTTCGCGGGTCCAGCGCATTGCCTTGCCATTTGGCAACAGATAGTTACGCGCAAACCCAGTCTTTACTTCGACCGTATCGCCAATATTGCCCAGTTTTGTAATTTTTTCTGTTAAAATAACTTTCATTTTATCTGTCCTTTATTCAAAGTTAGGGATAAATCCCAAATATTTAACTTATTGAAATTGTATCAGAATATTGCAGTTGCGCCGTTGTTGGCAAGCGTAGTGTACAATAGTTACATGAGCGCGCCAACAACCAGCAAATGCGGTGTTATGATACAATTTAACCAAGATTGTTGCGAACGAATGGCATTAACCCCAAATGCCGCGCGCGCTTGATGGCGGTTGCCAATTCACGCTGGTCCTTTTGGGAAACACCACTGATACGCGATGGAACGATTTTGCCGCGTTCGGTGATATAGTGCGACAAAGTCTTGATATCCTTGTAATCGATAACCTTGCCCTTTAATGGGTTTGATTTTTTACGATAAATTGCTGCACGAACTGCCATTATTCTGCCTCTTCGTTATTTTTTTTCATCATGATTGACGGTGTAGTTGATAAAGCGTGAACACGCACATTCAAGAAACGAATAATATCTTCGTCAATGCGCATACGGCGTTCATATTCCGCAATCTGTTCGCCCGGCATTTCAATGTTCAACATGACATAGTGCGCCTTGCGATTTTTACGAATAACATAGGCCAGATTTTTCAATCCCCAAAATTCTGTGGATTTAACATCCCCGCCCAATTCTTTGATAACATCTGTGTATTTTGACGCCTTTTCTTTGACCTGCGCCTCGGTCAGATCCTGGCGGAAAACCAGAACACTTTCATAAAAAGCCATTTTATTTCCTTTGGTTTGTACAGCCGACAATCCCATATTGCCAGCAGGAACACCGCACATTATGCCGTTTTTTCAAATAAAATCAAGTAAAAATAAACCAGATTCATTTTATATAATGCCTATTGACTTAGATTCACAAAATTTACTATTATCAAAACATAGATATAGTAAAGAGAGATTGCATGACCAACCAATTTCACCGCGCACTGAACAGAATGGCATTTTTCACCGCACTGTTGGCGGCGGGGTTAATACTGTTTTACGCGCCATTCCTGCGGGTTGCATCGGCAAACATTGTGCTGAATGGGATTATTATCGGCACAACATTGTTTGGAATTGGATTGTGCTTTGTCGAAATGTTTAAATTATTGCCAGAATATAAATGGGCGCGCGCATATTTTGCCGGGCGCAAAAATGCCCCCCTGCCCCCGCGGCTGTTGCGGCCAGTGGCATTGATGTTACGGGCACGTCCCCTGCGGATACAGGCATCGACATTAAATGGCATGCTGGACATGATTCAAATGCGTTTTGACGATTCGCGCGAATCGGTGCGGTACATAACAAACACATTAATATTCTTGGGATTGCTGGGGACATTTTGGGGATTAATTATCACGGTTGGCGGTTTTGCCGATTTAATTACGAACCTGGATTTTTCAGACGATTCCGTTTTAACTGCGATGCAAACGGGCCTGTCGCGACCACTATCTGGAATGGCCACCGCGTTTACCAGTTCGCTGATGGGTCTGGCGGGCAGCCTGATAACCGGATTCTTGGGCTTGCAAGTACAACTGGCGCAAAACGGCATATTCCGCGATGTCGAAGATTATCTGGCCGCGCATACCAGCGTTGTCCCCACAGATGACGCATCTGTTGTATGCAACGCCGCCCAAGAATTAAACAAAAGTGTCCAAGAATTGAAACAAACATTTTCTGAACTGACCTAGCCCAATGTCACCAGAGAGAGAGGAGCCAAAAAATGATGAATTTTCGCTTTCGTGATAAAATAAATACATGGCCGGCATTTGTGGACTTGTTTTCCAATCTGGTTATCATATTGATATTTTTATTAATTGTATTTGTATTTCTGTGGACCACGACCAGCGTGTTTAACAAGGACACTGGCGCGAAAACGGTGGCCGACCTGCGCCGCGCCAACGAAGAACAGGCCCAGAAAATCGTCCAGATGACCGCGGACGAGGCCGAGGCAAAGCGTCTGTTAATACTGGCGCGTAACGAACTGGAAAATTTGGCGGCGAATAATGATGAATTGTCCGCCGAATTGGCCCAGGTTGATATCAGTTTTGACGAATTGGTCGCTGAATACGAACAGCGCGTTGCAGAATTACAATCCCAAGGCGCAGATTTACAGGCCCAGGTTGCGTCCTTGACCACACAATTGAACCAGGCAACCCTGGACAAACAGCGGACGGCCGAACTGGAACAAGAACGCCGCAAATTGCAAGACGAAATGACCCAGCAACGCGCCGATTTGGCCGCGCAACTGCAAAAATTACAAGATGCACTGGCCGCGGCCGAAGATGCCGCACATCAAAAAGATATCCAGTATGTCGAAATGTCGAACCGCCTGAACAAGGCATTGGCGGACAAGGTTGCGGAACTGAACAATGTTGCAAAATATCAATCTGTGTTTTACAAGGCAATCAAAGACGCATTGGGTGATACCAACTTTATTAAAACCACGGGTGACCGCTTTATCGTTGCCAGTGATATTTTGTTCAGCAGTGGTTCATATACACTATCAGCCGAAGGAAAAAATCAACTGCGCCTGATTGCAACAGTAATCAAAGACTTAGAAAACAAACTACCCACAAATATTGATTGGATTATTCGTGTCGATGGCCACACAGATCGTCAACAGGTTGTGCCCGGCACACGTGGATATTCAAACAATATGGAATTATCATTGCTGCGTGCGAACGCGGTGGTTGATGAACTGGCGCGCGATGGTGTATCACGCCGGCGCCTGGTCCCCAGTGGGTTTGGCGACCTGCACCCGATTGCATTGGGTCGCGATGCGGCCAGCATGCAGCAAAATCGCCGTATTGAATTACAGTTAACGAATCGATAAAAACGGGGCACACGCCCCGTTTTTTTAACAACCGGTTACGAAAGAACCGCCTATCTGGGCGATTTTTTACAGTTTTTCCACATAATCAACATCGATATCTGTATGGAACAAACCGGCATCTACTTCGCCATACAGTTTCACTGTATCAGTTGGTGAAACCGTTTGACCACGCCAATCTTTGCGATCAATTTCAACCGTGATTGAGCCCGTAGCATCTTCGAATAAATAGTCTTCATCGCCCATGCGCTGGACAATATGCCCCTGGACAATAACAGGTGTATCATCGCGCATTTCTTTGGCCTGGCTGACCGTGACAACATTTTCAGTTCCACCGACAAATCCGCCCATTGGCGATGTTGGTTGTGGTGTATTTGGCTGGAAATCAGCAAATGCCGCACCAGATGTCATTGCACAAACAACCGTCAAGATTGATATTTTTTTCATACATTACCCCTTTTGTTCGTTTGCCTTTATATAATATCACATTTATTTAATAAATTGTCTAGGAATTTATTTTTAACAAAAAACCCACATTACGTGGGTTTTATATACTACATCACAATATCTTCACACTTTTCCACAGGCTCGGATTCTGTACATTTCAATTCGTTTTTTGCCCCAATGCCCAAGAATCCTTTTTTACTGATTGATTCACATGATTTTGTAATCGTAGACGTACAATAATGGCATGTACGTGTTTCCCGATTAAACAAAGACCACATTTCACGCGTACCACTGGGCAAATCTATCTTGACACGATTTGAACCCAAACCAGTAAACGAATTTATGATTTCAGCAGCCTGACTGGTTCCCGCAGTCGTATCCATGGTTGCATTACCACTAACCGCACCACCACCTCGGCCACCTTGGGCCAACAAAGTATTATCCAAACCAGTTCCAACATCGTAACTGATTGCATACGGTGCCGTCAAAGGCGTATCTACATCCAAGCCCCCCAGAACAGCTCCACCTGTAACTGGCAACATTTGACACATATACTGTGCCAAATCGGCTGATGCATCCTTTGTTGCATCGGCAATAGCCTGGTTTAACTTATTATTATAATTATCCTGAGCCTGGCGCAATGCCGCCACCGCGATTTGCATTTTAACCTGGTTCAACAGATTCGGGAACCGCCCTTCGGTTGACGCCCCTTTTTCACCGGTAATTTGTTCCAGACTGCGCCCAGTAACACAATATTGAATTTCTGGGTCACTTTCTATCATTTCTATTGTGCGATTAATCGTACCAGCGATATTATTCAATTCTTCTTCTATCGAAGAAATAATCGCTTCTGCGTTCGGAACAGACGCATTATTTTCACGTATCTTGGCCAAATACTCTTCGACCCCAATTTCACCAGGTGCCAATGTTACCGTCTTGCCTTCGCTGTCGATTGTACGATCGGTCCCAGACGCACTGCCCATCTTAATACTGCCAAACGAAATCATTCCCGTTACACGATAGACATCACCATCCTTTTGGCTACGCACAGATCCTGTACCAATTGTATCATCTGCTGCGAAACGATTACAATCAGATGTACTGCCACAAATTTCTGCCATCTTTGTATCAACCAGATTTTGACACTGGGTCATCATTGCGTTATCGATATTCAAATACAGGCCCATTAACATGCTGTCCAGATCATCCATCGAGAAATTAGGATTATCCTGTTTACAAACAACCAATGTGTCAATCGGACAAATATCGTGGATATAGTCATAATCCATACCGATACAGTTTTCAAAATTCGGCCCACAGCGTGTATCCGCGGTAAAGCAATCTTTGACTTCTTGGGTACATGCATCAACACGCATTGCCGCCAACTTGTCTACGACATAGTCCCAAATTTGTGGTTCCATTCTTTCGCACGGATCGATTTCGACCTTGCAAAAACTGCGCGCCATATCGGGCCGTGCCAAACAGGCATCCATTGTTGCGACCCCTTTGCCGGCGATATCATCACGACACGCGGTCTGAATACAATCAGAAATATCCCCCAAACACGACTGCCGGAATTTTGATTCCGCCTGGGATTCTGCGACACGAATTGTTGGCGCCGCCTCGCGCAGGAAATTTGGCCACACCTGGTCCCGCACCGCAACACACTGATCCAAAATGTTTTCACAAATCGGTCTCTTGCTATTCAAGATTTCCATTGTTGACGCAGTTATGTCATATGTATCCACAGATTCCGCGGTTGTTCCCGCCGTACTGACCGCAACATTATTTTGCATATTTTCTGACGCGATTGTCGCAACACAATTTTCCCAATTTTCACCACACGCGTCAGTGGTCTGCATACATTTTCTAAATTCGACCATGCACTGACCTAAATCATACTTATTCGCGCTTTCCAAACTTTCTTGCAGTGCCGCACGCACTTCGGATTCAGCCGCGGCCAGATCCGCTTCGGCAGTGGCGCGTTGCTGAGCCAGAGAGTTTTTATAACCCAAACAGTCGGACGTTATTTGCCGGGTGTATAACTGACGCAAGAATGCTAAATCTTCTGAACACGAATCAGGAATTTGGTTAGTGCACATTTCGTCGGCCGCCTGATATAATTCGTCACCCATCATATCCGCCATACTGGTAACAGACGATTCCAGTTCATCATCGTCATCATAAATACTGGTGTTAAACATGGCCAGCAAACTTGCACGCCGCTGTTCTTTTTCTTCTTCTTCCGTTAATTCACCTTCATCCAAGATATTTCCATCTGCATCATAACGGCGTTCACCTGTGAATATAATATCCGCATCCGCGCCAGCCTTGACCCGTTCCACTTCTTCGGTACGCAAAATATTCGCCTGTGCCAAGATATCTTGGATTGCATCATACTCTTTGTCATATTCGGCAATATTATCACTGCATGTGCATGCCCCACCACTGGCGTTATCAGTTATACAAAACTGATCCATACAACCAAAGTACGCATCATAACACGCCTGGTCGTACAGTCCGGCCGCTTCTATTTTCGTACGAACGGTTGTTCCCTGTTGAATTGCAGACTGGCGTTTGGTGCTGGCCGCGCCGTACAAATCCGCCGCCGCAATCAACGCGACCCCACAAACGACTGTTCCAAAAATCAGTTTATATTTCATCCCCTCCCCCTGTGTCAATATGCCACTGTCCCCAGGTTTACATATTAATATCTTCGCAAGATTCAATTTCCTGACAGAATTCCTCTTCACCGCCCGCGGACTGGCCCGCAATGAATCCGCCAATTCCGCCGACGACCGCACCAATCGCAGTACCCCAACCCGGGGTTACCATGGTACCAGCCGCGGCCCCCGCCGACAAACCACCGGCCAAGCCCTGGACACCGGCCGCACCCTTGGACTGGCCACCTGTTTCGCACACCTGTTGCATGCGGCACACATGGCAGTTACGCAATGACGGCTCCCATGACACACTGCGGATATAACTATAATTCTTGCTGGATTCGTCTGGGGTTTCAACCTGGTATGTGTTATAACAGTTTTGTTCTGCCTCTTCCAGATCTTGCTGGCGTGATAATTCTGCAATCTTGGTTTCCAGTTCGCGCATGGCACGATTTTCCGCCCCGATTTGTGCAATCATCTTTGCAGTGTTAAACACACTATCACCCAGACTTTCACGATCAGATGGCTTTTGACTGTCCTGACATGCGGCAACGGTTTTATCCTGCTCAAACTGTTCAAAGAATTCATTAACCGCATTTTCTGTATTTGCACGAACCGTTTCACGCAATGTCGCCAGCTCCGCCTGGTCTTCGGGGATTTCAACCAATGATGCGGTCAATGTATCCGTGGGCAAACACGACATATCCGTTCCGCAAACCGCACCCAATCTTTCACCGAAATAGTTCAGGCATCCCTGTAACATTTGATAATCCATTTGCAGCATGGCCGCCTGGACAATAATATCAAATTGTGTTTCGGTTTTGCACGATGGGAACATACTCTGGGGACACATGGCCGCTATTTCCAGCGCACTTTTACCAAGACATTCCGGCGCGGTAAAGTTTTCACCACATCTGTCGCGCAAACAGGCATCGACATCATTCTGACAAAACTGTGTCCGCAAATATCCCAACTTGTCATTTACAACAGCCTGAATACCTGGAATCATTTCTTCGCATTCTGTAATAACCGGACAAATTCCCGCCGCAACATTAACATCGGTCAAGCATGCCGAATTTGTTTCCGTAGAACAACTGTCTTCCAGACACAACTGAATCCGCGCCAGACACGTTGCACGCGCATTTCTGTCGGCATATTTGGCCGCTTCGGCCAAAATACTTTCTGATTCTTCGGCCCAGTCAGCCAGAACATATTCACGCACCGCCATACACTGGTCCAGAACATTTTCGCACGCATTTGCGCGGCGTTGCAACAAATCAGCATCCAAACAGTTTTCAAAATTTACGCCGCAACCACCCTTGTCCGCGATACACGAACGATACGCCAACAAACATTCGCCACGATTATATTTGTTTGTCGTGTCCAACATTTGCAAACGCGCCTGGCGTACCGCAGCCTCGGCCGTGCGTTTATTAGATTCCGCAATTGATTTTTGATCTTTTAAATATGTTTCATAAGATTTACAATCCTGAACAATTTGACGTGCATACAGCATTTCTTCCATTTCGGCATCATCACCACACGCATCCAGACGGTTGGCACAAAATTCCGCCGCCATTGCATACAAACCATCACCAATATCTGCATCGGCCCCCAAACCAGCATCTACATCACTAGAATCACTGTTTATCCAAGCTGAAAAACTAATACCAGATATACGCGAACTTTTTTGCGCGGCCTCACTCTCGCCAAAGACTAATTTTGCCTGGGCCCCCAATTGTTCGCGTTCCACCCCTTCGGTATATAACAGATCCGCTTTTTCTTGGATTTCTTGGATTTCCTGAATCAATGATTTTGATTGCTCTATATTAGACGAACATGCACATCTGTACCCTTCGGATTCATCCAGCAAACAAAATTCATCCATACATGCACGATACGCATCACGACAACTTTCCGATGTTGTCGCGCCACCACTGTCGCCACCCGCATCTGATCCACCACCCGACGTTCCAGCACCACTGGGGTTTGTTGACAATGTAGGATTTACCGTTGTTGGTGTGTTTACCACCATTTGGGTTGTACCCGCGACCATACTGGGCATACGGGCCCCAACCTGGTTTGCGCGACTGGCGCCAACACGTACCACCGCACCATCCCGACTGACTGCCATGGCAGTCATTGGTAACGACATCAATATTGCTAAAACAACATGTAATTTCATAACGCCCACCCTACATATATTTACCTATAATTCTATCAAAACCCACCAACATGTGCAAGCACATAAAAACAACTTGCTTTACATTTTACAAAATAATATCATTAGCCTAGAATTTTTTCGCAGTAAATACAGAGGATAATAATGGCAAAAGACGATGTGATTGTTTTTTCTGGTGTCGTAGAAGACAAATTACCCAATACTATGTTCCGGGTAAGACTGGAAAATGGGCACGAAATTTTGGCAACGGTATGTGGCAAAATGCGCAAGTTGCGCATATGGGTCAATGTTGGTGAACATGTTCGCGTTGAAATGACACCGTACGATTTGGACAAGGGCCGCATAACATTTGTTGAACGAAATCGCCCAAGTACCACCGAACAAAACACGAAATAAAAAGGTCCCGCCATTGCGGGATTTTTTCTTGGAAAAAAAATAAACATGTGAACAAATAATCGCTTTCCATAAAAATATATTTTTGTTATCATTCTACATATATAAAGGAATGAAAAGGATTTTACTTTTTACACTGATGTGTTGCATTGGCATCATGCATGCCGATGCTGCTGTTCGTGATTCAAAATCCATATCCCGAAATCAGTCTGGTAGCACTAATACCACATCCGTGGTTTCACGTGGCACAACCACCCCACCTGTACGCAGCGTATCATCAAACCGAACATCTATTTCGCAATCTGATACATCATCATCGCGCAACGCGCGCACAACCGTTGCACGCAGTGGAATATCTGCACACAATGCAACCAACACGTCTACATCTGCCCCCCCGACATCTGCCCGCAGTGCGAATGCAATCACATCGTCGCGCACCGGCATAACGGGGAATACCACAAAATCACGGGGTACCACAAACAAGTCGGTTGTTCGCAGTGCGGCCCCACGCCAATCTGTGTCATCTGCGCGCGTGGCACGTTCACCACGCGCCACAACCGTTGCACCGGCATCTGTCACAAACACATTCGGCACAGAATATAACATTTGTCGTGATGCATACTTTACATGTATGGATCAGTTTTGTGCGACCATGAATGATTCTTATCGCCGTTGCATATGTTCATCACGTCTGACCGATGTCCAAAATCGTGAACGCGCACTGGGGCAAACCGCCGATCAGTTAACCGACTTTAAAAATTTAAATATCGAAGTTATCCCCAAAACCGCGACCGAGGTTAATGCCATGCTATCCGCCAGCGAAGGTGAACTGGCCATAACCGAAGACGATTCACAATCGGCACAAACATTGGCCGGCATCAGCGCGGTTTTGTCTTCCACTAAATCCCAGGCGTTATCAACACTGGGGACATTAGATATCGCGGGCGACATAAACCAAATATGGGCAACAACGAATTTAGCATCGGGTGAAAACATCGCGAACCTGACCGGCGAATCATTGTACAATGCGGTTCATTCACAGTGTGTGGATTTAATCGCATCTAACTGCCCATCACAATCCACATTAAACATGGTAATATCTGCATATGGGATGTATATTGAAAATGATTGCACAACCCTGTTGAACGCACTGGATTCCCAACTGGTCCAGGCCAACAGTTCTATCCGTGATACCGAACGCGAAATGAATGTGGCGCGTCTGGAAAATTATAATGCCCACAATTCAACATCAATTAATGACTGTATTGCCCAGGTTCGCACCGACATAACCGCCGAAACGGCATGTGGGCCCAACTATGTTCATTGCCTGGATGTAACCGGCAGATACTTAAATCGTGATACTGGCGAACCGATTTATTCCCCAGACTTTTATCAACTGGAATACCAGATATCATTAGATGGCGATGTTTTAACAAACGCCACCAACCGTTTAATTGTTTCTGAATTAAACAACAAACGAATTTATGCCGCGCGCGGTCTGGAAACATGTCGCGATATCGCAGACGAGGTATGGGATGAATTTGTTCGCCAGGCAATTGTCGAAATATACCAGGGCCAACAAGAAAAAATTCGCGATGTCAAAAATGAATGTCTGGCTGTCGTTAACACCTGTTACGATGAACAAAATGAATCACTGAAAGATTTTAGTAATATCAAAGAAGAATTACTGACGGGATCGCGTCTGGAATTATCCGAAGAATTATGTGAGGAAAAATTGTACGCCTGCAGCAATTTGTACGGCGACCCGAATGGCAGTGGTCTGGACTTATTAATAGCAGCGATGCATGAAATCACCGATCAAAAAATTGTCAAAGAATGCCACACATTATTGGAAAGCTTTGTCCAAGACACTTGCAAAGTCCCCAGTAATGACAGTCTGCACGCATACCCATATGGATGCCGTGTATACGCCCCTGGCGATCAAATATATGCTGACCGCTGGCAATGTAATGCATTGTCTATGACATTCAACACATCTGACATCAATATTGACAACACACAATATCCCACAAGCAATGGTTACTATTGCGAACCAAAAATACGCGCCTATTATGAATGCAAACAAGGATATGTTCTGGCATACAAAGATGAAAACACAGCGGATGGAAACGCAAAAATTCTTTTAGGTGCCGAAGCAGCCGGCAAGTTTAACAATATGTGTCTGAAATGTGATGCAGTCTCGGGGCTGGCCGATGCAAATTGCCCTGGCGGAACATCTGCCCCGCTTATAACAGAACCAGAATTTGACTGTGGGCCAGATTATGCCGGCAGTTTATATCAAAAAGTAGTACGCTATGCAACCCAGGTTTGTGTTCGTCCATCGGATTCAGAAAAAATTACCAATGGGGAAATAGAAATTCCAGCAGAAGTTATGGGGGATGTCAATTCGGTCATGGACTCGGTCAAGGTAGAAATGGCAAAAGTCTTGTCGACTGAATGCGAGAGGCTGGGCGGGACATGGTTTGACACGCAATGGAAATCTGACGGTTCCAGCACAGGTACTTTATATAAATACTTCTATGATGAAACGGGGGCAAATACAAAGTGGGGATATTGCGCAGAAAAAGATGATTCTGATACAGAAAACCCGTCCACCAGTGGTTGATGACGACACAGGGACTAGCACAACAATGGGGTTATCATAAATACAATATTGCCACGCATAAAAAATTTTGATAAAATAAAAGGCAAAGAAACGATGAAAAAAATATTTGCATTTTCTGTATTCGGGTTGATGTTTGCGCCGATGACATGTGACGCGGTTGATTGGTGGCGCCAAGAAACTGTATGTCGCCTGGACACAACCACATGCTATCCCAGCATGGGCACGGGATACGATCGTGAAATGTGGGACGCATCCAGTCAATGTTGGGGAATGAAACTGATTTGTCCGGACGCATTGGTAAACAATGACGATTACATACCGGTCCCGATGGGAAAAACAGATATTGCACGCGGCGATAAAATCAAGGCTGATTTTGATACAGATGAATTAAACGGCGATTGCTTTGGTGTGCGGCGAACAACATCGAATGGTGCGATGGCATCTGTTGGTGATGAATATGTACCGGTGTGGTGCAACACTGTTCCATTATATGCCGATGAAATAGAACAACTGCCAAACGGCATGATTGTTACATCGGGTGCACAACCAACATGTGCTGAATTGGCATTGGATGGATATGTCGCAATCCAGGTTGGTAAATGCTATGGCAAATATTATGATCCATATAAATACTATATCCAATGTGGCCCAGGTGATTTACTGCCCGAACGGATAATTGTATTAAATGGTGCGGATTACACCATGCCATCAGGCGATGCGCCGGTGGATATTGACGCGGCGAACGATATATTCGACAAGATGGAATCCGTATCCCAGACCCAGCGTTCAAAATATTTCAAAGACAATTAAAAAATCCCCCGTTTGGGGGATTTTTTCTGGCATCAGAAATCATATCTAAATTTTAACATACCTGTCTGTGATGTATAGTCACTGTGCAAATTCAACGCGTAATTCACAGAAATATCCCATCCATCATACATCATCGCCAGTCCGATTCCGAATTCGCCCCCAAATCGCGACAGCCGTCCCCCATCAACAACATATGCCACAGAATCGATTCCTGTTACTGTGGCCAACGCCGAATCCGACAAGAAATCATATGTTGCCACCGCGTGCAATTCTGGGCGGAATTTAACCGTCCAATCAGACCCAATCACAAAATCGTATTGCGCCCCAACAACGCCCGTCAGATAATTTGTTGCATCGGCATTAATTGTCAATATACCATTATCATATTCATCAGAATCTATGTGCAAATATCTGACCCCTGCCATCGGTGCCAAACCAAACGCAAAATCATATCCTGTCATGATGGCACCACCAAACGCAGTGGTATCGTATTCCGATTCAATCATGATTCCGAACACATTTGCCGTATCCATATACTTTGACATCGTATAGTTTGCTGTTGCGTTAATATACCACTTGTTTGGTTGATACTGGCCATAGACAAACAGTGTATTATTTTCGACATTTGTATCCCGCGCGTTGGCATCCAGATCCGCCCTGTTATAAGAATACCCCAGTCCAACGGTATATTTTTTATTTATCTGCCCATCTATTCCAACGGCAATACCGCGCATATTTCCGGTAAATACATCTGAATACTGGGTATGATTAAACATTCCGCGCCCCCAGACACCGTATTCTGTTGCAATCGCGTCACCACCACTGCGGCCGACCGATGCGCCGGACATACGACCCGCGGCCAGTGACAACGCCTGGCCCTGGACAGACGCGGCGACCGATTGCACAACTGGCACATCATACGCCCCCAGTTTTTTTGATTCTTGTTCAATATATTCTGTATTACCGCTGGCCAGTGCCTGTTGCGCGTTCAACGATGCAACCGCCACAGAATAATCCCCCACATTGGCCAGTCCCGCCATCACCGTGGCGGCGGCCGTAGTCAGATTATTTTTATCTGCGATTTCATCCACAGATTTTGTACTGAATGTCACATGGCCACCATCAAGTGACATATTATACATCGAATCGTTGTATTCCAGTTTTCCATCCCAACCATCCGAAAACAGTTCATATGTTCCCGCCGTCCCCAATGATATCCGCACAACGCCACCATCGGCGATATTGTATGTATCCGCCATTAACTGTCCATACGAATCCGCGTTCAGCACCGACATCGACACCGTCCCATCCAGGTTTATAATCCCCTGGGTCACGGTTGTTGCGCCAATATCCATTGTGGCATCTGATTTTATGGTCAATTCACCTGTTCCCGTAATACCGCCACCAAACTTTGTAACCCCAGAATTAATTACAACCTGGCCCAGGTTATGAATATCATTTGTATCATCGCCCGCGGTATTTCCTGAAAAAATATTATCACCATCCAGATTGACCACAGCGCCCACTTCGTTATAAATTGCACCCCCGGCAACACCCGCGCGATTATTCAAGAATTGAACATCTTTCAATGAAATAACAGGCTGGGTTCCGGCCGTATTTATAACATTTGCGATTGCGCCCCCATTTTTTCCAGCCTGGTTTCCGCTGAATTCAGACGCTTCTATGCGATTAATCACACCGGCATTTACGATTGCGCCACCCTGTTGCCAATCGCCAGCCAGTGCCGTATTATTCACGAATTGTGTATTTGTAATACCATTAACAACACTGCCCCACGATCCGTTATTGATTGCGCCACCATTCCCAGCCGTATTTTGCATAAACAACGAATCGACAATATCGTTAATTTTTCCCTGGTTACGAATCGCCCCGCCCTGGGACGCGCCCGCAGAATTACCAATAAAACTGGTATTAGAAATCAATTCTATAACACCACCATGTGCCGCGGCATTCACCTTGGAATTATTGATTGCGCCCCCCATTGCCGCAGTATTTTCTTGGAATAAAACATGACTCAGACTTTTTATAACCCCTGTTTCGCTGTTATAGATTGCGCCACCGGCATTTGTCGATTTATTTCTGAAAAAAGATAACTGTCCTGCCCCCGAATTCAGATTTTGCGTTATTGTTCCCTGGTTCCAGATTGCACCACCAAATACCCCCGAATTTTCGGTCACCACAACCCCAGAATTTAATTCCAATGTTCCGGCATTAAAAACCAGTCCCCCATTTTCAGTCTCGGTAACATATTGAGTATATTTTGGTGCATCCAGTGTAAATTCCCCGCCGGCATCAACAACGATTCGGTCGGCCCCAGCCGCGGGCATCACCACCATCATTACAATCGCCCCAGTTATACAGATATTATAAAAACGCAAAATCATACACATCCCCTTTTCCAACAAGCATATCATAAAAACAAACCCCCACCCCTTGCAATAAATTTGTATTCCACCTGTACAATCCCGATGTGTGATTTCCCTGCCCCTTATTTTTTGTCACCCCGTGGCTTTCTTTTCTTTATCATCCTGGGGCTTTCTTTTCTTTGTCATCCTGGGGCTTGACCCCAGGATGACAAGAAAGTGCGCGGGGCCCCGCGCCACGGGGTGACAAGAAGAAGGCCCCAGGATGACAACGCGCAATAATTCACATCCAACAAAAAATCCCCCAATTGGGGGATTTTTTTCAGTCAGACTGTTTTTTTTAGAAATCATATCTGAACTTTAACATACCGGTCTGTGAAGTGTAATCTTCGTGCAGATCCAGTTCATAGTTCAACGATACATCCAGCCCACGATACTGTGCGGTCAATCCGATACCGAATTCACCACCGAACCGTGACAGACGATCCGCATCGATGACATATGCAACATTACCCGGCGCGGTCACTGTTGCCACGGCTGCATCAGACATAAAGTCATATGTTGCCGCCGCACGCAGTTCCGGACGGAATTTCAGTTCAGACGCCGATTCGATTTCGAACGCATACTTTACGCCCGCGACACCGGTCAGATAGTCTGTATCCAACGCGTCAACTTCGCCCAACCAGCTCTGATATGCATCCTGGCTGATATGCAGGTAACGCATACCAACTTCTGGTGTGAAACCGGCTGCAAAGTCATAACCCGTCATGATTTGACCACCGAACGAATCGACATCATATTCTGTCTTGCGTTTGAATCCATATGGATCCGCAGATTCGTCATAGTTAGCCATTGTATAGTTCAATGCTGCATTGACATACCATTCGTTTGGCTTGTACTGGCCATACAGGAACAAGCTGTTCGATTCGATACCTGTATCACGCGAATTCGAATCGACATCAGTGTCATTGTATGCATAACCGATACCCAGAGTATATTTACCGTCAATCAGTGTATCTGCACCGACAGAAATACCCCATGTATCGCCGCTGAACTTGCCATTATATTTCGAATGGTTGTACAGACCCTGGACCCACAGGCCATAATCCGCAGATGTTAAATCACCACCACTGCGGCCGACCGATGCACCGGACATACGACCCGCAGCCAGCGACATCACCTGGTTCTGGACAGACGATGCGACCGATTGTGCGACCGGCTTGTCATCTGGGTTCAGTTTTGCCAGTTCTTTTTCAGCATTGCCAGTCTTGCCCGCGACCAGGTCTTGTTGCGCCATCAGCGAAATCGTATTCAACACATCGTCCTTTGTGTTGGCCATGATGCTGATCGCGTTTGCCGCACCCATCGACAGGTTTGTACCCTGGGCAATTTCTTCCACTGATTTGGTTGCAACAGTGATTTCACCTGTTTCACCGAATGTGGCGTCATAGATTGCATTGTTATACACAATCTTATCTTCTGGTACTGTCACACCAAAGTTATATGTACCCACAGATCCGAACATCAGGTTCAACAGTCCTTTATCGCCAACGGTGATCTTACCTGTTTCGACACGACCACACGAACCCTGGTTCAAGATTTGTGCAGTCAGTGTACCATCCAGTGTAACCTCAGACTGTTTTACGGTTGTTGTACCGATATTCAGTGTTGCACCATCCTCAATGGTCAGTGTACCGTCACCGGTAATACCGCCACCCAGCGTTGTTGTGCCAGACGCGATGGAAAATTTACCATCATTGTGGATGTCGTTTGCAACGTCACCCGCCATATTGCCACTGAATGTGTTTTCACCGTTCAGAACAATTTCACCACGTGCGACATTGTAAATAGCACCACCTTTTTCATCTGCATGATTATTTTCAAATGCAACTGTATCGAACACAATTTTCGAAACTATCTCTGAGTCTTTCGTCTGTGGTGTAACATTCGCAATCGCACCACCAATACCAGCAGCACTATTACCAGTAAATGTGGCATTGGTGATTTCTAACACACCTGCATTAGTAATCGCACCACCTTGACCATCAGACGTCTTATCTGTATTATAAACCTCGGATGTCTTTGATACCGAATTGCCTTTAAATTCGGCACCAGAGATGGTCATTTTTCCCCAAGTACCATTCCAAATAGCACCGCCATTTGCCGAGCTATTGTTGACAAAATCACCACCAACAATATTTGCTATCTGTATGTCTGCCTTCCCCTGGTTTCTAATTGCGCCACCATTCCACGCATAATTATTTTCAAACACCGAATCAACAACGGTTAATTCCCCGGCTTCATCCGCAGCTGTGGCCGCATTATTAATCGCACCACCTTGTGCAGCTGTGTTGGAACTAAACAGAGAATTTTTAACCGTTGTAACACCGCTATTTGCATTGTAAATCGCACCACCGGAGTAATTTCCGTTATTCTCTTTAAACTCAACACCATCTATGTTCATGATGCCAACATTATAAATCGCACCACCACTTGGGTTCTTTGCATCGGATTCTGCCACTGAATTCTTCTTAAACGAACCACCGTTTATGGTTGTTTCTGCACCTGTATCAAATACCGCAATCGCCGCACCATACTTCTTCGCCGTGTTTTCTTCAAACGTTGCGTTATTCAATTTCAATGTTGAATGCAGTTCTGGACGATCTTTTTGGTCCTGCCAAACGATAATTGCACCACCACCAAAGGTATCTGCCGTACCATTCGCATGATTTCCAATAAACTGCGCACCGTTGGCAATTTCCAGGTTACCATATTCCAGACCAATTGCACCACCAAACAACCCACTGTTATTTTTAAATACGCTGTTTTCACCAATCTTTACAGTCGTATTTTCAGAAGGGTTCGCCTTGTCAGCCAGCTTTATATACAGTGCACCGGCCCACCCATTATTATCTGCGGTATTGCCATCAAATGTTACATTATTACCAATTGTAAATCCATTCAGTGCCTTGATCGCACCACCACCAGTGGCGGCAAGATGCTTGTTACCTATGAAACTGGTGCCATCTGCCACAGATACACCCGATACACCATAGCCAATAGTTACCGCACCACCACGTTGTACGTTATCAGCACGCTGGCCTGCTATTGTGCCGTTATATACGCGATTGTCCTGCGCCAAGTTATTGTTATTTATATTTACGTTTGGTTCTTCTGCCATTGCGGGCATAATCGCCAACGCAGGCAGCACGGAACAGATCTTTAATAAATCTGTTAAATGCTTGTATGTCGCCATACCGTTCTCCTTTTGCTGTTTTTGAAATTTGATACCCTTCTGTTCTCTCAGCGTAGCATAACCAAAAAAACTTTCAACATAAATTATTGTGAAAAATTTCCTGGTTATAAAACACCGCCAATCCAAATCGGATTTGGCGGTCGGGTGGGTTAAGAAAATCAACCAAATTTGACCCCGCCAGCCTTTGGGAAACCTGAATCAGGTCCGCTTGCGTCCCTGTTGTATAACTGACGGCCCCCCGACCTGTGCGGGGTTGTGGATAATAAAAGGCGCAACCTTTGCGCCGCATACTATCCCCATGCGGATTACGACATATATTAATATGCCGATTTGGTAAAGGTTTTCTTACGAACCCGAATCCAAATCCCTTTGGATTCAGGAAACATTATACGCAACCATCTGCTAAAACGCAAATAAAAAAATAGATTGCAAACACGCATAATACAATATATAATACCCCCGCATTGGGGCATAGTTTAACGGTAGAACTCCGGACTCTGACTCCGTCAGTGTTGGTTCGAATCCAGCTGCCCCAACCAAAAATTAAAACGCCCTGGTGGCGTTTTTGTTTTTGGTTCGTGGCGATGGTTCAATCATGCGATGAATATCGCCTGGTTCGAAAACAAGTAGATTTGACAAGCGCGCGCGCAGTCAAATCGTCACGGTTTCCCCGCAGGCGCCAGCCGAGGGTATCCAGCTGCCCCAACCACCCTTCGCGTCTGTGACGCTTCGGGTGGCAAGCCGGAGCGGAACAGTTCACGCGAAGGAGTGCCACACGAAGTTTTAACGAAGTGTGGCAGACGCACTTGATATTAAACATTATTAAAATGCCCTGGTGGCGTTTTTGTTTTTGGGTCGTGGCGATGGTTCAATCATGCGATGAACATCGCCTGGTTCGAAAACAAGTAGATTTGACAAGCGCACGCGCAGTCAAATCGTCACGGTTTCCCCGCAGGCGCCAGCCGAGGGTATCCGCTGCGCCATGGTGACACAGTTCTTATATTACCCCAGGCAGTCCGGCCGGACTTATTCCCCGAACACCGTGTTTAACTGTGTGTTCACACGATAGAATGTTGTACACTTTGAAACATCTTTTAACCGGCGCGCACCGATATAGGTCATATACGAACGCAGACCACCCAAAATATCTTGGTTCATTTTATCAATGGAACCACGCAATGGAACTTCGACAACACGGCCTTCGCTGGCGCGATATTTAGGCATGCCGTGGTAATGTTTGTTCTGGGCGTATTCAGACGACATACCATAAAACACTTTGAACTGTTTTGTTTCTATTATGCGTTCGCCGGTTTTTTCATCGATCTGATTCGTGATGAATTTCTTTTCGATAATATCGCCTGCGGCCTCGGCACAGCCGGCGTAAAACCCGCCCATCATTACAAAGTCTGCACCGGCACCAAATGCCTTGCATATGTCGCCGATATAGACCACGCCACCATCGCTGCAAATCATGCCGCCAATGCCATGCGCGGTATCGGCACATTCAAATATTGTTGATAACTGTGGACGCCCAACCCCAGTTATGCGGCGGGTGATACATGCACTGCCACTGCCGATGCCACATTTTACAATGTCGGCGCCCGACAATATTAAATCTTCGACCAGTTCCGCGGTCACCGCATTACCAACCATCAGCAAAATATCTGGGAACTGTTCGCGCATTTTCACCACCAGTTCTTTGACCCGCGGGATATATGCGTTCGGCACATCAATGCAAATGTTGCGACAACAATCTGGATATTCGGTCAAGATTTTTTCAATTTTTTCCCTGTCTTCGTCACGCAGCCCCATGGACAAGAATACATATTCGCGACAATCATTTTCTGTGATAAATTTTATTAAATCGTCCACCGGATAGTGTTTGTGTAAACAGCAGAACATTTTATTCTGTATCATATGCCGCGCAACTTCGAATGTGCCAACCGTTGCCATATTCGCAGATATAATGCCAGTGCCCACAATTGTCCGCGGACACCACTTGAATTTATATTCGCGGGTTACATCCACTTCGGACCGCGAATTAATAAAAGACCGCTTTGGCTTTACCAATACATCTTTGAAATCCAATTCTGTTTGTTCGTAAATTTTCATACCCAATCCTTTTTAATTTTCGCAATTCATATTATTACTGAAATCGGATTGGTGCAATAAATAAAAACACCGGCACAGGCCGGCGTTTTATTACTTTTTCGCAACACGGCGTCTGAATTCATTGCTGGGGCGGAATGACGCCACACGGCGCGCCGATATTACCGCCGATTCGCCTGTTTTTGGATTACGTCCCATACGCTGGGGCTTTGCCAATATTTTAAATGTGCCAAAGCCGGCGAACTTAACCTCTTCGCCATGAATCAGCGATTCACGAATTTCGTCAAATACGATATCTACTAACTTGAACGCGTCCGCGGTCGTCAGACCAAATCGTTCACGCAATCTGTTTGCAAAGTCATTTCTGGTTATTGTTGCCATTTTTTACACCCTGATTAACGCGGCCCCCCATGTCAGCCCACTGCCAAATGCCGGGTACAGAACCAGTTGCCCGCGCTTTATTATATTATTATCAAATGCGTACGATAATGCAAGTACCCCAGATGCCCCACTGGTATTCGCATGTTTGTCCACCGTCACCAAAATCTTTTCCAATGGAAAGCCCAGACGTGCGGCCCCACTTTGAATAATACGCAAATTCGCCTGGTGCGGGACAATCCAGTCAACATTTTCCGCCGTAATGCCGGCGTGTTCCATGATATAACTGGCGGCGTCCGGCATTAATGTCACGGCCTTTTTATAAGTTTCTGGGCCGTTCATTATTATATGATGATCGGGCGTGCCATGCAGCATTTCAAATTCGCCACCATCAGACATAACAACCGTGTCAATAATCCCAGAATAACTGGACGAAGAATGTTCAAATATTAACGCCCCAGCCCCATCGCCAAATAATACCGCCGTGCTGCGATCAGACCAATCGATAAAGCGTGACATCTTTTCCGCACCGATTACCATTATGCGATTGTGAATGCCCGCCGCAAAGAACGCACGCGCGCAATGCAACGCGTATATATATCCGGTACATGCACCGCGCACATCAAAGGCCGGCGCACTGTTTGTTGCGCCCATGCGACCCAATACTTGTACACCCACAGATGGAAAGTCCAGTTCTGGGGTCGTTGTTGCGACAATCACCATATCAATATCGTTTATTGTTAAATTTGCATTTTCCAGCGCACGCGTGGCGGCAATGGTCGCCATATCGACAACTGTTTCGTCATCACGCGCAAAGTGCCGTTCCCGCATGCCTGTGCGTTGAACAATCCATTCATCAGATGTATCGACCATTTTTTCCAGATCGAAATTCGTGACAATGCGTTCCGGCAGATAAGATCCATATCCAATCAGTCTGTTTCCCATATACTTATCCCTTTCCTGCGTCTTAAACCTGGGGTATTATACATGTCGCGAATACAACTTGCAATATTAAAATCTGTGAATAAAATATAGTCTGCTGTCCCCATAGTTCAACTGGATAGAACGGGGGTTTCCTAAACCCTTGATACAGGTTCGATTCCTGTTGGGGACGCCAACAGGAATCGAACATGTGGCAAAGGTTCGAACCGCCGCAAAAAGGCGGACGACAGTACGCCGGTTGCGCAAGTGCGCAATTTTGCCAGGTGGCGCAGTAATCCTGTTGGGGACGCCATATAACAGAGATAGAATATGAAAAACAAAGCCATTAAAATCGGAATAATTGCCAGTATTTTGCCGCATTTGTTTTGCTGTGTGCTGCCAATTGCGCTATCTGTTATCAGTTTATTTGCGCCTGAATTCGCGCACGCAGAATTTATTCCACACTGGATTGAACCGTGGCTGTTCGTGTTTTCTGGGTTAATGTTGGCACTGTCATGGTATTTGGTGCTGCGCGATTGCCACTGTGATTGCGACCATTGTCATGGTAATCAGAATCATCGCATACAGAAAGTCATATTGATGGCAATTACGATTATTTTTATTATCAGTGTGATATTACACTGGTGTACGGCCCACAATTGACTGAACTAGATATTACACCAAAACCAACAAACCACACCACAAGTGTGACAAAATACATCGAACAAAATTTACCAGCAATAAAAATGCCCCACGTGGGGCATTTTTTAATTTCCCATTACCTGTTGAATCCAGACAGCCTGGGTTAACGATGTATCAAAATCGTCAGACTTTTCAACACCATTAACACTCATACAAGTTGTTATTACTGGGTTACATGCGCGCATCGCAACCATATTAGCCGCAGACACAGTTGATACCCGTATAACATCGTTTAGCTTAACCTCTTTTTCTTCCGGGCATCCTTCGGCACTATACAGCCCAAAACCAGCATTGCCTAAATGTTCAAATAATGTCTGCTGTGATGACAACGGGCCACACCTCCCACCTTCAGTTTCGAACCACAAGTCACCGTTATAAATCCATTCTATCTGTCCAGCCCCCCCATCTGGATCATAGTTATTCTGGGTCAGACACGATGCCACATCCGTAATACAGTCTTCTGCATAATCGGCCAGAATTGTATCCTGGGCAGATTTGATTTGCACTAATGTACGGTTCAGGTATTCTTTGATAACATTATTGTTTGGTATATATTTCTTGTTTTGGCCGGTACCTTCGTATGTCAGATCCTGGCAACGATTCAGCACCGCGATGCACATACCATAGTTTTTGCCGTCCCCATCATCATGATAACCGATTTTGTTCTGCAAGAACTTTGACATGTCGGTCGAGGTTCCCGATGGCACAGAACTGGTAACCGTTTCTGCAATATAGTCCGCCAGCGTACCCGCAGATACTTTGTTGTCCGTATCCGAAGAACTTAACCCCCATGCATTATATATTGTGGAACCAGCGCCGCTCGACTTGGTATATTCCCATGCGTCATATATCGCCGCAAGAGCATCACCCGGGGCGCCCGGTTCACTGCCCACGACAATTTCGCCGTTAACAATGAATTTACCACTGGGGTCCAGACAGTTTTCGTAATCATCGCCACAAACAAAATCATCTTGCATGCAGTTGTCTAATTCTGTCACACACCCACGCAAATCGTATTGATTCTTTTGCTGGGCCACCAACAGACGCGCGCGCTGCAACACACTTTTCGCGTTGCGAACCGTTGATGCCATTTGATCATTAGATTCTGTCAGGGCACGTTCGTACGCGATACATGCCTTGTCAATTTCCAAATCATACGCGTTTGTGATAACAGTTATATCCACCCCTTGGGCCTGGCAACTGTTCAATACAGATGCACGACAACGCGCCGCCGCGGTATCATATAATTTTTCACCACGTTGGTTGCTGATACTGCTGGTGTCCGTGGTACTCATCCCCAGCAAGGATCCTAAATCAAATCCAGTACTGTCGATTGTAAAGTCCAACAAACCCGACAAATCAAAACTTACCCCCCCAGACGAAGATGATGATGCGCGACCAGATTCAACATCAACAATCAGACTTTTTATCTTGTCCAAATCATTCTTTAACTGGCTGTTATCCGTGCTGGATTGCATTTGCAATTCCGCCTCGGTCTGGGTGAATAATGTTTCCACTTCTTCTGCGGTCAGGCCGATGTATTGAATCTGTTGGGCAACCTCCTGCAAATCAGCAGTTGCCTGCTTCAACGCCGCTTCGGTTTCAGCATAATTATCCAGGTTCGCACTGCAACTGCAACGCCCCTGGCTGTCATCCAGAACATTGCAGAAATTATCCATACACGCAACATACTGGGCCTTGCAATAATCGGTTAACTGGGCCAATTCATCCATAGATATTGTTGACGATGTACTGGTTTCAGATGTCCCAGTTGATGTTGTTGACCCCACGCGTATTGTCGGAACACGCGCACTGACATTCGTGGACCGAGTGCTGACCCGTGCGGTGGTATCACCACTGATATACAATGGGGTATTGACCGTATCTGTTTGAACAATTGATGCACGTGCCGTATTTGAATTATTCTTTTGCGCCGATGCCGTACGCGTTGTTACACCCGGCACAGACGCAGTTGTCGAACGCACCGTTGTTGTCGGCCGATTGGCCACCGTATTTGATGCAGACCGTGCCGTGCGCGATGCCGCCGCACGTGACGGTGTCGTTACCGCCGCACGCGAAGATGTTGTTTTCGTGTTCACCGCCGCCGGCCGCGCAGAGACAGTACGCGCCGTTGTCGCCGCCGTTGCGCGATTTGCAACATTACGCGCAGATGTGGTTGTTGATGACGCGACCGCACGAGACGCTGCCGCACGACCAGATGTGTTACGCGGACTGACCGCGGTTGGAACAACTGGAACAACCGGCTGAGTGTCTGCAGACTGCTCTGACACATCCGCCACTTCGTCCGTGGCAGAATCTGTCACAAATTCCATCTCTGGATTTTCTGCTGCATATTGCGCCATCATTTCCTGATAGAAATATTCGGGCGCAACCTCTGCAAATGCGGGTAAAACCAACAATCCACTAATTACGGCAACAAGTCTTTTCATATAAAAAATCCTTCCTATTACATATGATTTTATCACATTACACAAAATCACGCAAACAAAAAGTACACTGCCATTCTCCAATATTTCACGCTTCTGGGTTTGTATTCCTGATTATTATATTTTTTAATGAATTTGACATATGTATAATGTATACTGTATACTACGCCCGCAACAACAAAAGGCTAACATAAATTGAGGATGTTAAAGAAAGTTTCTATGTTTATTCTGACACTGCCACTGGTGGGGTGCACGACCATACCAACATCGACAACAGATGAACGGCTGGCGAACTATACACCCAAGGTCACTGCAACAGATTTCAAATATGACCCGATGCAGACACCAATTGCACAGTGCTATGCAAACGAATTGGCGGCGGGCGATGATATCAGTGGTGCTACATTAATCGAAGATGGTCTGTCGGCGTTTGTTATCCGCGCCGCGTTTGCACGCATGGCAACCAAGACAATTGATTTACAAACATATATTTACAGTAACGACTTCTCGTCCAAGGTGTTAATTGGTGAACTGAAAAACGCCGCCGACCGCGGGGTCAAGGTCAGAATACTGCTGGACGATTATGGAACAAAATCTGATATTGCGGATGTTATGCTGCTGAACCAACACCCGAATATAGAGGTCAAGGTTTTTAACCCGGTCGCCAATCGGTCGCGTTTGTTGTACTATCCGCAATTCTTGCTGGACTTTAATCGCCTGAATTCCAGAATGCATAACAAGTTATTTATTGTCGACAACATTGCATACATCACTGGCGGCCGCAATGTGGGCAGTAATTATTTCTATCCAGAAACGGCGTCTAACTTTTCTGATACCGATGTGTTGTTTATCGGCGACATGACCAAGTATGCAACCGCCAGTTTTGATGAATATTGGAATTATCACTTGTCAATTCCGGCATCTGTATTTCCAAAGGCAAAGTCAGAACGCGCAATGCGCAAACTGGAAAAAAAGTTCGCCGATATTGAACAAAAAAGCGCAGACGCAATCAAAGAATATCAAAAAATCATTGCGCGCGCGCAACGCGAATATAAAAACAAAAAATTCGATTTCAGTTGGGGACACGGTAAATTTCTGGCTGACCCACCGGCCAAGGTGGAAATGACCATGGATGAAAAAGAAAAATATCGTGGCGATATTATCCAGGCATTGCAACACCTGTGGGGCGAAACAACAGATTCTGTATACATGTCGGCGGCGTACTTTGTCCCGGGCCAGGGGGGGCTGGAACACATGCTGCGCGAAGAAAAATCTGGCGTGCATATGACAATCGTTACAAATTCACTGGCGTCAACAAACGCGCCGACCGTGTACGCAAAGTGGGAAAAATACAGACGGCAACTGATTGAATCTGGGGCAGATGTGTATGAATTCATGCTGTCGGCGGAAAATCTGCGCGGCAAAGAACATGACCGCGAACGCAAGCAATCTAGTTTTTCTGTACTGCACAGCAAAACAATTGTGTTCGATGACGATATTTCATGGATAGGCAGTTTTAACCTGGACCCGCGCAGCGCGTATTACAACACAGAAAATGTCGCCATTTTTGAAAGCCGTGATTTTGCCGACAAACTGCGCGAGATGATTATTCGTGACACAAAAACATCATGGCGGGTGACATTGGACGAAAATGGCGACCCTGTCTGGACAGGCAGTCGCCCGGGCGATACCGAACCACGCGTATATCATCACAGCCCAGACACATCAATATTCCGGCGGGCGTTAAAAATAATCACAAACCTGGTTCCTGAAAAATTTGTGTAAATAATAAAACACCGGGACTTTCTCTTGTCATCCCGTGATTTAGATACCCCGCCACCACACAATGGCGCAAAAAATTGCTTGTAATATCTGCCCAAAACAGTTTATGATTTTTGTCATAACTGTGGAACTATGGTTCAGAACCGTTGTCAATCCACATCAACTGGGAAAATACATCACTAAACAAACCAATAACATAACCAAAGGAAAACAAGCATGAAAAAATACGCAATCTTGGCCGGCATATTGGCATTAACTGGTTGTACGACATACCATAATGGAAAAATGGGTATGAACTTTACAAATCCAGAAATTGAATTTGCCCCAAAACAGGTAAATGTGAACATTGACGCACAAAACAAAATATCAGGCAGTGCAAAATGTACTTCTGTGTTATGGGCATTCAACAGCACACCGGTGCGCCAAACATATGGTCCAGAATTGCAAACAAACGATGGTAACATCGCACCAGATGAGTGTGTGGCCGGCGCATTATACGATGCTATGAGCAAATCTAATGCAGACATTATCGTTGCACCGCAATATACGGTCGCACAACAAGGTCTGTTGTGTTTTAAAAACAGATGTTTATATGGCACAACCCATGTCATTGTCAGCGGTTATGCTGGTTCCATCACATCTATAAAAGACAAAGCAACATCGGCCAAATAATAATGGACAGAAAGGATATTTTGTAATGAACAAAATAAAAATCCCTGTGGTATGTCTGGGGCTGCTTGCGCCCGGTTTGGTGCAAGCAGGAACCTGTATGGATTTTGATGAAGACTTTAACCTGGTTGAATATGAATGCGATAACACTATTCACTATTCTGAAAATAATGCAAACGCCGACATCGCTTCGGATTTTGTTGATACCGACATACGAATACTGTTGCGTGTGGGCATCAGCCCAATGAACCGCCAGGCAATTAAATCATACACCATTTCATCTTCATATATGAACTGGGACCAGCCAAAATATCAAACAAACACATTTGATACAGATACAGGCTATTCCGCCGGATTTGGCATCAGAATATCAAAGCCAGGTTCATGGTTCCAAGATATAGAACTAGGAATTGCAAAGTTTAACAACCTGGCAACACGGTTTGCCCTGTATGATAAAACTATGACTTTTGACGCAATGGCATATACAGTGTCATATAATCTGGGCTATAATATCTATAAACGGTTCAATGCATATGCCACCGCAGCACTGCTGCTTTCTGAATACCAGGCATCTGATACTATTTCCAGACTAGATTTTGGATATGAAAGTTCCCAAGCATCAACATGGACAAAAGTTGGTGTCGGATTGGAATTCCGGACATTTGATTGGCTGAATCTGTACACAGAATATTCGTATTACACCGATATCGGATCCGATGATAGATTCTGGGTGGCGGGAGGCTTTTATATACACAGTTTATCTGTCGGACTAAAAGCATTGTTCTAGCACATTCATCTTAGGGCGCGGACCCGATATCTTTCCTGTGGTAAAAGTCAAACAAATGCACCACAATACAGACATGGAGAGCAGAAAAAAATTTTCCGCACTGGCCGCGTTAATCGGCATCGTGTGCGCCAACGGGGCATACGCCTGTACAGGCATAACCCTGAAATCCAAAGACAACGGCGTTGTCACCGCCCGCACCATTGAATGGGGCGAATCAGAAATGGAAAACATGTACACCATCGTCCCACGCGGATATATCCAGCAATCAATGCTGCCCAATGGTGATACAGGTGGCCTGACTTTTTCCAGCATGTATGGCTATGTCGGATTGGCAGTGGTGCAACCAGGATGGGTGGTTGACGGCATGAACGAAGCCGGCCTGTCCGCAGGATTGTTTTATTTCCCCGGCTATGGCCAATATCCAGAATACAATCCGTCCGATGCCGCCCGAACAATTTCTGACTTTCAATTGGTGTCGTGGATACTGTCTCGTTTTTCTACGGTGGACCAAGTACGCGCCGCAATCAACAACATTCGTGTTACCAGTATCGACCCACGCGCATCAACGGCGCACTGGCGCGTGACAGATGCATCTGGTGCCCAGATTATAATCGAAATCACAAACGGTCGCGCCAATGTATATGACAGCAAACTGGGCGTGCTGACCAATTCGCCAGATTATCCATGGCAATTGCGAAATCTGAATAACTATGTCAATTTGATTCCCGGCACCGCCGGCCCGGTTCAATTTGGGCCAATCACGCTGCGCGCATTTGGCGCAGGATCTGGATTTTTGGGATTGCCAGGCGATTTTACACCACCATCGCGATTCGTTCGCGCGGCATTTTTACAGAACTATTCTATTCAACAAGACACTTCATACGATTCGGCAATGCAGGCGTTTCATATATTGAATAATTTTGATGTGCCACTGGGGACAGAATACGCGCCTGGCCGCGCACCAGTTAATATGCCATCGGCAACCCAATGGACGATTGCCACCGACATGCATGACAAGGTTGTGTACTATAACACGATGTATAACCGCACATTGCGTTCGATTGATTTGAACAAGATTGATTTTGCAAATATCGCATTCCAATCACACCCACTGGATACCGTACGCGCAGAAACTATCATCCCAGTCCAGATAAACGGCGCACCAACAAATCGGTAAAAATATTTTTCGGTCCCCATTTGCCTTTTTATTTTATGTGATATAATTTCGCATATATAACCAAAAGGGGAATATCATGAAAATTAAACCATTTGCCGGCATTCGCCCACCGCGTGAAATCGCAGACCAGGTCGCATCCCGCCCATACGATGTCTTGAATTCTGTCGAGGCTAAGAACGAGGCCGGTGAAAAATCACTGTTGCATATCATTAAACCAGAAATCGATTTTGACCCGATTGCCGATGAACATTCCCAACCAGTATACGACCGGGCCGTTGAAAACTTTCAAAAATGGCAAGAACGCGGCTGGCTGGTTCCGGACGAAAAAGAAATGTACTATATTTACGCCCAAACAATGAACGGTCGCACACAATATGGCCTGGTGGCGGCGGCAAATGTAGATGACTATATGACCGGAAAAATCAAAAAGCATGAATTAACACGCAAGGATAAAGAAGACGACCGCATGATTCATGTGCGTATCCAAAACGCAAATTTGGAACCAGTATTCTTTGCGTATCCAGATGTGGATGAAATGAACAAAATTATATCCGAATATGTCGCATCACACGACCCTGAATACGATTTTGTTGCGCCCGATGGGTTTGGACACACATTCTGGAAAATCGATGACGATAATATTATCAATCGCATAACAGAAATCTTTCGTGATATCCCGGCACTGTATGTTGCCGATGGCCACCACAGAACTGCGGCGGCGGCGCGTGTTGGTGCCGAAAAACGCGAACAAAATCCCAATCACACTGGCGATGAAGAATACAACTATTTCTTGGCGGTAATTTTCCCGGCCAGCCAACTGCACGTAATCGACTATAACCGTGTGGTGCGCGACCTGAATGGATTAACCCCAGGCCAGTTCTTGGAAAAATTGCGCGAATCGTTTGATGTTGTTGACATGGGACCAGATATTTACAAACCGAATCAGTTGCATAACTTTGGAATGTACCTGAATGGTCGGTGGTATTCACTGACGGCAAAACCTGGCACATACAACGACAGCGACCCAATTGGTGTATTGGATGTGACAGTGCTGTCTAACCTGGTGTTTGATAAAATATTAAACTTGGGTGACCTGCGCACCAGTAAACGGATTGATTTTGTTGGTGGGATACGCGGTCTGGGCGAGTTACAAAAACGCGTTGATTCTGGTGAAATGGTGGCGGCATTTGCAATGTACCCTGTTACAATGCAACAAATTATTGACATTGCCGACACTGGCAATATCATGCCACCCAAAACAACATGGTTTGAACCAAAACTGCGCAGTGGTTTGGTAATACACAAACTGTCATAAAAAACGGGGCGTATGCCCCGTTTTTTTTACTTTGCAAAGAAACGATTATACACTTTATCGTTTATCTCTATGGGATATTGGCGCTTTAGAAATGCGTTATAATCATCTGTAATTTGCTGGGCAGATAAATTTTCCAACTCTGTTCGAATGTCTGCCATTTTTTTATCATCCGCCTCTGGCATAACTTCTTTTTCGATATGCAATACATAGAACGCATCTGCACCATCAACAATTGAACTTGATCCAATTTCCGAATTAAATGCCGCCGCCAAAACATCCACTGGCGCGCCATTGGCCCGCGACACAGTCGCCGCACGCGCATTTGTCATATCTGTGCCGTTGTTCAAATCGACCAAGATTTCATTTGCACGAACATATGCCTGTTTACGCTGTTGCGCGCGCCGCCACGCGGTAACCAGTTCATCTTTGATTGATTCAAATTCCGCGTTATGTTCAGGAATAACGCGTTCAACGCGAACGATAACAAAGCCCTGTTTTGTTTCAATCAGTTCACTTTCTGTGCCCTCTTCCATATCAAAAATATTATTCATCATCGCATCTGTCAGAATAACATCCACTGGTCGATGCGCTGCATCAAAAGTCCCCAATTCAACAAATTTTGCATCATGCTTTTTCGCGGTATCAGACATAGATTCACCGGCGATAATATCATCTTCGACCAAGATGGCATTTTGATACGCCGCATCATAATCATCAGGCTTGTCCATATCGGCCGGAACCAACACATATGACACCGTTC
The DNA here is from genome assembly GCA_944389525.1 of uncultured Alphaproteobacteria bacterium. GTDB lineage: Bacteria > Pseudomonadota > Alphaproteobacteria > Rs-D84 > Rs-D84 > Enterousia. Next base: position 19,477 of record CALXMR010000003.1, on the reverse strand, counting down.
GTTGTTCTGGAACGGTATGCGGATTTTGTTCATAGAACGCCTGTAATTCTTCTGCGCTGGGGTTTGCAACATCAAAATCAGAATATTTTATCGTTGAATATTCAATCTGGCGTGTTGCATACCGTGCATCATATGCGGCGCGCACGGCAAATTCTGGCAACTGTACTGGCACAGACACCGGCGCCAAAACATAACCGCGCAATATCTGGCGGCGCAAGACATCTGCGAATGCCGCCTCGCTATAACCACTGTTGGCCAGGACAGTATCGAACAAGAATGTCGAAAACTGGCCATTCATTTGAAATTCTGGAAACAGGCTGATTTCGCGGGCAACCTGGGCATCTGAAACAACAAACCCCATATCCGCCGCACGATTTTCAACCATCGCCTGGGTTGCCAATGCGCCCAACACCTGTTGATCCAACGCCCCCATACGCGCCGCATCAGAATATGTTTCGCGTTGCTGGTTCCGTGTCATGGCCGACAACTGGCGTGTTTTTTCCAGGCTAAATTCTTGGATTGTTACATCCGACCGACCGACATTTACCAATGTTGTATCACTGGCCGTGCCACCAAAAATCCATTCGGCAACACCCCACCCAACAAAAGAAAACGCCAATATACCAATTAAAATCTTTGCCAACGGTTTATCCGCCGCATTGCGTAAATATTCTAGCATTTAATCCCCTTTTGCGATACCATAGCAAAACGATATCAAGAAAATCAACGAAAAAAAGGGGAAAATGTATGAAAATTATTGCCGGAAATTGGAAAATGAACGGTTCACGCGACAGTCTGGTTCACATGGTGACCGCATTGCAAGATATTGATTCAAAAAACACTGTTATCTTGTGCGTACCGTATACTATGCTGGGGGTTGATGGCGGGCGCGTTGCCATCGGTGCCCAAGATGCCAGCGCACACGATCACGGTGCATACACTGGTGAAGTTTCGGCCAATATGATTGCGGCGACTGGCGCAAAATATGTAATTGTCGGGCACAGCGAACGCCGCCAATACCACGGCGAAACAAACGATATCGTCCGGGCCAAGGCCGCGGCTGTAATTGCGGCGGGGCTGACCCCTATCATTTGTGTTGGCGAAACGATGGACGAAAAACAGGCCGGAAAAACAATGGCGATTATAGAATCAGGCGTGCGGGAATCTGTTCCGAACGATGCAAATAATAATGTGATTGTTGCATACGAACCACGCTGGGCGATTGGCGCGGGTCTGACCCCAACGGACAGCGAAATCGCCGATGCCCACAAACTGATTGCGGACACATTGACATCGATGGGACTGGGCGACACACCGGTGCTGTATGGCGCCAGTGTCAAGGGTACAAACGCCGCGCAAATTATGTCTATTCCAAATGTAGACGGTGTATTGGTTGGCGGCGCATCCTTGAAACCGGATGACTTCATACCTATAATAACCAGTGTTAAATAAATATATAGTACAAACGGGGGTGCATATCCGCCACCCCCAATAAACTAACATAGGTATTCAGACATGGATGATAAAAAATCTGTAAAAATAGATACTGTTTCAATAAATGACGCACCAGAAAAAACAGATACTGCACCCACCCTGGCCCCAGGTGTCACCCCAGACCCGGGTGAAGAAATCGAAAAACTGACTGCGCAATTGACTGAAATAACCGATAAATATCTACGCACGGCCGCAGAATTGGAAAACACACGCCGGCGCGCGGCACTGGATATTGAATCTGCCGCACGCAATCGGTCAATGGCAATTGCAAAGAAATTCTTGCCCGTGATGGATGCAATTGATGCCGCGCAAAAACATAACCCTGATGATGCAGGGATACAATCTATGGCAATGGCAATGGACGGTGCATTTGCCCAAATTGGCATTACAAGAATAGAATCACTTGGCCAAAAATTAAATCCAATCTTTCATAACGCGGTCCAGGTTGTCCCCGCCCCTGCGGACGCAACCCCTGCCCCAGAACCAAACACAATTATCGAAGAATTACAACCCGGATACATGTTTGGCGATACAGTATTACGCACCGCAATGGTTGTTGTATCCAAATAAAAATGCCCCCGATGGGGGCTTTTTTTTTAACGCGTCTTTACTGGTGTGGTATATCCACGGACTTCGTTCATCTTCTGTTCATACTCTGCATTATAATCCATTGGTTTAACAGACTCAACAAACGCACGCCGTCCTTCGTCTCTTACAATGTCGCTACGCAACGCACGCAATGCCGGTCGTTTATCGTAAAAGAATGAACTGTTGTGAAATCTGACCTTTATACCATTTCTGCGAAACAAAAACTGGGCCACTGGCAAATCCCGATCATAAGTTGGGAAAAAATAAAAATAAGTAACCCCGTTACGTGCACGGATAAACTGGGCATGGGATGCAATTTGCGATAACAACAACGCATCTTGTTTTGCATTTTCATCAAAAGATTTTCCCCGCGGGGTAAAAAAATCTTTCACAATCTCCACTGCTTTATACAAATTCATTATAATGTCCTTTTTTATCTTGTCTCAAAAAAATTGTATACCAAAAAAACTTTTCGTCAAGCAGAAATAAATCACAAAAAACGACCCGCGCAAATTCGAATTGCTGGGCCGTTTTGCCGGACGATTATTCTAGATTCCCAACCGATGCGTTAACTTCATCATAAATATGGATTCATTGCCAAATTCAGATGTATTGTTTGGATTTACCCGATATATAAACCCAACCGCCCCATCGGTAAATTCGCCAAAATTATGCCGATATGTGCCAGTAAATCGAACCTCACGCGTATCAGGGCGCAAATTTAAATCCGCGACATACATATCTGTCACATTCAAATCATACTGCCCATCATCTGTTTCCACAACCTGGTAATTTGCATGTGGATATTGTATTGAACCGCTGCTGATTGCCAACGGTGCCGCAACAGCAAAACTGAAATTACCGGCATCCACCCCAAACGCAAAGGCATTTGAATCAATATCGGTCATTCCCAATATAAATTGCCCCGATGCATCCGCCGTTGTACGCGCAAATGTTGACCGTAACTTAAACGCCAGCAAATCTGTCGGCGCCCAGCGCAATTCCGTATCAACATACATCGTGTCGCCATTGCCCATATCCAACAATCCGCCCGACATTGCCCCCAACAATGTATTTGTTTCATGCATCATACCAACCGATGTAGTAAATCCAAACTGCGTACCGTTCCATGCGATATCAGATTGTGCCCCCTGGACCAATCCCAACTGTGCCGGCGTATATTGCGCCGATAATGTCGGGTCACTGTCCAGCATGGTTTCATCTGTGATTGCACCAGAAAATGTGCGCGCCCCAAACGACCATGCCCCAGAATTATACGCTACATCCGTAATAATTGCATTAGACGCCAGCCCCAATATCGGATTTGTCATCCCATCAAATCGCGATGCGCCATCTGTAAAGTGCCGTTGGAAACCGGCGGCAAAATTCCAATCGCCGTGCGCATAATCCAAACGCATATTATCCAGCCCATTCAGATTATCTGCATACGGCTTTTCAGACACAGCCATAGAAAAACCAAAGTTACCAAACTCGACCCGCTGGGGTTCTGTATCACGCGTTTTAAATTCACCCAACACATCGCCCATATACAGTCCGCGTTCCCCCGTGGCGCCCAGCGCGAATTCGTTTTCCCACACACGCGGCAGACGCATCGACCCATCAAAACTTTCCAGGACATCATAGAACGGCGCACTGATAGTTGATGTCCCCGAACCAAACACCGCAGACGGCCGGAACAATGTATTTGATGCCGCACGCCAATATGCATTACCACTGTCAGATACGATATTACCACTGCCGTCAAAGAAATAAATTGTTTTACCCGGCGTTGTTGCGCGTTCCAGATTTATAACCCCGTATCCAAAGACTTCCTTGAACACATCCAGGTAATTTTCACCGCCCACTTTCCAGCGCATTTCATACTCGTTCGGCATCTGGTACATAGACTGCAAGTACGAAACCAATCCATCTTCGGAAAACGCATTACCACTGGAATCCGTTGCCAAATACGCGCCGTCCGCCGTCAACGCCAACAGGGTGAAAATTTCCTTGTTCGTCATATAACTGAACGCCGACTTTAACGACCCGGCCGCCCCAGCCGCCGCAGACACAGCCTGTTCATCGGTCACACCGGCCGCCGCAAAGCACCATGGATCAACACCATTTGCACCCGTACCCGCGATGCCACATACGCGCCCCTTGTAATATGTATCATCATTCGTTGTATCAGATGTATTATTTGTATTTTGCCACTGCGAAACGACATATTTATTTTCCTGGGAATATCCACTGACCGTGTCTGTACCACTGGTACCATTCCCAGATTGAATTACCGGCACAATTGACATGAACAGGCGTTCCAAATTGTCATAAACCAACGGCGCAGAATTTTCAAATGTCGCGGTTAAATTTGCACCACTGTACAGACTGTCCGTTTCTGACGCACCGGTTGAAAATATCACCAACGGCGAATAACTGGACCCCAACCCGCCAAAGAACTTTGCCGCATCAGATGCCGGATTTGTCGTATCATCCTTGTTTTGATTATAGTATTGATTTATGTACAGCGCGAACCCCGCCTGTTGCGTTTCTTGGGTACTGAAATTCAACACATCATTAATCGTTGCCGCGCCACGATCATACAACGGGTCAATCACAGACGCATTAGCCAGTATAAACGGCTGGGATCGGCCACCAGCCAGATCGCCCGATGTAAACCGCAATGCAGCATCATTCAGCGCACTGTAATTCAAATAATCCAATTTTCCTGTTTCTTTGGTCAGTATCAGATTATTGTCCGTCATCTGATATGCCTGGTTAATAACACCATCTGCCGCGCTGTCGATATACAGTAATCCGTCTGCCCCGATATAGCCCGTATATTTTGTTTCATCATCTGCGACCGCGGTTATTTGATTTCCAGTTCTGGTGACAGTTAATGTTTTACCAAACAAATTCAATGTATCCCCAGTGGCCAGGCTTTCTTCATTGTTCATAACATATGTGCCTGCATTTGATGGTTCTTTCAATTGCACCAGCCCTGTACCACCACCTGTGCGATAGACCAGCATCTGGCCATTCGGCATAAATCCGATAAAGTCCGCCGTTCCAAATCCTGACAAACTGCCGCCCAATATTTTCGCCAACAAGTCATCATCATCTGTCGCATATGTATTGTTTACCGCCGTCCCAAATCCTGACAAATCAAAATTATTTACCAAACTGCCATCTTCGTATGTGTACGCGCCAGATATCTGGTTTGCTTCGCCCGTACCCAGCTGAACCACATTGTTATAATATTTGCTGGACAACATATTGTTCTGCGCCGTGCTTAGCCCATTATTACCATTTGTCGTTGTCCACCCCAGCAATTCGTCATCCAGCGAGTTTATTTGCGCCGTATCTTCACCGGCCGGCTTTGGCGCGGCATTTATACCATTTTCTGTAATCAGCGCAACTGTCACTGGTCGCCCACCCGTCACGGCAATATCACCGATATTGTAATGTGATAATTCCGCACTGGAAAACGGCGCATTATCCGTACGGCGCAATGTCCGTTGCCCCATATATCCACGCGCCAGCGCAGAATACCCACGCATCATCAACAGATAATTTTGTTTATACGCATCCGTCATCAAATCAAAAACTTCCTGCCTGATGGCGGCACCCGCTAACTCTTCACCACTGGGCTCATCAGGATCAACGGTGATATCTGGGCTGTAATAATCCAGTTCGGTATAATATTTCGCACTTTCTTCTGTGGCATTTGGCATTGCCGGCCCATACGGCAACGCGCCCTTGGCCCAACCTTCGCCCCCACTGCTGCCGCCGCCGTTTTCACCCTGGCCGGGTCTGTTACCGCCACTGCCACTGCCGCCGTTGTCATTTTCATTTCCCGGATCCAGCCAATCGGTCAGCAAAAACAGCCCCCCTACAACAACGGCGGCCCCCGCCGCCGCCAATGCAATATTCTGGGCGGAAGACAGTCCGCTGAACAGTCCCCCACTGTCCGTATTGGGGGAATTTCGCGACTGGTACTGTTTTATCTGGCGGTCGCACTGGGACGCATCTGCCCCATACATCTGTAAAATTTGTGCCGCCCGCAAATCATTATTCATCAGCGCCGTACAGACCAGCGACAGCCCCGTGCTGTCCACATAGTTAACATTTGCCCCGTTGTTAATCAGTGCCTGGACCTGTTGAATATCGGCATTTTTTGCCGCCGACAATAACTGTGCCGCCACCATAAATTCATTATTCACAGTCGCCGCCGATGCCACAAACGCAGTTGACGGAATCAAAAACAATGCAAATAAAAACGCCTGAATAAATTTCTTCATTACCATTCTCTCGTCTGTACAGAAAATATCTTAACACACATTTAAATTATATGTCTAGAAAAAAAACAGTCCGCCAACACTGGACGGACTGTACACAACCGATGCGAATATGATTTTATCGCACGTTATATTTAACATTTGCGCGTCTGATAATCAGCACCTTGCACTTTTCTTTTTTCTGTGCTGTATCACCATAGTAATTATTGATAACACCACCGTTATTCACGGTAATATCACCAGTATTAACAGCATTATCCCCAATCGAAATAGCCGTATTACTACTACCAGCGCCATCGGGCACAACAATTATATTACCATGATTTTGCCCCCCATCATCAATGTTAATGACAGTCGTATTTTCTGACGCTGGCTGTGGCTTGGCTGGTACTGGCTGTGGCTTGGCTGGTACTGGCTGTGGCTTGACTGGTACTGGCTGTGGCTTGGCTGGTAGCTTGCGCCGCGACTTGCCCTTTTGGCAATCCGCCAGACGTTCGCTTACCACATCTAACGAATCGTTTAACACTGCAATAGAATCATTCAACACTACTATCGAATCCGCCTGGATTTGATTTTCTTCTGTCAAAATATTAACAATTTTTGCTGCCTTTTTTATTGTTTCTTTTGCTTCTTTGATTTCTTTGTCATAAACATCCAGATCTTTCACCAGATTCTGTTGATTATTACACTGTGTAACGCAAACAGCAACCAGTATTGCCGCCGCAACACCCGCACTGACATGACAAAAAACTTTTTTATTAAAGGCCATTTTGTTTTCCTTTTTTATTGTTCGTACAAAATATAGACAAACACAAACGTTTTGTCAAGTATTAAAATAATATTTTATTTTTTCGCTTTTATGCCCCAGTATTTTTTGATATACTTTTTCTATACAGAGAGAAATGAAATCAACAAACATATTTTTCATACTGGCGGTATTTATGTGCCCTGCGGTGGCATCGGCGGCGACCTGTTCGGTTGCGAACCTGACGCGGTGCCTGGATTCTGTGTGTGCGATAAATGTATCGTCTAATCCGGCGGCGCGCTGTCAATATTGTGGCACATCCAGTGCCGGCACCCCACCGACCAAGACCGGCATGCGCAGTTTATCGTTGGGGGCATCTGCCCGCTATACACTCAGCGAAGATGAACTGGAAGATGCGCCAACCGACCCTGGCCAACGCTATGCATGGGCAACGGCACAGTGTATTAAAAAGATCGATGGATGTACCCCGGACGATGTATCAGACGCATACGATGAATTAATCGAACAATCATGTCGCGCCGCGGGGGTCAGTGCACAACTGGCAACCACCCTGTCGGAACGCGCCCAAACGGTCAGCCAATCGACATGCATGACAAATATTCGCGCATGTCTGGTCGCGGCCAATCGCTGTGGCCCGGATTACAGCGCATGCGAAAACGATTCAGATTTTGACAGATTTTTCGCCGCATGCAGTGTAGAGGCCGCCGGCTGTGACGACTATGTATCTGATATCCGCACAGATTTAATTGCCGCGCGTGATTCTGCAATAGAAAGTGCGGACACTATGCTGGCCACGATTGTTAAAAATTACCAAACGGCGCGCGCGCAGAAATTAACCAGCGCACAAGACGGGTGCAAAAACGATTCGGCACGCAACGCATGCATTGAAACCGTGTGCGAACGCAACATGCCAAACAAATGCGGTGACGGATACGAATCAGAACGCGCCAGTGCGACCCAACTGTGTGAATTCTATGACATCGCATGTGATTTACTGGATTAACGAATGGATACACATAAACATGACAAACCGGTTTGAAAATCTTTACCAGAAAATCACCCAGACCAACACAATTGGTCTGGCCGCGTTTGTGGCAATAATCGCACTGTTTACACCGATGGCCGATGCCGCCGTGGTCCAGCGTGGCACATCCGCGCGTCCAACAACATCAACGCGCGTAAATGTCACAGGGCGCATGCCAACAATGACGGCACCATCAACAACACAAACGTCAACCACGAAAACAACTGAACCAGATTCTGAACCAGACGAAGAAATTATTATCGAAAATAAATCGTCACAGTTTGATGAATACCTGGCAGATGTTAATACAGAAAACAGCACCGCTGACACTTCGGCCCGCGCATTGGCTGATGCAATCGCGGCCCAGCGTGCGGCACTGGATGCAGATGACGCCATTTCCACCGCCACCACATCGGTGGCCAGCGGTCAAAACGCATGTGACATCGGCCTGCGCCAATGTATGACAGAACGGTGCGGGAATAATTTTTATGATTGCCGTGGTGATACAGATACCATATGGGGCAACAAAATGGACGCATGCCGCAACGACATCGACGCCCAGTGCACAGGTGAAGAATACCGCCTGTTCGCGGCCGAGATAAAGGCCGACCGTGACATGAATGCACGTCTGGCATCATATAATGCGGTAATTGATTGTGGTAACCAGTACAACGATTGCATCATCACCGAATGTGGCACCACATTCAGCAAGTGCCTAGGCAAATCCGCCGGGGACGCCGCAATTGCAAAATGTAAAACAATTGCCGATAACTGTGTCCAGCAAGACAGTGGTCTGGCATCACGCACAATGTCCGTGTTTGGTGCCCTGCGCCAAGATGCCGAGGTTTTGGTCCAACGCGATGAACAGCGTCTGTACGACTTGCGCGATCAGATGCGCGAACAGTGCCGCATGCTGGGCGCGACATTGGACGACCGCAGTCTAGATTGCGTATTCACGGTTGAATTCTATGCAGGCGATGATTCCACACTGTTCGCATCGAAAAAGGCATATGCCGGCGGCGTTTTTGATTGCACACCTGATTGGTTTGGAATTGATGTCACAACATTTATGGAAAACGCATATCGCTTGACACGCAGCCAGACATCTGCGTCTGCGGCCCTGATGGGTTCTGGACTTGGTGTGGCCACAGGTGCGCTTACATCTGGAGCAATTAGCCGCGCAATTGACCGGCAAAAGGCAGAGGACGCCGTAAAAGACGCTAAAAAAGAACACGAAGAGAATTTTGGTGACAAATCGGAATCCAAAGACGAAAAATCCGATAGCAAAACGGATAAAAACGCAAAATCAGAAGCCGAAAAAACTTCTTCATCACGACCAGTCGAAGATGCCCGCCAAAAAGAATGTGAATCCAACGGTGGCAGCTGGCAAAACGGCATCTGTAAAGATCCAGAATGTGATGACGACCAAATTTGGGATGATTTCAGTGGTCGTTGCATAGAACGCAATCCTAAAACAAGCCCAAAACCACTAAGTGAGCAAGAAAAAATGTGTACTGCGCTGGGGAATACGTGGTCTGGGGACGATTGTATTTGTAAAAACGGTGGCAGTTGGGATTCAGCCAGCGGCACATGTGGGGCGGCGCCAGCGTTGAATCTGGACACATCATTACCAACTAACATGGGAACATTAACACCACCCTCGGGGCTCAGCCGACCAACCTCAAGTTTACTTGGCACAACAACTCGTGGCGTATCATCTAGATGAGAAGACAAATGAATAGCATAAGAAATTATATAATAACAATCTTTGCCGTTTTATTCACCCTGCCCGCATTGGCAGCAACATCTTCAGAATACGAAAACTGCGTATCAGACATAAGATTCCAGTATAATCTTCTTTACGATTTTGATGAAGATCAAGATTATCAAAAAATATATAATGAATTAAAACAGAAGCAGGATGAAGAATGTGAACAAAAACTAGACACACCACTTCCAGGAGACACAAAAGGCACTTGCAAACCCATTGGTTATGCTCGTACTACATATGAATGTAAAAAAGGGCAAACGCTACGTGAATGCGTTTCTGAACAATGCTGGGATCTAGTATGTGGTAAAATGGATGACAAGTTTATTGCATTCCATGCAGAGGAACAGTTTATAAACAAAAAAATTGCAGAAGAATGCGGTAATACCACCAACAACACATCTGGCACCCCTTCTACACAATCAAACACTGTTTCTACAACAGAAAAAGACGCAAATCTTGAAACATCCAACAATCAATCTGAAACAACAGAAAAAACAATTACAGGGCGTATTATTAGTTCTGTCACAAAAAAACCCATTGAATTTGCCGCCGTGTTTGCCCTGGGCACAGATAAAGGGATAACCGCTGACATAGATGGAAATTTTTCATTAACGGTTCCAGGTTCTGTGTCACAAATAAAAATTTCCCGAACAGGTTATAAAACACAGACTTTTGATGTGCCTGCTAATAACAACATGGGCGATATAAAATTAGCAGAAGCCGATCTGCAAATAGACGAAGTGACTGTCACTGTATGCACTGCAGAAAAGGGCTCTAATTCAAAATCACTTGCATATGATATCGTCAGTAAAAAATGCTATCCAATACAATGTGTATCAGACCGGTATAAATTAACAAATCCACGTTCTGTTCAATCCAGAAAAGACGCGCAAGAAATATGTATTGGTTCCACCGGTGAAGATGGCTCATGTGAAGATTTTTGTGAAGTCACTGATAAATGCGAAACAATCACCATTGGCGATGCGTGTGAAGACCAGGTTGGTAAAGAATGCACATCTGGCGATACAAATGCAAAAAAGTCTAAATACGAATGGATAAACAATGAATTAGTTTGTGTTATCAAAACATGCCAAAAGGGCTATCTGCCAAACGACAATCGTTCTGCATGTAAAAAAAGCGAGGGCCCATGTACCAGCGAACAGGTATCAGCAATTGAACACGCAACGGCAGGCGAATTGAAAAAAGGTGTTTGCCATGCCACAGACTGTGACGATGGATATAATCCTTCTGATGGCAAATGTATCCCAATTTCTGGCGATTGCGATCCTATGCCCGAACATGCAACCGTAGCGCATCGTAAATGGGACGAAACGACAAATACTGAAATTTGCATAATTGAAAAATGCAGTGGTGAATATCGCCCCAGCGATGACCAACGCAGCTGTATTCGTCCCACACTATCCGAAGAAGAATCACAGAAAAAAATAGACGAACTGCAAAAGAATGCAGATGCGATGAAAGCGAAAGAACAATCCACCGCAAATAAATTATTGGGCGGACTGTCGATTGGTGCCACTGGTATCGGGGGGATGCAACTGGCGTCTGCGGTGGCAGAAAATCGCGCCGATGATGCCGCCGAACGCGATATGGCGGCATATCTGGCAACATTCCGCTGTGACTATGGTGCGGGCCGCAATATCGCGGGTGGCGAAACAGATGTGCAATTACCAGTTAGTGCAACCCTATTGCAATTTCGTCAAGACTTTTTTGCCCTGTCCACAGATGTAAAAACGCGTAAAGAGGCCTTGGGGCTGGCCCCAGGTATAGAATCCGAAGTTGTAATGGACAGTGCGACCATGGGTCTGTATGACGATGTATCACTGGGCCGAACAGATGGTGCATATACATCACTGTCGCGCGCGTTGTCTGATCCAACGGGTGCCGATGCCGCCGAATGGGCGCAACAGCGTGCAGACACATCATCACAACTAAAAACTGGAGCAATCATTGCAGGCGTTGGTGCTGTTGGTGGTATGGTTGGTAATTTAATTATAAATAACAAGGCACCAAAAGAACAATCGGATGAAATTATTGCAAAGTATGAACCGCTAAAGAAATTACGCGACAATACGGCGAAACTGCCCAGCAGCGAAACTGGTGCTCGTTGTCCATCTGGTTCCACTGGGACATTCCCAAATTGCCGTTGCACAAACAGCAAATATGCATACAATACTAATTCAAACGCCTGTGAACAATGCCCCGGTGCCAAGGTTGCAAATACAACAGGCAACGGATGTGAATGTCCATCAGGAACGGCACCTGGGGAAAATAATACATGCAATACGTTGTCGCCCAATGTAACAGTGCAGTGCGATCAAACAGATCCAAATGTAACAGTTAATACCAGTACTGGTGCCTGTTCATGCATAAATGGATATCATATGGTTAACAACAAATGCACATGTCCTTCTAATAAATATGAAATTAACGATCAGGGTATATGTGTAGAAGTAAAAGTAAGCATGATACAAAGCGCACTAGAGAAATTGACTGTACCATCTCAACCAGAACCGGAACAACTGATATTGCCTGCACAAAACCTATTTGAACTGGGCAAATCGGATTTAACACAACAGGCCCAAACAACAATAAAGACATTTGCAACCCAGGTAAAGACGACCCAAGGCAGTGATACAAACTATTGTATAACTGTTGTCGGTCACACGGACAGATCTGGAACAGACAAGATAAATATGCCATTATCACAGAATCGGGCCAAGGCTGTTGGTGATGCCTTAATCCAGGCCGGACTGCCATCTGCAAACATACAGACGTCTGGCGTCGGATCAACCGAATGCAATACACCTGATACCAAGCCAAACGAATCGTGTCGCAAGGTTGTGATCAGTTTTTCACCAAATAAATGCCAATAAAAAAACGGGGCGCGCGCCCCGTTTTTTTATGGTACAGATTGCAAAATATGATATAGTGCACACCACCGGCACCGTAGCACATCACGCGAACAGGGAAAACAGTTCCCAATGCGCACTGCCCACGAATTGATCAACCGGAGCCAACGATACTAAACTGTATTTCTGCTGTAAAATTTTCGCATCGCGCACCCATGTTTGCGGATTACAAGAAATATATATCACGCGCCCAACATTCGATTTTACCAATTCTGTGCACTGGGCAATTGCACCCGCGCGTGGTGGATCCATCACAACACAATCGTATTTATTCAACATCCCAACTGTCAATGGATTACGAAACAGGTCACGCCGCACCCCCGCGCCGGCAATATCAAACCCATCCGCCCCCAGCGCATATGTAAAATTCCCCAGTCCGCAAAACAAGTCTGCGCATCTGTGTGCGCCCGCCGCCGCGGCAACGACCATATCGCGCAAAATATCTGCACCAACAATTGTTGGCTGTAAAAACGCACCCGGGGGATACTCTACACTGACATCACCAAATTTAACAATTGGCGTTGCGTTTTGAACCACAACGCGCCCATTCCATGTCACACGCAGCACATCCAATCGCGCCGCCGCATTCTTAAATTCAGAACTAAAATACGGCACGGCTGATGTGACCGCAATATCAATCCCATTATCGCACGCCGTCACCAGCACCGCACCCGCCCCGCCCCACGGCAAAGACGCCACCGCCGGCAACACATCATTTATCGCCGCACAACACAGTGGGCAACACCGCACTGGAACAATAGCCTTGGATCGGTGTTGATAAAATCCAAACACCCCATCTGCAAATGCAAACTCCGCACGCCGGCGCGTCCCGGCATCAATCCAAACCGCATCCTCAGTAATGGGCAATCTGGCCAGTTCTGAAATTTTCTGTGCACGATAATCCGGCGATGTAAAATCATATTTACACCCACCACAAATTCCAAAGAACGGACACATCTTCATAACTTAAAAATTCACGCGCGCGCCGATACGAAACTGGTGCGCGGTTGGCGCAAAGTCCGCAATATATTCAAACTTCGGCGAAAACATATACATGTATCTGTAACCAAAATCCAGTGTAAATCTGTCGCCCAGTTCAATCCCCAGGCCCGCCATTGCCGATACAACTGGGGATATCTTGTCTTGCACAGATGTGCCATCGACCGAATTCCACGACACACCACCACCAATGCCAACATATGGAACCAGACGCTGGCTGTAAAATAGTCTGTAAATATTATCAATACGCGCATCCAGTATAAAATTCAACATCGCCGTATCACCAGTTAAATCAAACGCATTCCATTTCGCAGATGTACGAATATAGTTCGCCTCTATCCGGAAAATGTCGAACGGACGCACGCCGGCAACAACTTCGAACGAAGAAGTATTTTTTCCATCGATATGAACCACATCATCCGCGCCATTTGCCCACATTGAAAAGTTATACGCCCCACCAACATAGAAACGCCGCACACGGGCAAATGCCTGGGCATCATGACCAGATTCAGATTCCACAACCGGGGTATTTACCTGCTCTACCCGGTACGGAATTGCCGCATTTGCCATCATTGGCATTACTGTTAACACGGTCATAAAAAATAATTTTTTCATTTTGTCCCCACATCACCTTAGAAATTCACACGGAATGACGCCATCAGATTGCTGATGTTATCAACACCACCGGCGCGCACATTCCACCCAAAACCGTTGCCGATCATCATCTGGTATTGGTACATAATGTCAACACCAATCAAATCTGTCAGCATTATGTTAAATCCAACCACCGCCCGTGGTGCGGCGATAACAAATCCGTCTGCCCCACCTGGGCCATCAAATTTATATGCCCCTGCCCCGGCGCCAATTCCCATAAACGGTACAAAGTGCCGGCGGCGGGTAATGTCACCCGTCTGGACATATCGGCGCGCAAAGTCAAAGTATAACATGCCACCAACTGTTTGATATGTTGCCTGGGCATCTTTCAAATCAGAAAATTCAAATGTAGATTCTTGGAAGTCAATTTCTGTGCGAACATATGACGACAGGTTCCACCCCAATCCGATTTGTGTGGTCCAACTGCCCGAACTCTCGTACCCGGCATCACCCACATGTGCATAGTCTGTCGCAAACCCCAGGTTTAACCCCGCCCCGGCACGCATATACATTGATGTTGGAATGAACATCTGAATATCATCATTGTCCGCCACGCCAACAGTCTGATACACATCCAGCCCCAGTTCCCCTGGCGCCGCATCCGGCACATCAATGTTTTCGCGCGCGGCGACTAAATCCAACCCTTCGCTAATCTCGTCACGAAAGCGCGCATCAGAATATTCAGCCATTGCCGGGGTTATCCCCAACATCACGGCAATCATAGAATATGATATTTTTTTCATGTCTTGTTCACCCAAAATCTGTTGTTACAGAAATGATAACATAAATTGCGACTTGATTCCAGCCTGATTTATTCGTACCATTTAAAACATGCAGAAAAATAAAGACAAAAAAATTGCGCTGATTGCAGGCGCACTGGATTTACCGTTTTTCACGCGTGACGCACTGCGCCGTGCGGGGTGGGATGTATATGTTGTGGGATTAAAAAACTTTTATGATCCGCGACTGAATCCTGATATCGCGGTGCGCCCGGCGGCAGGATGGCCGGCGGTACGGGAATTTCGCCGCCGCGGGATAAAGAAACTGACCTTTGTCGGGGCATTGGGTCACCCAAACCTGGCGGATATGCGGCCCGACTGGTGGTCAATCGGATTATTGTTCAGCATATTAAAACATCAACGGGGGTATGATTCTATGGCGGTTGCATTAAACAAGGCACTGGAAAAACGCGGATTTGAAATTGTTGCGGCCCAAGATGTCGCACCAGATTTAACATTCCAAACACCGGGCGTTCAAACAAAGACAAAACCAACCGCCCGTGATCGTCGTGACATTGAACGCGCAATTGATGTTTCACATACTATTGGGGCGGCAGACATTGGGGCATCTGTTGTTGTCGACAAACAGGTCATCGCAGTCGAGGCAGCCGAAGGCACCGCCAAAATGTTAGAACGCGTTGTTGATATGCGCCACGGACGCAAAAAATCCAGTGGCGTATTTGCCAAAATGACCAAACCCGGCCAGGACTTGCGCATTGATATCCCAGCAATTGGTGTTGATACAGTAAACGCCGTTGCGGCGGCCCACCTGCGTGGAATTGTGGTAAATACAAAAACCTGCTTTGTTGTGAACAAAGACGCAGTGATAAAAACCGCAAACAAACTGGGTATCTTTATAATTGCGGTTGACCAGAAATAAAAATCCCACCAACTGGTGGGATTTTTAACACCTTGACAAAACCTTATTCGCATGCACCATATGACCGCGCCACGGGATAGTTTTCAATGCACGCACTGCCCGACACGGTGCACGCCGAATCGATTAATGTTACTGTTGACGCATCTGCTGGCTTGTAATTCAATTGGGCATTTTTACATTGCTCCACATCTGTCAAAGTGGCACATGTACGCCGCCAAGAATCACAATCAACGGCCGTGCCCGTTGGCGAAATAGTATCTGGCAAACGCAACCCCCATTTGACATAGAAATCACGCAACGATTCAATCGAATAAGATTTTCCGTACCCGACCTGGGCCAAATCATCGCCAACACGGCAATTAATATTGCTGCGTTCGACAAATGCGGTTATGGCCGTGGCCAATCCGCCGGCCCCTGCACCGATTCCAGCACCAATACCGATACTTTTGCCCATATTAGACGCCTCGCCTTCTCTTATCAAATCTTTGATTGCGGTATTAAAAACCTTGTCCAATTCTGTCAATTCAACCTTTATCTGATTCAAAGTGCGACAATCACCAGATGTCGATTCACAATACGGCCCACCACCATACTTTAAGGTTCTGTCCAGTGAATAGAAACTGCAATTTGCATTATAAAATTCACTGTCTGACAAATCTTCGTCAATAATCTCGACATCACAATCCGTCAAGAGAATGTCGTCCGTACACGAAAAACTGCCACCACCCAGTGCCACACATCCCAAATCCGTTACACACTGTGCATCAGATGTTGAAACAACAATAATCTCTTCTGTTGGATTTGTTTCCATCAATCCGCATCTGTCAACGGCCGATTCATATGTTTCGTATGTATCATACAGTTTTACGACCTCTTGACATTGCGCCACAGTCATGGTTTCGACATTAACACTTATATCATTGTCCATATACTTGTTAATTGTTCCGATACTGGCATCCGCGCGCAATTCTTCGGTCAGCATTTTTCTGTGGCTGTCGATATCACAGTTAAACGCCCGCGCACCGTGCCCGGCAATTGCCCCGATACTTGCCCCCAATACGGTACCACCACCAATACCAACAACAGCAGCCGTACTGGTTTGGTTCATCAGCGAGAACCCAAACAGATCACGATTACATGTAAATGTATCACCCGCGGCGCGCCACACTTCAGCAGGCTGGTCATCACCGGCCGCACCAAACAACCAACTATTTTTGATATGCGTATCCTTGTTATAGGCCGCCACCCGTACCCAGCATTCTGCGGTCTTCGGATCCCAACGTGCATAATGTCCGCGTTGTCCATCGGTCACCCCATTATCATTAACATCAACCCCCAACGGTCGCGTTTTAATTAATATATTTCCATTTCGCCCATTATACGCACCAACCGTTTGGTTATATTCTGCGGTCACCGCCCCAACATTCGACACCGCATTAAACGACGCCCCATACGTATTTCTGTCCAGCAACAAACAAGTATTTTCTGCTTGGTTTGGCGTCAAACCTGTTTTACGCAATACAAAGTTATAATATTCTGGCTGAACCCTGCGGGCATTAAAATCAATCCAAACATCAGACGATGTATGATAAATATTCTTACAGTCACGCCGAACATCCGTGATGCATTTTTCCACCTGGATTCTGCACAATCCCATACCATTTACGATTGAATTACGAACATCTTCGTCAAACATATCGTTCAGTCCGCCTGGCAAAGCCCCACTGTTGATACACATCAATATATCATTCATACAGTTTTCAATTGTGTAGTCAGAATCCTTGACGCCACCATCTGGACATTCTGGTTCTGGCTGGGGGTCAGGATTATCCGGATTATCTGGTACATCACCGCCGCCACCACCGCCGCTGCCATTACCGCCACTGGGTAAATTTGGCGATAAATTTCCGACCGAATTCCCTGGCAAGGTCGGCATTGTTGGCATACGCTGTGATGAGCCCGCCTGGCTAACGCCCGCACGATTTAGCTGTGTAACATTATAACCCGCACGGCCAGATGCACTGGCGGCCAACGCGTCCGAAACGAACGCCACCGCAATCAACACCATAACAGATGCGCCAATCATTTTAAGCCTTGCCATACAAAACTCCCCCTTGTCTATCCCTGTAATTATACCTTAAACCGATGTTAAAAAAAAGTACTTTTTAGACAAAAAATACATATATTCATAGAATAATATTGACAAATATCATAAATTGTCTATTATAAAAACAGATGAAACGGATCACAGATTTTTGTAAACAACATCGCTATGTAATTATATGGACCATATGTTACATACTGGTCATGTGGGCCATTTTGCAGTTTTTCTTTAACTTTGATATGCTCTCATCTGCTAACTGGTCGCGGCTGTTTCATTCCAAGTTGCGTGGCTTTCCTGGATTTGTGTTCGGTATTTTGATGCTGGCGGCGATACCAATGTACATTGCAACAACAACCATCATTGTACGCAAACGTGCACCACTGTTCAAAATACAGATACCAAAATTTTTACAGCCCACCCCCCTGGAAGAACCAAAACCACAAACAACCACACACACACCCGAAAACACGCAAGAATCTGAAAAAACCGGTAACGAATTGCCACCAAATTTACCCGACGAAATGCGTGTACCATATATGCGCGCCCGCAGTAACATAGGCCCCGGCCAGCAATCATCTTTTTATCAAAGTACCTTTTCTAGCCAACCAACAACACCCCAGATTCCGCCTGTTATGCATCAGCCACAACAAAACACGAACGGATTGCCACCACCTAGCAGCTTTGATATTGACACCGAAGATGACGATTATATCATACCCGGACCAAATTTTACCCCCGTATTCCAAGACCTAGATTTTGATGCCCCGTCTCCCGAAACCGAATCGAACACCCTGGATAAAAACACCGCAATCACAGAATATCTGACTCAACACGGCCAGAAATTCACGATTGAAAACGGTATAGTGATTACAGATACAGATGCAATTATAACACATGCCGATCCAGATTTTTGGATTGCAGATAACGAAACATGGTTTGCGGCCGGCAGACAAAAACCATCACCCGCAGATGCAGTTTTATCACTCTCCGCGGCGCGCGGCGTGCGTCCTGTGCTGTATCTGGCCCAAACGAACATCTTGGATCTGGACGCACGCCGCGCGCAATGGCGCCAGGATGGCATCACTGTCATCACCAGCCCAACTGAATTATCCTGATACCTTTTTACGAGAAGTAGCCCCACAGGTTAAGTCGGCTGAACTGATCGCAGAAGATAATTCCAGACAAAACTG